>JAKPNJ010000305.1 GCA_029548445.1 Bacillota bacterium | reverse complement strand
TCCGGGTCCTGCAGGTCCAGCAGTTCCACGGCGACCGAGAGGTCCAGGGCAAGACGGTCGGCCTCGGCCGCGAAGAGCCCCCAGGACATCGCCAGGTCGCAGCGTGCTGTCGTCCTGCCGCTGTAAGCCTGCAGGTCGATCCGAATGGTTCTCTCCCCTGCGGGAAGGTCCTGCAGGATGTGTTCCGTGTGGTTTACGTCCAGTCCCTGGGCCGTCTCCCCGTCCAGGAACAGGAGAAACTGGGGATTGATGGCGTCCCATCCTCCCTGTCCGGACTCGACCCGGAGCAGGACCGTTCCGCCCGGGAAGGACGCGGGCATCCGCAGGTCCGCGGAGAACCACGCATGGCAGTCCAATCCGCCCCATCCCTGTCCCGGCCGGTACACCTGCCAGGGCTCGGCAGCGGCTTCGGCCTCCTCCGGGGTCCGGTAGCGTCCGGCCTTCATCCGGATCGGCCCGATGGCCGAGGGATCCGGCATCCTGGACCGGGCCAGGTCGCCCAGTGCTGCCTGGGCCCGTTCGCGTTCGAACATCATGGCAACCTCCTCACCCGGAGCGTCCGGTTCCGCGGCGTGCCCGCCGCCAGGACCATCCCAGCCCGGCCAGGATGGCGGAAAAGACGAGAAGGAACAGGGCCAGGAGCAGGCGTCCGCCGGAGATGCGGCCGGGAACGCCTCCCGACGCATCCGTCGGCACATTGCTGTCCGTCGGTCCGGTGCTGTCCGTCGGTCCGGTGCTGCCCGTTGGTCCGGCGCTGGTTGTCGGCCCGGCACTGGCGGTCGGCTCCCCCGTCTCCCCGCCGGATGGGGAAAGGGGAGCAAAGGATGGCGACGGGGATGCAGGCGGTTCCGGCGAGGTCTCCGGGGTCGGCCCGGCGGGTTCCGTGGCCGTCGGCCAGGCGGACAGGGCGGTCACCGCCCAGAAGGTGGAGACTGCGTTGCCATCCGTCGACAGGATCGCGGCCCGTCGCCCGTCGGCGCCCGCCGGGCCTGCGGCCAGCAGGAGGCCTGTCGCCTCGTGCCGGAACTGGAAGTACCCCTCCGGATGGACGAATACGCGCCAGGACGCCGGTGCGCCGGCTTCGGCGAGGATCGGGCGGTTTCCCTGGATATCTGCGTCCAGCGGCCGGCCCTTCGCGGTTGATTCCAGGGAGGCGGTTCCGTCCGGACGGACCCGCAGGACCCAGCCGGCCGGCCCCGTCGGGGAAGCCTCCGGGGATGGCGTCTCCAGGACGGCCCGCCCGGTGTCGGCGGCCGTCTCCATGACCAGGGCCAGGGACTGGAAGCGGGAGCGGATCTGCACCGGACGGTCGGCCGGAATGGGATCCAGCAGGGGATATACCGAAAGATCTCCCGATGGCAGCGGGCACCCTGCGTCCGGCGCCAACGGCGAACCGAACTGCGGAACATCCGCGTCCGACCAGTGGAAGGGCTGGATCCGGATGACGCGATCCCAGCCGGACCCCGGCTGCCGGGCGCTGTGGAACACGATCCAGTCCTCCAAGCCATCGGGCGACAGGACAAAGGATGCATGCCCCGGGGCCACGACGCCGTTGCCGCCCTCGAAGACCGGCCGGTCCGACTTGGACCAGCTGGCAGGGTCCAGGACATCCCCCCTTCCGTCATAGGTCAGCAGGCCCAGGCAGTACTGGTCGGTCCAGCTGCCGCTGGCGGAATAGACGAGATGCACCGCTTCCCGGTGCTTCAGGAAACGGACGCCTTCGTTGATGTACGGGGGCCCGCCGCGCCGCTCCCACGGGAAGGTCGGTTCGGACAGCAGGACCCTGTCGCCGACAATGGACCAGGGTGTCTCCATTTCGGCGATGTAGAGAACCTGGCGGAGGTTCTCGTCTCCCGGCCATCCGGACCAGGCGAAATACCGTCGGTCGCCCAGGACCAGGACATCCCCGTCGATGGCCCACCGGTCCGTGTCGGCGGCGATCTTCCCGACCAGGTCATACGCCCCGAAGGGATCGTCGGTGCGGCTCTCCAGTACCCAGATCCGCTGGTCGGCGAACCGCGGCTCGGTGGAGCCGGAGCCGGCGGCGAAGTAGATGGACCACCGGTCGTCGAACCGCAGGATTTTCGGCGCCCACAGGTCATGGCTGTACGCGGTGCCGGGAGGCGGCGTCCAGACGGTTTTCCGATGGCCGGTCCCGATGCCCGAAAGGCTTTCCGACCGCCAGAGGGTGATATCGGACCCGGTGGTGTGGGTATAGTAGTACCATCCGTCGTACCGGATGGCCCAGGGATCGGCGCCGGTGTCCAGGATGGGATTGCGGATGTGGAGGGGAACCATGGTCGGCGGTTCGGCACCGGGACTGCCGCCCGCAGCCAGGGCGAGGCGGGTGACCCCACAGCCGGCCAGTGGCAGTGCCATGCCCAGGACCAGGACAATCAGGGGCCCCGGAAACCGGACCCGGCCCCGTCGGGGCCTCACACGGTCGTGTCGCACAATCGGATCCACCGGGTTCTGTAGATCCCGCCGTCCTCGAAATGGGCCTTCCAGCTGGAGGCGTTGACGTTATAGCTCACCAGCAGGGTACCGGGCTCGGACAGGTGCGGGTGGGCCTTGGCGTTGTACGTGTAGATGCATCGGCCTTCGTCCGGCTCGGGGGTGTGGAACAGGACGACAGGCGGCCCAAAGGGTCCTTCCGGCGCGTCCGACAGTCGGCAGGCGACCTGTCGGCCCATGCTGCCGGGCGTATACACAAGGAGGAACCGTCCCCGGTGGAGCCCTTCCAGGATCGGGGTGACGCTGAACTCGCAGGCCATGTCCGCGACCTGCACGGCGCAGTCCCGGATGGCTGGCGACCAGCCGGCACCATCATAGAACGTCCAGCGGTCGAAGGCGAGGAAATCTTCCGGCAGGACCCGCCCGACGGCGAGTCCCCGCCGGGGTCCGGCCCGCCGGGTGCCATACACATAGACATACCCGTCTCCGGATTCGCCCACGGCGCGGTGGCTCATGTCCATGACGGCACCGCACAGGAAGGTTTCCTCCTGTCCGTCCGCTGTCCGGAAACCCAGGGGGGTCCGATGCCGGGTCATCCGGCCGAGCTCCGGTCCATGGCTGCCCAGGGGCACTTCCAGGAGGTCCGCCCCGTCCACGACAAATCCGAATCCCTCGGCCCCGTCCGGATTCTCCCGGGTCCTCAGGGCGAACAGCAGGAGGCGGCCGTCCACGACGAGACCGTCCTGGGCCCAGTAATAGTACCCGCTCGCCTCCGGTTCCGGCACAAAGACGGCTTTCCCGCCGGTGGCACCGTCCCGTCCCCAGAAAAAGGCCAAGCGTCCCGGGTCGGGTGCGCCGCCATCCAGGAGGGCCAGGGAGTTGTTCACCATGACGGTGGTCTTGTCCCGGTGGCCGGTGGCCGGATCCACCCGTCCGATGAAGGTGTCGCCGAAGGAGAACAGGGTCCGGGTCATGCCGGCTGTTCCCGTACGCTCGTCACCGGAGAGCGGAATGGAATAGGAGGCGTCCGCGCCGGTCCAGCCGTCCGTCCGGTGGAACAGGGCGGTCCATTCGGGGGCCGCTTCGACCCGGTACCCCCGTCCGGCCAGGAACCGGACGGCTGAAAGGCCGAACACCGCCTCCCGGCCGTCGAGCCCGCCCCAGTTCCCCACGCCTGCAACCGGGGAGGCCTCCAGGCGGACATGGCGGGCCATGGCATCGCTGCAGGGAATGGCGCCGTCCGGCCCACCGACCAGGCCCGTCGGGGGGGCATGGGGAGACCCGTCGGCCATGGCCAGCCGATAGGGATGGCCCTCCCCCTGCAGCTCGGTCCAGGTCTCCCGGTCCACGGACAGGGAAATCCGGATGTCCCGGAGCCCCCGGCGGACATAGGGCCGGTCCGGTTGCTTCGGATCCCAACGATTGTAGTTCCAGACGAGAATGGACCCCAGGGGGTAGACACCGCCCAGGTCGAACTCCAGACGAACCGCGTCGGGGGACGGGGCGCTCTCCCACATGGTAGCGCCCAGGGAATGGTTGTCGTGGCCGAGGGTTCCGTCCTCGCCGATGTCCAGGCCGAACCCGTTGGCGAGATTGGCGGCGCAGAAGCCGGGGCCGGTCCGGACGGCGGTGGCGACGACAGGCTGGATGGGATCGCCGGCCTTGGGCCGGTTGGCTGCCTCATGCATGGATGGGTTCCTCTCTGTCCCGGCCGGGTATCCCGCCCCCTCGGGGGCACGGACCGGTGGACCGGCGCAGGACCAGTTTCGTCGGGAGCATGATCCGCCGGCAGCCGACTTCCCGGTGACGGATGCTGCGAACCAGCAGCTTCGCGGATTCCGATCCCATGAGCTCGAAATCCTGCCGGACCGTGCTGAGCGGGATATTGGCGAAGCTGCAGGCCTCGAAGTCATCATACCCGACGAGGGAGACCTGCCCGGGAATGTCGATATCCTGCTGCCGCAGGACGCCCATGATCTCCAGGGCCTTCAGGTCGTTGGCAGCGAGAATGGCGGTCACGTCTCCTTCCCGGATCCGGCGGGCCAGGGTGGCTCCATCCGGCGTGTGATCCCGGTGGACCAGTTCCTCGCGGAAGGGAATGCCGGCCATGGCCAGGGCGTCGCAATACCCATGATACCGCTCCTGGACGGAGCTGAGGAGGAAATGGGACCCGATGAACGCGATCCGGGTGTGCCCAAGTCCGATCAGGTGTTCCGTGGCGACATAGGCCCCTTCATGGTTGTTGCTGGTGACATGGTTGACGGGGAAGTTGGGCGCCGCCCGGTCCAGGATGACGAAGGGGACCCCCTCCCGCCGCAGCGTGGCGAACAGGTCCGTATTGGACCGGGGCTCCGCCGGGAAGATCAGGAGGCCGGCAATGTCGCTCTGCAGGAGTCGGCCGATGATGTCCCGTTCCTTTACCGGGTCCTCGTCGGTGTACTCGACCAGGAGCGAGTACTGCCGGGGCGACAGAAAGGATTGGATGCCCTTGATGATCTGGAGATAGGAGCTGTCCAGGTCATGGGCCGTGGCGATGACGAACGCCACCAGGCCGGAACCTCTTGCCCGGCCCTGCGGAAAGGCTCCCGGGTGCGCCACATAACTGCCTTTCCCCTTGATCCGCCGCAGGATCCCCTCCGCCGCCAACTCGCCCATGGCTCGCCGGACTGTAATGGAGCTGACGCCAAACAGGCCCATGAGCTGTTTCTCGCTGGGAATCCGCTGTCCCACGTCCAGGTCCCCCTGCCGGATGGCGGACAGGAGATACTCCTTGACGTCCTGGTATTTCGGGATCGTCCTGGCGGAGGTTTCCACGGCAGGCCCTTCCTTCATGCTATCCTTCACGCGATCCTTCACGCGATCCATCGTGCTCTTCTTCATTCCGCATTCCGCTCATCGGTCGGTCCGTCAGCCCGGCGGCGGGTCCCCGAACATGAGCCGGTCGTCTCCCAGGTCCAGCCGATACAGGACCTGGTTGTAGTCATACCAGGGCGTGGCGGGAGATCCCTCGAACATGGTGGAATAGGTTCCTTCGAAGTAGATGATGCGTCCGCCCTCCTGGTCGAAGAAGGGATGGTGGATGGGATTGTACAGGCTGTATTTCGTATGGGTCAGGATCTTCTTCGCCGGCCCCCAGGGCCCCGTGGGATCGTCGGCCTCGGCGAACCAGACCTCGCCCAGGAACGAGCTGTCGCCCCCCGCCTGGTTGCCGATGAGGATCCACTTGCCCCGGTAGTCGTTCCAGCGGATGCTGCCCGCATGGTACTTCACGGGTTTCCCCGAATCCGCGTCCCGCAGCTGGAAGCGGGCCTCTTCTTCCGACAGGAGGCCGTTCCGGACAAGGATCAGTTCCTGGTCCTGGGCCAGGACCTGGGTGTCCTTCTTCCAGCCCCAGACCACCTGGCCCTCCCCGTTCCGCTCGACCCGGGAATTCCGGCCCTCGTAGCGGGCGCCCGGCTCCAGGCACGTGAAGTACTCGTAGCGGCCCTGGTCGGTGATGGCATCGATGTCGTCCTCCACCCGGACCACGGACCAGGGATGGGAAAAGATCCAGTAGGCCGTCCCGCCGTCCTCGTACCGGGTCGCGGATCCCCGGGGAAGCTTCCAGTCTTCCGACATGTCGAAGGGGTACCGCTCGTCGAATTCCATGGCTTCGTCGTTGTAGGCCATCACCCCCGCCTCCACGTCCTTCCCGAGGCCGTGGAGGGTGGTGTAGCTGCAGAAGAGCCGCTCCGCCCCGCTGTCGTCCTCCGCGGTCATCAGGCTGCCGATCCACACCAGGTTCGGGTCCCCGGGCAGGACGGGCACCATCTGCTTCGCAAAGCCGTCGGGGCGGGTGAAGTAGGTGTAGTCCACCCCCGTTTCCGGCGGAAGGCCTCCCTGGCCGGGCAGGGCCGAGGTGGCCGCCGTGACGCGGAAATTGCCGAGGAGATGGAAGACCGGGGTCGTGTCGCCCCAGATCCAGAAGAGCTTGTCCCGGTAGACGATGGCATGGGTGGAATCCTGCCCCGCGACCCTGGCGTTCAGCAGGGGATCCCGGATCGGGACGGGCTTCCCGAGCAGGACGCTGTCCCGATAGATGCCCTGTCCCGTCAGCCGGTACAGCCGCTCCGCGATGTTGTCCCGGTGGATCCGGAGCACCTTCTCCCCGCCCGGATAGACGCGGATGGTGACGGAAGGCAGGTTGAACATATCCTTGGGATAGCTGTACCCGTGGCTCGTGACCTGGAAGAACACGTCCTGGTCCATGAGGCCGGGCTCCTGGAACGCGATGTATCCATTGCTGTCCGTGTAGTACAGGATATTGTTGGACGTTTTCAATTCGACCAGCGGGACGCCCCGCCCGGTGTCGGCGTCCACGACCCGGATGGCGAAAGCCTGCGGGACGGCGGGCATGGCGGGGGACGGGGATGCCGCCGGATCGGGGGTGGGGTCGGGGGTGGGGGTCGGGGCCGGGGGCGTGGGGGACGCCGACCCGCATCCGACAAGCCCGATACAGAGCAGGGCTGCCAGGATCCAGGTCACGCATGTCCGATGCATTGTGTCTCTCCTTCGTCTTCCACGCCCTGCCGGCTGTCCGGATACCATGGCCTCGAGCGGTTGCGGCGGGGCCCTGTCATCCTGCCTGGGGCGGAATGCCGCCCTTCTCGTCGTCGAAGGTCCATCCCTCGGCTTCCTTGCGCTCGATGAACTCGGCAATCAGGCTGTCCGAATAGGACTGCATCCGCTCCACCATGTCCTGGGCCGTGATCCGGTAGGCGAAAAACTCCGTGAGCTGTTCATAGTAGTAGGCGATCATGGCGTCGTGGACCGGGGACCGGTAGTAGGCCGAATCGGCCTCCAGCATCAGGGCGTCCCGCACCTTGGCCCGCTCCATCAGGGCCTCGGGCAGGAGCGACTCGAAGGACGTGTAGAACCTGTCCCGGGTCTCCGTGTGGAAAATATAACTGGGGGCGTACTGGACCGGGTTTGCTTCGTAGCTCCTGGCCTCCAGGGCCAGGACGCCTTCCGTCGACAGGGACTTCAGCAGGGCCCAGGCTCCCTCGGGATTGGAGGCCGCCTTGGGGATCCCGTACGAGAGCAGCACCTCATAGGAGGTGTGCCGTTCCGTGGCGCCGTCAGGGACGGGGATACGCGAGAAGCCGATCTCCGTGTCCCAGATCTCCGCGATGGTTTGCAGGCCGCCTCCGCCGATATAGGGCATCATGGCCACATTCTTGTAGAAGAGGAAATTGTAGGGGGTATCGCCCAGCAGCTCGTTGCCGCCGTATGTGTCTTCGATGGACCGGGCGTACTCGAGGAGTTCGACATAGCTGGGCCGGTTCCAGTTGAACTTCAGGCCCGTCCTGTCCACGAAGGTCTCCCCGTAGGCGACGATGTGCCACATGTCCAGGGGAAACGTCCGCTGCTCCGCCCCGATGGAGTCGATCCGGCCGCTGGGCCGCTTGATGGTGGCCCGGCGGGCGAAGTCGAGGTACTCCGACCAGGTGGCGGGGGGAACGTCCGGGTCCATGCCGGCCTTCTCGAACAGGTCCTTGCTCCAGGCAAACATGTGGGCCTGGTAATTGTCGGGCATGAAGAAAATCTGGTCACTGAAGGTACCCAGGGTGAAGGCGTTGGCATCGAAATCCTCCGGATCCATGTCCGGGTCCAGGTCGAAGAACCGCTGTATCGGCTGGAACAGGTCCGTGTAATACGCCTCGATGTTGTTCCAGCCAAGGACCAGGTCCGGCCCGGTCCCCGATGCAATGGCGGCGGCCAGCCGCGGCATGTCGGTGCTGTGGTCGTCCCAGACGCCCGAGATGCCCACCGACGTGTCGACCTCGAACCCCGGGTTGTTCCGGACAAACTCGTCCACCTTGAACAAGTAACTCTCGATATTCCACAGCCAGGTGACGATCTTCTTGCTTTTCGGCTCCAGGGGGTCTGCCGTGGGCGAGGGGGGCACCGTTGCAGCAGGGGTCGGGGTGGTCTCCGGCCCGGTCGGGGCGCCGCAGGCCGCAACGGACAGGACCAGGGAGATCGCCAGGCACAGGGCCGCGACGCGCAGCATCTTCATATCCATCCTCCTGTCGTACGGGACGCCGGCCCGGACCCGAAGCCCGGACCGGCGCCGCCGTGGCGGATTGTCATCTCTGGGGCGGGATGCCGCCCTTCACATCGTCGAAGGTCCACCCCTCGGCTTCCTTGCGCTCGATGAACTCGGCGATCAGGCTGTCGGAAAACTCCTGCATCCGGATGGCCAGGTCCTGGGGCGTGATCTCGAACTTGAACATCTTCAGCCGGTTTTCAATGTAATATGCGATGACCTCGTCGTGGATCGGCGACTTGTAGTACGGGGCATTGGCCTCCAGCATCAGGACATCCCGCTGCTTGATCCGCGCCATCAGGTCCTCGGACAGGAGCGGTTCGAAGGTCGTATAGAACTCTTCCCGGGTTTCCGTATGGAAGATATACTCCGGGGCATAGTTGACCGGGTTCAGTTCGTAGTTCTTCAGCTCCTGGGCGATGACCCCCTCGGTGGAGAGGGACTTGAGGAGCTTCCAGGCGCCTTGCGGATTGGCCGCGCTCCGGGGAATGCACAGGGCGGTCCCGATCTCGAAGGAGCACTTGTATTCTGTCTGGTCATCCTTCATGGGAATCCGCGAAATGCCGACTTCCGTGTCGAACAGCTTGGCCACGGTCCGCAGGGCCCAGCCCGGCAGGTAGGAGCTCATGGCGGCATTATGGTAGAAGAGGAAGTTGTAGTTGTCGGTGGAGCCGATGACCTCGTTGCCGCCATACGTGTCCGCAATGGATCGCTGGAACTCGAAGAGCTCCACGTAGCTGGGCCGGTTCCAGTTGAACTTCAGTCCCGTCCTGTCCACGAAGGTCTCCCCCGTGGTCACGATGTGCCAGATGTCGGCGGCGAAGTTCACCTGTTCCGTGCCGATGCTGTCCACCCGGCCGCTGGGGCGTTTAATGGTGGCCCGGCGGGCGAAATCCATGAATTCGGTCCAGTTCGTGGGCGGAACCTCCGGGTCCATGCCGGCCTTCTCGAACAGGTCCTTGCTCCAGGCGAAAATGTGGGCGCTGTATTGCATGGGGACAAAGTAGATCTGGTCATTGAAGGTCGCCAGGGTGAAGGCCTGGGGATCGAAGTCCTCCGGGTCGAATTCGGGATCCAGGTCGAAGTACTCCTGGAGGGGCATGAAGAGGTCGGAATAGTAGGCGGCCGTTGCGTTCCAGGTCATGAACAGGTCGGGGCCGGTCCCCGAGGCCACAGCGGCCGCGAGCCGGGGCAGGTCGGTGGACCTGTCGTCCCAAACCCCGGCGGTGCTGATCGACGAATCGATCTCGAATTCGGGATTTCCCTGGACGAACTTGTCGATCATCAGCAGGTTCTCTTCCGTATTCCAGATCCAGGTCACAATTTTATTGCTGGCCGGGATCAGCGGATCGACGGTGGGACTTGGCGCCTCGGTGGGAACCGGGGTCTGGGTCGGGTCCGGACCTGTGGTCCCGTCACAGGCGGCCATCGGAACCAGCAGCGCCAGGGCCAGCAGCATGGCCAACAGGCTTTTCTTCATCGGCGTATTCTCCCTTCTCGGATGGACCATGCTGCAGGCGACAGGGCGACCTGCAGGCCGCCCTGTCGCCCGGCGGGCACGGATCAGCGGGACTTGCCTGTCCTGCGGACGGCTGTGAGGGCCAGGATCGCCAGGGCCCCCAGGGCGGCCGCCATGACCGCGATGTTCGTGGAATCACCCGTGGGCGGAGACTCGCTGACGGGCGGCTCGGTGGCCTCGGCTCCCTCGGGGAGGAAACCGGAGACTTCCAGGTACGCACTCTCGTCGAGTTCATTGCCGGCGTCGGTGCCATACTGGACCGTCTCGGAGGTCTCCCCGATCTTGACGGTTACGCTGCGGGAATCGTAGTTGGATTCCGGGTCGATGCTGCTGCCGCCCCAAATGGCCCTGTCGGCGAAGTACTCCTCGTCGTCGTTGAGGAGGCGGACCAGCTTCAGGATGCTGTACTTGATGGTGATCTCCAGTTCCTTGAAGGTCACGTTGTGGCCGCCTGTGGCCTCGGTGGCGACCAGGGTCGCGGGCTCGTAGATGTAATCCAGGTAGTCCCCTTCGTCCATCAGGGCCTGCATCTTGGCGTTGTAGTCATCGATGTCGCTGAAGTCGAAGCGGACGGTATAGATCCAGTAATCCGCCTGCTCCTCGTAATCCACGGTGAACCCGGCGGGAACCCGTTCCTGGGCCCACCCCTCGATGGGGGCCGTTCCCTTGGGGAAGAAGCGGGAGTTGACGTCGTTGGCATCGATTTTGTCCTGGGTGTGAATGTGGTCCCGCTTGATCTCGATGCGGAAGGTCCGGGTCCCGGCGCCTTCCGCGGACGTGATCTCCAGCGTCGAGTCCAGGTACGCGATTTCGCAGCCGGTGGCCAGAAGGGCGATGGCTGCCGTCAGGACGAGGGCGATCAGGAAATTCCGTTTCTTCATCGTGTCTTCCTCCTACTTGATGATGGCAAGAACAGGTAGCTTTCGCGTGCCGTCGGAACGTGGATCCGCTGCCCTCCTTCCTCCATGGGATCAGATCGCCTAGTTCGCCAGTCCCGAAAACTCGATTCCCCTGATGAAGTGTCGCTGGAAGATGAAATAGATCAGGAGAAGCGGGATGGTAACCATGACGATGGCCGCGAGCATGATGGGGTTGATGTACGCGCCGGTGGGCGTCATGACGCCCTGCCAGTAACTGATGGTTCCCAGGCGCTGGAACAGCAGCGTCGTGGAACGGTTGAGGAAAATGGTGGGCTCGAAGTAGTCGTTCCAGTGCCAGATGGTGGAGAGGATCGCCACCACCAGGATGCTGGTCCGGGCCATGGGGATGATGATCCGGAAAAAGATGCTGAAGTAGCCGGCCCCCTCGATCTTCGCCGCTTCCTCGTAGGAATGGGGCAGCCCCTTGAGGAACTGGCGGAAGATGAAGATGAACAGGCCGCCCTTGAGGCCGAACCCCACGAAGGTGGGCACCAGGATGGGCAGGAAGGTGCCGACCCAGTTGATCCGGGCGTACTGGATATAAAGGGGGATCAGCAGGACCTGGGGCGGGATGATGATGGTCAGGAGGATGGCCATGAACATCAGGTTTCGGCCGGGGAACCGGAAGCGGGCCAGGCCGTAAGCGATCAGGGAGCAGGACAGGACATGGCCCGCCATGCTGCCCAGGGCCACCACCAGGTTGTTGCGCAGGCCCTCCAGGTAGTTCATCCGGGCGAAGGCTTCCGCATAATTGAACGTGTTGAGGCGGGTGATGATCCATTGGGTATTGATGTTGCGCAGGTCGAAGTCGTATTTCAGGGAGTTGATGAACAGGAAGAGGTAGGGAAAGACGAAGACGAAGACGAATTCCGTCAGGAGCACATAAATGGCGCCGGTCAGGAGGATCCGCCCCGCATGCTTGCGGGCGGACTGGTACGCATTCCCGATGGACTCCCGGTCCGGGAGCCGGGACCTCAGGCGGATTCCCGTGGCGGTCGGTCGGCGCATGCCTTCCCCTCCCATTCCCTACTTGTCTCCCATGTAGAAGACGTGCCGGCGCATCAGCAGGAAGGCCGCGGCGACGAACAGGCTCACGAACAGGAAGTAGATCCAGCTGAGGGCGCTGCCGTACGCCAGGTTGAAGTCCGCGAAGGACACCTGGATGATGTAGACCATGACGCTGTTGTCCATGTGGGTGAAGTAGTCGATGATGGTGTAGATCGTGACCAGCAGCACCACCGGCATGGACAGCGGCAGGGTGATCTTCCAGAACTTCTCCCACTCGCTGGCGCCGTCACACAGCGCGGCCTCGTAGTAGGCGACGGGAATGGTCTGCAGGGCGCCCAGGAACAGGATGATCTGGATGCCGGACATCCAGAGGATCGCCGACACCTGGTTCAGGACGGTCTGGAGGTATCCGGCGGCCACGGGCCCCAGCATCATGGTCAGCTGCTGGGTCAGGCCGATGCCCGTCAGGTCCGCGGACTCGATGCCGCTGGAGGCGCCCTGCATGCCGGACGTAAAGTCCACCACCGCCGCGTTGCCCCGGAGGTTTTGCATGACGGCCCCGGACCCCAGCAGCACAGGAAGCAGGAACCCCATGCGATACAGGCCTTTCAGGCGCAGGTTGCGGTTGAGCAGGATGGCGATGAACAGGGAGAACACCACCACGATGGGGGTGTTGAGCAGGGTGTTCCGGATGGATCCCATCAGCAGGGGCACGAAGTTGACGTCCTGCAGGAAGGCGTTCCGATAATTGTTCAACCCCTGGAACGCGAACTGGAAGATGGAGATGTCCCGGATCTGGGAAAAGGACAGCAGGAAGGACTGGGACAGGGGATACAGGAAGAACAGGAGGAACCCGGCCACCCAAGGGGCCGCGAACAGGTATCCCTTGTAGTTGTCCCGCCTTTCCATGGTCAGGAATCGCTTTTTCCGCATGGCCGTCACGCTCCTTCGACGACGGCAAAGTCCGCCGGCGGGACAACGAGGCCGTCGACCTCCGCCGGCTGGTCGCCGTAATTGAGATACAGCCAGGTCCCGTTGGAATACCCGATCCGGACCAGGGTTTTCGACAGGCGCTGGTGGGCGGTCATGTGGGCCGACCCCACGGCCGCCAGGCGGTCCCGGTACATGGCCTGGACCGATGCGACCGTCTCCTTCCACTCCTCGAACCGGGAGGAGAACAGGACGTCATATCCCGTATGCCGAAGTTCGGACGGGTGCAGGTTCGTGAGCATGAAATAGGGGGTGCTGCCATATTCCAACATTTTCAGGGTCTGCCGGGCCGGGTCGTAAAACTGGTTGACCATGTCGGCCGTATACAGGATATTCCCGTGCAGCAGCATCTGGCAGAAGGGGACCGACTCGTCGGCGTAGAGGTACCGGGTGGATCCCTCCGGGATGGCCAGGGCGAAATCCGCGAGCCCCATGGCGTACAGGTTGCCCCCGACAACCGCCGCGCCGCCGAAGGTATCCCGGGACAGGGCCAGCATCTCCTGGTAGAGGCCCAGGTTGTCCGCCCGCTGGTAGGTCCTGTCCTCCTGGTAGTCATGGAACAGGAAGGTGGCCATGCGGTCGTAGGTAATGCCGTCGGGCGCGTAGGGTGCCATGCGGGGGAAGATGGAGGTCCGGAGCCGTTCCAGGAGCCTGACGGGGGAGTGGATGTTAATGGTCAGGCTCGTGTTCCGGTAGATTCGTCCATCGGATCCGAAGGCCAGCTGGCTGTTGTCGACCCGGCGGATCCGGTTGTAGGCTTCCAGGTAATTGTCCTGCAGGTAGACCCGGGTACCCGTCCGGGCGGCGGTGGCCAGGAGCGCCTGCAAGCCCGCCTCCCCGCCCAGCCGGGCAGCGGGGCGGCCGCTGCTGGGGTATCGGTCGAACCCGTCCGATGTCCAGCCGTGGAGGTTCAGGACAATCGGCCCGGCGCCAAGGGCGTGCAATTCCTCCAGCATCCCGGCGGCATCGCCGAAGGTCGTCATGGGGATGAACCGGTCGACCAGGAGGCGGTCCTCCGTCATGCCCATGAGCAGGTCGAGGATCACGGGGGGCTCGTCCGTGGCCAAGGGGCTCTTCCGGAGCAGGTCCCGCTCCATGAGGTAGTCCCGGTACCGGTTGGCCATGCCGCTGTAATCGGCCTGGTCCGTCTCCAGGAACAGGTACGTGACCTGCTTGTCCACCGGCAGGGTTTTGTCCTCGTATCGCCGCCCGGAAAACCCGGTATAGATCCCGGCGCTGCTGGCCGTCTCCACGATGTTCCGCAGGTAGAATCCGGTGAAGGACCGGTTCAGCCCCACCAGGTACCCGCTGGGATAATAGTTGATGGTGGAGTAGGCCTCCCCGCCGGAGACGGTCGCCAGGTAGGCCTGGCCGTTCCGGCGCACGCCGAAGGCGGGCAGGTAGGTCCGCAGCATGCCCGCGTCTTCCCGGACCCGCTCCCAGTCCAGGTCCACCTCACGGTCGGAGTACACGTCCGCACTGAAGTAGTCGTTCATGAAGACCGGCCGGTCTTCCTTGAACCGGGCGATGGCGCCGGAGCCGTCGGGGAAGAGCATGTATCCCTCGTCCGTGTCGCCGGCCGCCCCAAAATACGGCAGGATGTCGATGCCGACCAGGGAGGCGGCCCGGAGGGTTTTCAGCTGGGCCACCAGGATGGTAAAGGTGTTCAGCCGGGCATCCAGTTCCTTGATGCTGGCCAGGATCCGGTCCCGGACATCCTCCGGTACCCCCTCCGCGGTCTCCACGAGTTGGCGAAGGCCGGTGATTCCGGATCCGCCCCGGATCTGGACGGCGATCTGTCCCGCGATGTTGCCGGACCGGGTAGCGATGTCCTCCAGCCCCCTGGCGTCCCGGATGGATCCGACCAGCTGCCCGAGCTCCGCATACAGCCGGATGGCCTGGTTGACCCGGGGCCGGATCCGGCGCAGGGAGGATTCCTTCCTCATCTCCGACAGGAGGCTGTCCAGGAGGTCCATGAACTCCCGGATGACCGTCAGGCGCTTGTCAAGCCATTCCGCATTGCCCACCTGCTCCTGCAGCCCGTCCGCCGGAATCGTCGCCACCAGGGCATCGCCCCGGAGCGCCAGTTCCAGGACAAGGCGCACCCCGATGCCCGGCATGTCGTACCGGATGCGAAGACCGTCCTCGATGCCCATGACGGCGACCTCGGGCTCGTTGGTCCGGACGGCCTCGATCTTGGTGGTCAGGTTGTTCAGGTTCAGTTCCACGTACCGCAGCACCAGCAGGGACTGGAAGGAATCCTTCAGGAACCGGTTGAGGCCGTCCGAAGGCAACAGGGAATCGGAGACATGGGAATGCCAGAGGGCGCCGTTGCGGCGGTCCCGGACGACGATCCCGGTAGTTTCCGGGTTGAAGTGGAGCTCCAGGATGTCGTTTTCCGCCACCAGCTGGTGCCCCTCGAGGGTGAAGCCGTCGGCGCTGGCCAGGTCCGGCAGCGGGATGTCGAACGCCGCATCGTCATAGGGCCAGTCCGTCTCCGCTTCCGGCAGGGCAGCCGGCGTCCCGGAGGGGGCCCCGCCGCAGGACGGCAGCAGCCCTCCGGAAATGACGAGGCAGGCGGCCACGCCCCAGGCGGCGAGCCTTCCGTTGAACCAGCGCTTCCCCATACCCACGGCCATCGTCAATCCTTTCAGTCTCCGAAGAAGTAGTTTCGATACTGGTAGGCCACATCCGACAGGAAGCGGAACAGGTTGTTCCCCAGGATATAGATCAGCGTCAGGACCGCCCAAATGAAAATGCAGGTGAACAGCGTGATGATCGTGACCCGGAGGGTCTCCAGGAAGCCGTAGGAATTCATCTGTCCGAGACTGACCAGGAAGAGGATGCCCACCCAGGCCCAGACAAAGCCCTGGAGCGCCTGGACATAGGTGATGGTCCCGACCAGTACGTCGCTGGACACCAGGACGTTGGACAGGAGGGCGATGGGGACGGTCAGGAGGATATACGGCAGCATGGAGTAGGTCGCCGCCTGGAGGACTTCCCGGAACAGGGATTCCCCCTGGTGGATGGTCGTGACCAGGTAGCACCCGACCACCCAGGTCAGCAGGGGCAGGATCGTATTGGCCACTTCCCGGCCGATGTTGGTATCCCGGGGATCCACCTCGGTCAGGGGATAGTGGGTCAGGAAAATGGACGCGACCCGGACGGCCACCGTCAGGAACAGCAGGACCAGGGTCGGGAGATGGCTGAAACGGTCCCGGTCCCGCTGGATCATGCGGAAACCCTGCATGGGTTCGAACAGGACGGCCAGTGCGATCTTCAGTGGTTTCACGGCTTGCCTCCCACGGACTCCATCCCCATCCTCAGATCCCCTGGCTCCGCTGCGCCTTCCGCAGCAGGACAAATCCCCTGGCCGCTCCCGCCAGCAGGACCATCGCCAGCAGCAGCAGCAGGCCGAAGTATTGACGGAAGAACGCCTTCCGGATTTCCCGGAAAGCGGCGGAGTACCCGGTCCGGTCGTCGGCGGCCTTGTAGGCGTCCATGGCCTCCTGCCACCGTTCCTGCTTCATGTAGGCCTTGCCCATGCCGATATGGGCCACGGAGTAATTGGGGTCGATGGCCAGGATCTCCTGCCAGGGTCCGACGGCTTCCTCGTACTTTCCCGCATAGTAGAGCGCCAGGGCGTCGTGGACCTTCCGGATGAAGGCCGTCGGCTGGAAAACATGGATGGCGCCCGAATGGGAATCCAGGACATGGAGGGCGCCGCGGCTGTCCTGGGCGATGCTGACGGGCGATATGAACTTCCCGCCCCAGGTGCCCTTGCCGGCGAAAACGCCCAGCAGCATCCCGTCGTTGTCATACTGGTACACCTTGCCCGTGGTACGGTCCAGCAAACTGATGACCCCCATGGGATCCACCGCCAGGTCCACGAAATCGGGTTCCAGGACCTCCACACCGAACCGCCGGAGCACATAGTCGCCCCGGGTTTCGCCGAAACTGCTCCCCTGCTTCGGGAAAATATTGACGCCGATGTTGGAAAACCGCTTCAGCTGGTCGATGCCGGTCCGGCGGGTGGTGGAATAAATGGTGCCGCGCTCGCAGATGGAGAGGCTCGAGTGGATGGGGGGCATGCGCTTGGCCAGGCGCTCCTTCTGCTCGGGGGTGGCGAAATACTCGATGAGCTTGTCCAGGAAGCTGTACGGGAGCCGGGTGGGCGCCACATAGCCCCGGAAGTTGTTCTCGGCGTCCAGGATGACGAACCCGTGGTAGTCCTCCAGGTTGATCATGTAGATCTGCCCGACGGGGTCGATGGACAGCCGCATGGGACGGAAGGCGTAGCGGCTGTCGTACAGGGCCGACTCGGGCTTGACGAAGGATTCCACGTATTCGCCGGTGGGCGCGATGTTGACGATCCGGTTGTTGTCCGTGTCGGCGATGAAGATGTAGCCGTACTCATCCACGTAGAGCCCCTGGGGATTCCGCAGGGGGCGGCCGTCGGCCTCGGTGATGACCAGCTGGATCTCCCAGTCGGCATTGAATTTCAGGACCCGGTTGTTGCCCGAGTCGGCCAGGTAGATGTTGTCCTCCCTGTCGATGACCATGTGGCTGGGGCTGGCCAGCGGCCCGACCTCCTTGCCGAAGAAGATCTGGACCCGGTCGAGGGTATAGGTTTTCGCCACGGGCACCCGCCGTCCGTTGGGGGCGAGGATGTAGTCGGAGGCGCCCATGGCGGCCGCGGGCCACCCTGCGCCGGCCAGGATCCCCAGCAGGACCAGGCCCATGATCCATCGTTTCCGCGACCTGCCCATCCGATCCACCGCCTACCCCTTGATTCCCGAGAAGGCCATCGTCTTGATGACCCGCGACTGCATGAAGACATAGACCACGATGGTGGGCAGCGTCGTCAGGAAAACCGCCGCCGCCGCCGCGCCGGCCCGGGCCAGGCCCCCGGCCGAGATCGTGGACATGGCGAAGGGAAGCGTCCGCATGGCCTGCTTCGTGATGTAGATGATGGAGCCGCCGGCGTTGTTCCAGTTGGCCGTAAAGGAGAACACGACGACGGTGGAGATGGCGGCCTTGGCCATGGGCATGGCCACCGACAGGTAGGTCCGGAATTCCGTGGCCCCGTCGATGCGGGCGGACTCCAGGATCGAGTCGGGAATCTGGGAGATGAACTGCTTCATCAGGAAGAAATACATGGGCGTGGCCAGGTTGGGCACGATGAGGGCCCAGTAGGTGTCGATCATCCCCAGCCGGCTGACCGCCATGTAAATCGGGATCTGGGCCGCGGGCGGAGAGAACATCAGGGACAGGATCACGATGCGGAAGATGGCCTTCCGGCCAAGAAACTTGATCTTGTCCACCGAGTAGGCGCCCATGCTGGTAATGGTGACGGTCAGCACCACTGTCATTATCGTGGTAAAAAGGCTGTTGATCACATACCGCAGGAACGGCACAACCTGGCTGTCCACGGCTGCCACCAGATCGCCGAAATTGGACAGGGTCGGCTTGCGGACGAAGAACCGGGGCGGAAAGAGGAAAATCTCGTCGATGGGCTTGAAGGCGGTGGACACCATGTAGACCAGGGGCAGCGCCGTGAAGCCCACGAGGACCAGCATGCCGGCATATGTGAAGAACCACCCCCAGGTGAATCGGCGGCGGAATCGGCGGATTCTCTTGGCCAGGCCGTTCATGGATGCGGTTCGCTCCCTTCTAGTCGTCGGACGCGAGAAGCTTCATGAAGATCCTTCCCAGCGTAAAGTTGAACAGGAACAGGAAAAACGCGATGCCGGAGGCGTATCCCAGTTCGAAGCGGGTAAAGGCGTAGTCGTTCATATGGACGACGATGGTGTGGGCGGCGTAGTCCGGGCTGGGGAATCCGGCGATGGCGGTGGCCAGGTCGGAGACGTTCAGGGCGGCCACCGTGGACATGATGGCGTTGAACAGCAGGTAGGGCTTCATCTGGGGCAGGGTGATGTAGAGGAGTTCCTGGAACTTGTTCCGGACGCCGTCGATGGCGCCGACCTCGTACAGGTCATGGGGGATGTTGTTGAGGCCGGCCAGGTTCGTGAGGAACCCGGCGCCCAGGCTCATCCACAGGGATATCAGGATGACCAGGGGCATGATGGAGTCGGGATCCATGGTCCACAGGATCGGCTCCCGGATGATGCCGGTCCGGATGATCAGGTTGTTGACGAATCCGTACCGGTCCGGCGAGAACAGGTAGAGCCATACCACGGACAGGGCGAGGCCGCTGGTAATGGAGGGGGCGTAAAACGCCAGGGAGAAGGCGTTGCGGAACTTCAGCTGGTTGATGACCCAGGCGAAAAGGAAGGAAGAGAGGAACCCCACGGGCCCGGCGATGATGGCGAAGGTCAGGGTGTTCCGGAAGGCCGTGAGGAAAAGGTCGTCGTTGGTGAACATCTCGATGTAGTTCGTGAGGCCGGCCCACCGCATGGGCTGGACGATGTTGTAGTGGGTCAGGCTCAGGACCAGGCCCCAGATCACCGGGATAATGATGAAGACGACAAAGACGAGAAGGTAGGGCAGCAGCATCAGGTAGCCCGTCAGCTGGGTCCGGCGTTTCTGCCGGCGGATATGGCGCTCGTTCAGGAGACGGATCCGGCTCGTGGCTGCCTCATCCATGCTTCCCATCCCCGTAGATCCTTTCGTATTCCTGGTTCTTGCGTTCCAGTTCCCGGTTGATCTCCTTGACGGCGGCTTCCAGGGAGTCCCGGGCGTTCATGCCGCCGAGGACCGTCCGGGTCCACGCATTATTGAGGTGGCGGCCGGTGTAGTAGCCGCCCAGGACGTTCGGCGGATTGCGGATCCACTTGAACGCCTCGTTCATGACCGCCAGGTGCCGGGGTTCCCAGGCCATGTTCCGGTAGGCGGCGACATTGGCCGACAGCCATCGGGCTTCCGGGCCGATGATGGACTCGATCTCCGTTCCGTACCGGAGCTGGGTTTCGTCGGACATCCACCAGGCCAGGAATTCCCAGGCCGCTTCCTTGTCGTCCGACTGGCTGAAGATCATGGAGGAGGTCACCCCGCCGCCCGATGTGCGGTCGATGGTCCCGTCCTCCCGCTTCGTACCGGGAATCGGGGCGATGTCCCACCGGCCGAACAGCTCGGGTGCCGCGTGGAGGAACATGAGGTATTCCGACATGGTGCCGATGGCGATGGGGATGTCCCCCACCCGGAAGTGGTTGAACAGGTTGGCCGAGGCCGTTACCTTGTAGACTGTATAGTTGTCCGTCCACTGGAGGAAGGCGTTGTAGGCTTCCTCGCTGTCCAGGCCCGTCCGGCGGTTGCCCTCCCGGTACAGGGAGCCTCCCTTCTGGAACAGGAACATGTTGAAGTCCAGGTACATGAACATTTCAGCGCCGTTTTGCTTCAGGCGGGGAATCGTCCTGGAATACAGGTCGTCCCAGGTGTCCGGCAGGGGGATGCCCATTTCGCCGACGATATCCTTTCTGTAGAACATCAGCATGAAGTTCATCGTCTCGGGCAGGGCGTAGACCCCGCCTTCGTATTCGAAGGGGGTCATGGTCCCGGGCAGGAAGCGGTCCCGGATCGCCTCGAAATCGGGATACCCCGACAGGTCCTGGGCGGACTCCCGGATGGCCAGTTCCACCGGGGTCTGGATGTCGCTGGAAACCGCGACGTCCGGCGCCTTGCCGGAGATGATGGAAAGCATCAGGGGGCTGATGCCGATGGCGCCGGCCGACCCGGCCGGCAGGATGTTGATATCCGCGAAGATGCCGGTCCGGGTCGTGAACTCCTCGTCGGCCAGGACCTGGAGGAGTTCGCCCCATTCCTTCGGACGGGCGACCCAGACATCGATCTTCCGATACTCGTCCGTCGGCACCTCGATGCCCTCGATGGCGCCGGTGCCGATGCTGTCATAGTCCTTGAAGAAGGATTGGAAGACGTTGAGGAACACCACGGTCAGCTTCCGGAAAAACCCGCTCCGGAGATCCGGCGCCGCCTCGTCCCGGGCGGTGAGCCAGACCTGGTCCACCGTCAGGGGCTGGTACTGCATGGACAGGTACCAGTTGGCCAGGTTCGTCTGCATGTTGACGAGGTCGTTCAGCTTGTTGGGAATCGTGTTCGGGAACTTCAGCAGCCCCTCGATCTCCTGGACGGCCGAAAGCAGGCTGTTGGCCAGGGGCGGCCGCCGGGCGCTGACGCCTTCCAGGTACTCCGCCTGGGCGCCCAGCCGCCGGGCCAGCTCGTCGAAGTCCTCCATGATCCAGGGAATGACCTTGTCCAGGTCATACTGGAAGTTCGGGTCCGGTTGGGAGCTCGTGACGGCCGTAATGTCCCGGATGATGTCCGACAGGAGCAGGTTGCAGGCTTCCAGCTCCCGGACCAGGGGGGTCAGGGTGCCCGTCATGACCTGGAGGGTGATGGCCCGCTTCCCCTTCTTCAGGGCAAACAGGTAGGGCTGGCCCTGGGGATCCGCAATCGCCTGGGTCCGCCAGCGATTCTCGTAGAGGAAGGGATAGGCCTCGACTTCCCGGAACGGCACGACGCCGTCCACGAGGACCTGGCGATGGACGGTCACGCCGGCGCCGTAATTCTGGAGAATGCGGAAGGACAGCCGGTACAGCCCGTCCTCGGGCACATCCATGACCCAGGTAATGGACTGGCCGCCGTTCTGCCAGCGGCCTCCCCCGATGGTATTCTGGAGTACATTGCCCCGGGGGGAAGGGCTCGTGGCCGGGTCGGCGCTGTAGACCCGCTTCAGGGTCTGGTGGGAACGCCACTCCGCCGACTCGGCCTCCTGCACCGCCGCCTCTCCCTGGTACGGGACGAATCCGTCCCGGGTCCAGGCCGCCAGGGCGTCGGCATAGGATGGCGGCGAGGCGGCCGGCCGGACCCGGATCTCTCCGAGGGCCACCGGGGCGCTCACATATTCCAGTCCCAGGGTGTGGGTGCCCGCCGCCAGGTAGAGCCGCAGGGGATTCGGGTACAGGCCCTTGCTGTCGGACAGGCTGGTGACGGACCATTCTGTCACCTGGCGGAGCCGGGGGCTCTTCTCGTTGTTGTCGAGGTCAAAATAGGGGTCCGTCGCCTCTTCCCATCGCCTTGGCAGGAAGAGGTTGTCCGCTTGCCGATACGGCACCTCGCCGTCCAGGAACAGCCGTCGCCGGATCGGGGTCACATCCCCGGGCACCGGGCAGTACTCCGTCTCCACCTCGTACAGGCCGGACTCCGAAACCGCGAATGTCCACTCATACAGGGAAGTTCCGTCATGCCAGAGCAGGGCCTCGCCCTGGCGGCCTTCGTAGTCGGAGACCACCGTGGGGGCAGCTCCCTCGGGTCCCTTCGCCATGGAAGGGGCAAGGACGACGGGGGACACGTCGGGGGACCGGTATCCGGCCTGCCGGTAAGACTCCAGGACATCGCCGTAATCGCCCAGGTTCATCAGGTCCCCGATGTCCGTATCGACAAGCTGGTTCTCGTCCGGCTTGAACCGGTCCCGCAGCCGGACCACTTCCCCGGCGAAGCCGACATACGGCAGGGCCAGGACCAGGGAAAGGGCCAGGGGCAGGACGGCCTTCCGCAGCGAAGGGCGCTTCCGGGCTTGTGGACAGGGGGACGAATCCATCATCGTCGAACTCCCGGAGCAGGTCATCCGCCGCGTGGCGGATGGAACGGCTGGAAAGGGGGCGGAACGGCATTGCTATTATACTATCTTTCGGTCATTTTCTATGCTAACTTGTCCGAGATATGACTGTCAAGGGTTTCATGCGAAATGCTGATAATTTATTCGAGTTTCCAATCCTGATTTGTCATTATAAATAATATACATTTGCTATCGTAATGTATATCGCCCGAATATATGCTCGTTCACCCGCCTCGTCCTGTATCATGACAAGACACATTCATATTATGATGCGTTTTTTGTATACTAACTTGACTGGCGCGAATCACGCATGCACCTCGATCCGGCGCACCTCGATCCGGCCGCGAACCGTCTCCAGGCGGACCTGGCCGTCCTGGACCCGGACAGTGCCGTACCCGTCGGCCGTGCTGAGAAAGGCGTGGAAGGTCCGCCCGTTGCGCAGGCTGACATGCAGGGTCCGCCCGACCCGGTCGTACCGGATGCCGGTATGCCCGAACAGCAGGCCGTAGGAGGACATGGCCCTGGCGTACCAATGGCCGGCCTCGTATTCGTCGTAGGGGTTGCGAATCGTGCCGTCGTACCGGGACCGGGCGCTGGCCACGATGTCCAGGGCTTCCGCGGTCATCCCCCGGGACAGCATGTGGGCGGCCGCCTGGTATTCGACGCCGGTCCACACTTCGTCGCAATACACGAATGGCAGGATGGGCTTCCCGCCCCGGGGCCAGCTGCAGAGGAGCAGCCCCGGTTCATGGGGGCAGGCGTATCCCGGCCGCTGGGGATTGGCGTGTCCCTGGAAATCCCGCCGCATGTTGTACCGGTACACACTGCGCAGGTGGCTCACGAGTTTTTCCTCGTCCACCAGGTCCCGGAGACCGGTCGTCTCGGCCAGCCAGGCCCCGACGACGCCGTCGGAGAGGCAGCCGGTTCCGTACTGGTACTTCGGTCCTTCCGCCTCGATGACCGCCCGGGTCTCGGGATTGCAGCCGGACAGGTCCGGCGGACCCTCCAGCGAAGTCTTCATGACCTCCTGGAAGAAGTACTCCCCGTTGAACAGCCTTTCCTCCAGGGACTGACGGCCCAACCCGTATATTCGAAGGTAGGGGCCGCCGTCCTCCCCCATCGCCTCCGCCATCTCCGCCGCACAGCGAAGGGCGCCGAGATAGTAGGTGGTGATCATGGGCTCCGGGCCCCAGAATTCGATGTCGTAGGTGTTGTGGTGGGGCTGCCGGATTACGCCTTCGCGGCCGGGATCCCATGTCCCGATGCAATACTCGAGGCTCTGCCTGGCCCGTGGCCACAGCGTCGCGAGCCAGTCCGTATCTCCCGAGATCCGCCACTCCCGGTACAGCTTGATGATCCCGCCCAGCTGTCCGTCCCCGGCCGCGTGCATGTCGTGGACCGCCGGCCGGATGGGGAGGGGAATCCGGAACTGCTGGTGTCCGGTCTCCCCGTCCTGGGCCTCGTTCAGTTCCGTCTCCCGGAAGGACCGTTCCAGGGAAGGAAACAGGTGGCACAGGGACTGCGTATAGGCCCAGACATGCGTGCAGGAGCCGGGGCAGCTGCCGTACCGGTCGAAACACCCTTCCCAGCCCCACATCCGGCCGTCGGCCTGCCGCAGCAGCGTGGGGGTCTTCAGGATGGACAGGTTCGCGGCCACCGCCTCCACCAGCACATCCGGGAGGGATGTGTCGTAAAAGCAGTCGGAAAAGACCCCGGACTCTTCCCGAAGGGCATCATAGTGGGTATCCCAGTAGGCCCGGACCTCCCCGATATCCCGGAAGCGCGTCGTATACCAGGGACTGCAGGTGTCAACGGGACCCCCGGATGCTTCGGCCGCGGCGTCATCCCGTCCGACACCCGCCCGCAGGTGCGGATACGGGGCGTGCCATCCGAACCGGACGGCCAGGGTCCGGCGTTCTCCCGGCCCAAGGCGCAGGCGGGCCGAAAGGGTGACGCCCCTGGCCCGGGCCGGATCCTCGTCCGGATGGACCCGGTCTTCGCAGGCCCCGGATTCGATCCGCCGCCAGAGCAGGGTCAGGGTATCGAACGAAAGCGGGGCGCCCCGGAACCAGGCCGTGTCCACCGCCGCCGGACAGTCCAGCCACAGGGCGAAGGCGGTTCGGTCATGGGGACGCTGTCCCTCCCCGTCCTGCAGGAAGACGGCCCCGTCCCGGATCCGGACCAGCGAGCCGCTCCCGCCGTCCTGGCAGAACTGGGGGCAACTGTAGGAAAAGACCGCGTCCAGGGTCTCGGTGCCCGGGTTGGCCAGCGAATATTCGATGGCGGCCACCGGCAGCCCCGACGCCAGGTCGTCTCCCGGCACGAAGGGACTCCAGCCGGTCAGCTCCGCCTGGAGGGGGAAGGCAGGATCCTGCAGGGAGAGGGTGGCGAAGGGAAACCGGGACGAGAAGGTGCCGCCCCGGAACCGGGGCAGTCCGTAGTCCTTGCCGTACAGGCCGTTTCCGGAGTTCGGAAGATCGTTGAAGTAGCGAAACGGCGGGACAGGCGCCTCCAATACCCGGCAAACGCCTGCGGGTCCCGTCACGGCGATCGCCGCGAAGGCCTCCGGATTGCAGCCGACCCCGGGGTCGCCGTTGATGGAGATGTCCTGCAGCCGGCCCGTGCCGCTGAAGCAGACCATGCCGGCCCCGATGCCGCCCATGGGAAATGAGATGTTGGCGAGTTGCCCACCTTCGAATCGACGCATGCGAAGAGCCTCCTGCCTGGTTGGTTTCCTTACGGGCCGAGCAGCCCGGCGCCGGCCACGTCAAAGGGCACGAATCCCGCCGCCAGGGCCGGTGAATCGTCCGCCAGGCGGAAATCCCGCCCCGCCGCATTCCGGAACCCCGGGTCGGCGACCACCGCCTGCCGGCACAGGGACAGGCTCTCGTCCTCCCGCAGGTCCGTCACCCGCAGGGCGCCGGCGGCGTCGGGCGGGGCCACGCAGGACACCGCGGCGCCGAAGGCATGGTCCCAGAAGAGGTTCGAATCGTCCCGGAAGGACACGGACCGGACCTTCAGGTATACCGGTTTCCTGTCCGAATAGAAGATGTTGCGTTCCAGGACAAAGGACTCGTGGGCCTCGGTCCGGGTCAGCGCCACCAGGGAGATCCCGCAGAAGGCGAAGATGTTGTTCCGGATGAGGTTGTCCCGGCCGTAGTGCTGGTGGAACCCCTGGGAGTTGCAGTCGTACACCAGGTTGTTCTCCACCAGGATGCCGCTGGATCCCTCGTCCAGGTAGATCCCCCAGCCTCCGTACCCGCCGGACCCCTCGTCAGCCCGGATGGAGGAGATGACATTGCCGGCGATGACCGTCCCTGGCTGGACGCCCAGGGTATAGATGCCGCCCATGTCCGACAGCCAGCTCTGGCCGATGTCGTGGATCCGGTTGTTCCGGATGGACAGGCCGTCGGTGACATTGTAGCCGTATCCCCAGGTCCAGCCGGCGGAGATGGCCGTATAGAAGCCGTCCCGGATGTCGTTGTGGGAGATGTCGCAGTCGCGGGCATGGATCAGGAGGATCCCGATGGCGTTGAAGAACCGTCTTCCGTATCCCTCGATCCGGTTGTTCCGGATGGTCAGGTTCCGGGTGACCAGGGGATCCGATGGCTGGACATTCTCCCCGTGAATGAAAATCGCGTTGGCCCCGACCTGGCGGAAGGTGCAGCCGGTGACGGCCGTATCCCGGACATTCCGGCCAATCCGCAGGGCGGACCCGCCGATGTGCAGGAAATTGCAATTCTCCAGCACAACCCCGCTGGTGTTGTTGAGGAGGATGGAGGCTGCCACGTCGTATGCCGCCTGGGGGTGGTCGGCGTTGTCCGCGATGAAGCCGTGCTTCATGCCGGAGGGGATCTTCCATTCGTTCCCCGTGAAGGTCAGTCCCCTGAAACGGACCGATTTCGTGCCCCCCAGGACGATGAACTGCTCCGTCCGGCCGGCCAGGAGGACCTTCGTGTCCCTCGTCTCCCCTGCCCTGGGCACGTAGAGGACTTTTCCCGCCACGCCGTCGTAGCACCATTCGCCCGGCTGGTCCAGGGCCGCCGGCACATTCTCGAAGTAGTACCGGTCTCCCTTCCGGATGGTCATGCTGGCGGGCCGCGTCAACCGGACATGGCCCGTCCCGGGATCCACCGATTCCAGCAGGATCATCTCGTCCTTCCAGTAATGCAGGATCCGGACCCGGACATCCCCGACACGGCCGAAGTCCGGGAGGTCCGCGGGATTCGCCTCGAAGGAGAGGTTGCCGCAAAAGTACGGAGCGCCTCCGGGGGTCAGCATGTCCTCCGCCAGGGCATCCCGGACGGAAAGGGTCCCGGATGCGGGATACCGCGCTACCGGCAGCGACCCCGTCCCGTCATACAGGGCATTGAACCGTTCCCCCTTTTCGGGGTCCACGGCCAGGCTCCACACCCGGATCCCCCGGTATGTCTCTTCCTTCCAGCCCGACAGCGGGACGGACCCATGGAACACGGGCGTCTCCCCCGGATAGGCCGCATAGGTCGTATTCGCCCGGTCCAGGGCGTTGAACCGGACGGGCGCGGACAGGTAGTAGTCGCCTCCCCGGATCCAGACCGTCGCGGGACCCAGGGAGGCCGGGATGTCCCGCACCAGGGCCCGGGCCCGGTCGAGGGTGGCCAGCGGCCCGTCCGTCCCCTGGGAATCGGGGCTGGAGAGGCGGCCGCTCCAGGCGTCGTTGCCGCCGGGCGAGACGAAGAGCTCCGTATCGGACCCTGCCGGCGTGGGAATGGGGGTTCCGCCGGAGGGAACAGCGCCGGACGTCGGCGTGGGGGATCCGGCCGGGGAGGTGGCGGAGGGGCCGGGTCCGTCGGTGGGGGTCGAGCCGCCTGCCTCGGTCACGGAAGGAGGGGGTTCCGTCGCATTTCCGCTTGGGACCCCTGAGGGGGTCGAGCCGCCGGTGGGCAGCGGCTCGGACGGCCCCGGAGAGGGTGTCCCGGCTCCGGTCGGTGAAGCGGAGGGCCCCGCTCCGCCGCATCCTGCCAGGAGAAGCGGCGCCAGGAACAGCGACGCAGCCAGTGTCGCAGCAGCGAAGGGGGCGATCCGAATGGGTTTCCGGTATCGTGCCATGTCCGATGCCTCCGATCCGGGTTCGCGAGAGTCCATGTATTCAATGATAGTGACATAGTATACTATCTTATGTCGACCGGCAAGCGGACCCCGACGGCCGGCGGGCGATCCGGAACCGCCGCGATCCGCCATGATCCGCCATGATCCGCCGCGATCTGCCTCGATCAGCCGGGATCGTCCGGAGGCGGGGGCGGCGGGGCGGTGGTGTCCAGCAAGCGCAGCCAGCGGGGTCTGTAGATGTGGCCGTCCGCCATGTTCGCCCATTCGCTGCGGGTATTGACGTTCGAGCTCACCAGCAGCTCTCCCGGCCCGGACAGGGCGGCATGGCCCTTGGCGTTATACGTATAGATTGCCATGCCCCGGTCCTCGACCTCCGAATGGCAGACCCGGATCGGCTTGTCGAAGGGACCCATGGGAGTGTCCCCCGCCTGGCAGACGATGTACCGTCCCACGCCGAATTCCTGGTAGACCAACAGGTATCGGCCGGCATGGATCCCGAAATCCATCTCCTGGACCGACAGCTCCCATGAGACGCCGCCCGCCAGGATGGCGCACCGGGCCGGGTCCGTTCCCCATTCGGCGCCGTCGAAAAACCGCCACGAGTCGAAGGAAAGGAACGCCTCCGGCCGGACCCGGGCGGCGACGAGCCCCCGGCCGAATCCGTCCCGCAGGGTTCCGTAGATATAGACATATCCGTCCGGACTCCGGCTGGCGCCGTTCTCCGTATGGTCAAGCACGGCGCAATTGAAGAAGATGTCCTGGCGGAGGGCGGCCTCCGAATCCCGGAAGGGGGTCGGGTGCATCTCGCCCCTGGAAAAGTCCGGCCCCGACGTCCCCAGCGGCAGGCTGACCACATCGACGTTGTCGACCTTGAACCGGAATCCCTCCCGGCCCTCCGGGTTGCTCCGCACCACCAGGGCCAGCAGGTGGACCCGATCCCCCACGGCGATGCCGCCCTGGAACCAGTAATAGCTCCCGTCCCCGTGATGCCGCGGGACGAAGGCCGGCTCCCGGACGCAGGCGCCGTCCTTGCCCCAGACGAAGCGGATGCGGTCCGGATCCGGCCGGCCTCCCTCCAGGACGGCATGGGAACTGCTGATCATGTAGGAATGGGGATCCCGGCGCCCGGTAGCCGGATCCACGGATCCGACCATGGTGTCCGAGAAGGAGAAGAGAAACCGGGGGGTCCCGTCGCCCCGGAGGGTGCCGCGGCCCGTCAGCGGCAGCGAATAGGCCGCGTCGGCCCCGGTCCAGCCGTCATGCCGGCGGAAGAGCCCGCTCCACTCCGGTGCTTCCAGGGCATAGAGGCCCCGCCCGGCCAGGAACCGGACCGCGGACAGCCCGAAGACGGCCTTGCCCGATTCCGTCCCCCCCCAGTTTCCGATACCCGGCTGCGGATCCGCCTCGATGGCCACGTACCGGACCTGGACATTCCCGAACGCAATGGGGCTTCCGGTGCCGTCATCCAGGTTGGTGGCCCGGAGGCCCGGGCGACCGTCGGCCCGGGCCAGGCGGAGGCGGCCGCCATCCGGCCGGAGGGGCGTCCATTCCCGGCCGTCCAGGGAATGAAGGACCGAGATCTCCCGCAGCCCCCGGTCGGTGAAGCCGGCCGGCTGTCCGGCCGCATCTCCCCGGTTGTAATTCCAGACTTCCATCCTGTCCAGCGGAACCGCCAGGCCCAGGTCGAACTCCAGCCGGACCCGGGCGGGATCGCCGCCCGTGCACCACATGGTGTCCCCGTCGGGATGGTTGTCGTGGAGCAGGTTTCCCGCCCCATCCCGGGTCAGGCCGAACCCGTTCACGAGATTCCGGACGGCCACGCCGAACGCCTCGTCGGAGGCGGATGCCGCCCGGACGGGGAGAGCCTCGCCGGCCCGGATGCATGGAAAATCATGTTTCATGAAGGTACCACCTTTCGAACGGTTTTCCTGGCTGTTCGGGATTACGGTTTTTTCGCGGGGGGCGCCGTCGACTGGCGCACGACCAGCCGGTTCGGCAGGAGGATGATCTTGCAGGCGTTGTCCCGGTACTTCATGCTCTTGAACAGGAGCTTGGCCGCCTCGTAGCCCAGCTGTTCGAAATTCTGGCGGACCGTCGTCAGGGGCACCAGGGAGTACTTCGCCGGCTCGAAATCGTCGTATCCCACCAGGGAGACCTCGTCGGGAATCCGGATCCCGTGGTTGCCGAACACCTCGATGATCTCGAGGGCCCGGCGGTCGTTGGCGGCGAAGATCGCGGTCATGTCCCCGTCCAGGACCCGTCGGACCAGGGCGGCCATGTCCAGTTCGTGAGGATCACGGCTCAAATAGGCCAGGGTCGGGTCGGGTTCGATGCCGGCGAACCGGAGGGCAT
>JAKPNJ010000299.1 GCA_029548445.1 Bacillota bacterium | reverse complement strand
TGAAACCGCCGCCGAAACGCTTCATGCCGGGCCCCGCGAGAAAGCAAGTGTAGTGCAACGCCTGAATGGAGTGAAGTCCTGAAATGCCCGTATGGCAGGCGTTTCAGGACTTGCGACTACCTCATACTGTCAAACTTGAGTGATACTGTGCATATGATATCTTATCTTACTATTATCATGGTGTAAATTCGTATTTATATGTATATAAATATATTTTCATATACATATAACTTGTCCGATGATCGCTTCCGACCGGAGGCTGATGGGCCTCCGGTCGGGATTGGCCGACTCAATTGTCCGCTATGCTGTCTAGTTTTTCGCCCTGCGCTTCCCGCGTCCGGCCAACCGGGCTGTCACGAGGAAGACCAGGACCGCGGCTGCGACGGCCGCAGCCAGGATCGGCAGGAGGGTTCCGAGGGGCAGGGTGCCCCCGGTTCCGGGTTGTTCGGTGGGACTGGCCGCCGGTGTGGGCGAGGCTTCCCCGGTGGTCGGGATCCCAGCCAGGGAGATGCCTCCGTCAACGGCCACGTCCGCGATGTCCAGGGGAGTCCCCGTCGGGAAGTACCGGCGGAATCCCTTGCGGAGATCCAGGGTCCGGATTCGGAGGGTCCCGGTTTCGGAGGGGCCGACCACCGGAACCAGCCGCAAGCCTGTAATGGTCCCCTTCCAGGTCCGCTCGCTGCCGACCTGGAAGGTGTACTCCCGGAACTCCGGATCGTTGGGGACGACCGGGACCAGGACGCTGTTGGCCTCGCCGTATTCGTCCGCCGCATCGGTCTTCCAGTAGAGACGCATCAGGGAGGAGCCGGTCCCGTTTTGGAGGACCGCGTGGAACTGGTGGGTCGTATCGGCCTTGGCAGAGAAGGGGGTCGACGTCTCCAGGACCGGCTCGATCCCGGCCACATCCGCCCGGAAGACACCTTCCTCCAGAACCGCGTCAGACAGGCCCGACCGGACGGTCCACAGGGACGCGCGGTCCAGGTCCTGCCAGGCGGGTTCCGGATCCCCGGTCAGGAACCGGCTGGGCGGGTTGGCCGCCTCCTGGCGGACCAGCTCGACGGGCGCGACCGATACGGGATCCCCGCCGGACAGGACGACCCGATAGACGCCGGCGGGCTGGGGCTCGACGGAGAGACGGGCGGATGTCCCGGAATCCGTCCGGATCGTCCAGGCCTGCCGGACGTCCGGCGGTCCGTCGTTGACCAGGGCGGCGCCCTGGGCGGCCGGCGCGAAGGTGCCGTCCGGCAGTCGCCGCTCCAGGACGGCCTGGGCGCCCTGGAGGCCGGCGCCTTCAAACAGAAGGGCCTGGAAAGGTACGTCGGCCCGCAGCAGGGCGGTACTCCCGCTGAAGGAGGCCGGGGCGCCCTCGTCTCCTTCCGCAAAAGCGTACACGCGGTATGCAGGATCCCCCTCGGCATCCCGGAGCCAGGCCGCCTGTCCCTGGTCGCACCGGAGCTCGACGACATAGGCGTCCGCTTCCGGAAGGAAGGCCACGGGAATCCGGAACCAGTCGCCGGGCTCCGGCATGAAATGGTCCTTGGTGGTCACGAGGATCTCCTCCCCGCCGACCTGGGCCAGGACCCGGGCCTTGATGTTGACATAGGCATAGTCGACGGAGGGCGACACCGGCAGGGCCAGGGACGAGACGGATTGACCGCCCGTTTCGATCCGCAGCGAGACCGGCTCCGACAGGTCGATTCCGTCCGCCGGCGCGGTGCCCACGGGCTCCGAGGCCGTCCGCAGCTCTTCCCGGAAATCCCGGGCCGGTACATACTCCAGGAAAAGATCCCGGATCGTCTCGACCCCGTCTTCCCGGTCGTGGATCTCGATCTCCCGGGGCATGTCCTTTCCGCCGCTCCGGGGATGGTTGGTAAAGCCGTTGTGGACGAAAGAGGCGGTCTTCCATTCGCCGGTGCCGGTCTTTTTCACCGTGCCGATGGTCCGCCCGCCCTGGGGCTTAAAGACCAGCTCGTCAAACGAGTCGGTCCCCTGGTCCAGGTAGCGGATGTGCAGGACGCTGCCGTACATCCCGTTGTACTTCTGGCGGTCGTCCAGGCTCAGGGCGATCCGGGGGTTCCCGGCCGTGGACCGGACAGCCCGGAGGCCGTCCACCTCAACGAATTCGGCTTTTGTCTCGGGCCGGTCCACGACGTGGTACAGGAGCGCGAACTGGTTGTTGTGGATGTAGCGTGTGCCGGACTGGCGGCTGATGTAGGGGTACTGGCCGAAGATCGTGAACCCCTGGCTGAACAGGGCGGACCCGGCCGCCTCGTTGGCATACTGGAGGTACCGGTTGAAGTAGGGGTCCAGGATGTCCAGCGAGTAGATCCAGTAATAGTCGATGCCGTCCGTGATGGCCCGGTTCACGACGCTGAGGGGATGGCCCATGATCTCGGAGAGGGTGTTGTTGACCTGGCCGCCCTCCTCAAAATAGGTGGTGACCGCGGGGTCATGCTTGTACCGGTTGACCTGGTAGAAAATGGCCGAGGTGTCGCTGCCCCATTCGCTGCTCTTGGACTGCCAGCCATTGTACTTGATCCCGACCCCGTGTCGGGCCAGGTAGCCCGTGATCTTCCAGTCGATGAGGGTCTGGTCCCGGAAGCGGTCGGCGCCCGGGTACCCGATGGCGCACATGAAGAGATGCTTGTCGGGGAAGGCCGCCAGGTAGGTGTCGATGCACCACCGGATGTGGTCGATGTACGCGGGATCGCTGTATCCGTAGCTTTCCCACTGGTCCTCCAGGGCGAAGAGGTCGATGTCGTCGCACAGGGTGATTTCCTCCCACCGGCCGTAGCCTCCGATGCAGATGGAATCCACCGTGGGGTTGTCCCGGTAGTGGTCCGCCAGGGCCGCGACGAACCGGGCGTACAGGGTGCGGAAGGTCGGGTCGAAGTAGTTGGGGAAGGTCAGGGTGCCGACATGGTACCCGGACTTGCGCTCGATGACATTGATGTTGTCCATCCGGAGGCGGCCGCCTTCCAGGGACCAGGTGACCCGGGTATCGGTCTCGCCCTCCTCGGGGGAGAATTCCACGGTCCAGGACCCCGCCGACCCGGCGTCCCCTTCCAGTGGGTAGGACCGGACCAGCGGCTCCCCGTTCCGGACTCCCTCGACCCGGACCACCAGGCGCCCGGGGGCGTCGAAGGCATAGTCGAACTGGACCGAGTACCCTTCCTCCAGGGTCAGCCGCCGGGCGGCGCCCGTGGCGAGAAAGTCCTTCCGGGTGCCGGACACGGAAAGGGACCGCTGGCCGGCCAGGGCGTCCTCCCCCTCGGCCCACCCGGTGCCGGACCCCAGGACATACTCCTTGTTTCCGTTTTCGAAATTGAGCCAGAGTCCCGGGGCGATCCGCCGGACCTGGTACTTCGTGAAGACATACGAGGGCGTATCGTTGATGGAAAAGCTGGCGGCGGCGATGCGGAGGGCCACTTTCTTTCCCTGTTCCTCGTAGAGGGGCAGGAACGCGTCCAGGGAGGACCAGTCGTAGACCCCCTCCTCCTTCTCGATTTCCCCCCAGGTCGTATAGAGCTCGGTCGCCCCCACGGTGTTCATGCGGCTCAGGATCGTATGGTTCTGGGAATCGTTGGCCGGGGCGAAGAAGACGGTGCCCCGCCGCATGGCCGTCCGGGTCTCGGCGCCGACACCGGCCGCCGACAGGACCAGGGCCGTGACCAGGACCAGGATGGCGACCGTGGCCGCGCGCTTCGCCAGTCGGGCCGGGCGGGGCCGGTGGGATTGGCTGGCTTGGACGGATGGATTCGGTCGGATGGTCCTTTTCATGGCGCGTTCACTCCTCGGGCCCCGTCCCCTGGAGGAACGGGCGGACGCGGACCCCCTCGGGTGCGTCGACGGTCAGGTCCAGGGTGCCGTCATCCCGCCTGTGCCAGGCGACCGACAGGGGCCCCCGGGGGGTGGGCACCGTGCCCTCGCACCACTTGAGGCCGCAGGGCACCGGGTCCACGGCCACTTCGGCGAAACCGGGGGCGAGGCAGCGGATGCCCAGCAGGTATCGGGGCAGGAGATGGGCAGGCCCGGAGCCCCAGGCGTGGCAGTGGCTGGCGGGAATGTAGTCCACCGGCCAGGTGGGGACGTTGCCGGCGAAGCAAAAGGGGATCGTGCAGGCGGGGGTGCCCCGGTCGAAGGTTTCCCACCAGGTGGTGGCCCCCCGGCGGAGCATCTCGCCCCAGAAATCCCGGATCCGATCCAGGGCCCGGGGTCCGAGGCCGGCCTCGAACCAGCTTTCCACAACAAAGGACAGCAGGAAGGCCCCGCCGATCTCGACCAGGCCGGGCAGGGTTTCCATCCGGTCCACGAGTTCGGGAATCCGGCCGGCGGGGGCGACCCCCGTGAGGATCGCATAGGCGGTGGCCTGCTTCGACCACCGGTCCGACCGGACGCCCTCCACCCGGCAGTCGGCGAAAAGGCCCTTCTCCGGGTCGTAAAGCAATGACAGGATCCGCTCCCGGAGCCGCTCTGCCGCCTCGTCGGCGGCCACGGCCCGCCGGATCCGGTCCGGTCCGCCGCCCTCGGCCAGGGTCCGGAGAATCCGGGCATAGGCGCGCAGCGCCGCATGATACAAACAGTTGACGGCGGTCACCTGGCCCCGGGCATCCAGGGGAGCCCAGTCGATGAACACGCCCTTCCGGTCCCGGTCGACCAGCAGGCCGTCCTCGTCCACCCAGCCGGCGTAGAGGTCCATCAGGCGGCCCAGGGGTGCCTCGACCTCCTCCAGCAGGGCCCGGTCCGCCGTATGGAAGTAGTACTCCCAGACCATCAGCAGGAAGTGGCAGGGGAAGTCCAGGTTGGACATCCGGGTCGGCTGGGGACCGGTCGGGGGCAGGAAGCCGGTCTCGTCCTGCTCCGCGATGAATTGGCGGATGGCTTTCCGCACGATGGCGGGGGACCCCAGGGCCCAGTAATCCGCCATGGCCATGACCCGGGCGTCGGCCAGCCACTGGGCCTGCTCCCGCAGGGGGCAGTCGACGAAGTGCTCCAGGGAGTTCATGCGGACGGTATAGACGCTGGTATCCCAGATGCGGTCCAGCAGGGGGTCGGACGAACGGAAGGTACCGCCCGGTCCGTACGGGTACAGGAACAGCCGCATCCGGACCGACCGGATTTCGACGGGCTCCAGGCTGTTGTTCGCGACAAGCTTCAGGTACCGGAAGGCCCGCAGGTGGTAGGGCCGGAACCGGTCCTCCCCGCCGCTCATAACCAGGGTATCGGTCCGGTGCAGGTCCAGGGACTCGCCGTACCAGAGGCTCAGGACGCCGCCGGCGGAGCCGCGGACATCGACCTCCGGGTACCCGACGACTTCGCATCCGAAATCCAGGACCAGGGCGGGGAACGAACCAGGTCGGGACGCGTCCAGCAGGACGGGGGCGATGGCGGCGGGGGGAACGGGATCGGGGGACTCGGCATCGGGCTGCAGGGCAGCGGCGGTGGCGGCATCGGGCCCGGGATCGACCGGGGCCTCTTCCGGGGAACGGCCGGTCCAGGCCAGGGCGGCGGCTCGGGTCAGGCGCTCCGCTCCCTCCACGGCGCCCAGGGAGGCCTCGACCTGCACAACGGTTTCCGGCAGGATGGCCCGTTGCGGCAGGAAGGGAATTTCCCGGGGAAGAAGGGGGCCGATCCGGGCGGCTGTATCCTCCCGGACAACGGCCCGGGACCAGGCG
>JAKPNJ010000296.1 GCA_029548445.1 Bacillota bacterium | reverse complement strand
TGGAGGCGGCCAAGGCCGCCGGCATCCGTATCCCGACCCTCTGCTACATGAAGGGCGTCAATGAAATCGGTGCCTGCCGTGTCTGCCTGGTCGAGATCGAAGGCGCCCGGAACCTGGCGGCTTCCTGTGTCCAGCCGGTTTCCGAAGGCATGGTCGTCCGGACATCGACCCAGAAGGTGCGGGACACCCGGAAGGCCACCCTGGAGCTCATCCTGTCGGAGCACAACCAGGATTGCCTGTCCTGTGTCCGGAACAAGAACTGCGAGCTCCAGGACCTGACCGAGCAGTACGGCATCCGCCGCTCGACCCAGCACTACGAACGGCGGAACGAGCCTGTCGACGACCGGTCCTTCTCCATCGTCCGCGACCCGTCCAAGTGCATCCTCTGCGGCCGGTGCGTATCCGCCTGCCAGAAGCAGGACATCGGGGTCCTGGCCTTCACGAACCGCGGATTCAGGACGAAGATTGCGCCTTCCTTCGACGTGAGCATGGCCGACGCCCCCTGCGTGTACTGCGGCCAGTGCATCATCGCCTGCCCGGTGGGAGCGCTCTACGAAAAGGAAGAGATCGAGACGGTCTGGGATGCCCTCCACAATCCGAAGAAGCATGTGGTGTTCCAGGTGGCGCCGGCCGTCCGGGCCGCCCTGGGCGAGGAATTCGGCAATCCCATCGGAATCCGGGTCACGGGGAAGATGTTTACCGCCATTCGCCGCCTGGGCGTCGACCGGGTCTATGACACCAACTTCGCTGCCGACCTGACCATCCTTGAAGAGGGAACCGAACTCCTGGATCGGGTCCGGAATGGCGGCAAGCTTCCCATGATCACGTCCTGCTCGCCCGGCTGGATCCGGTTCTGCGAGTTCTATTTCCCGGAATTCCTGGAGAACCTGTCGACCTGCAAGTCGCCCCACCAGATGTTCGGCGCGATCCTGAAGACCTACTACGCGGACAAGGCCGGCATCGACCCGGCCGACCTCTTCGTGGTGTCCGTCATGCCCTGCACGTCGAAGAAGACCGAGGCCAACCGCTTCGAGATGGTGAATGCGGAAGGTCACCGGGATGTCGACGCGGTGCTGACGACGAGGGAACTGGCCCGCATGATCCGGGAAGCCGGGATCGACTTCAACCGCCTGCCGGATTCCGGCCCCGACCTGGAGTATTTCGGGGAATACACCGGCGCCGGCGTCATCTTCGGCGCCACCGGCGGTGTCATGGAAGCGGCCCTGAGAACCGTCGCCGACATTTTGACCGGGGAAGACCTGGACAAGTTCGAATACTCCATGGTCCGCGGCGTGGATGCCCTGGTCAAGGAAGCCGAGATCACGGTGGCCAGCATGACCCTCCGGGTGGCCATCGCCCACAGCACCGCGGCGGCACGCCAGCTCCTGGAGGCCATTCGGTCGGGACTCGCGCCGGAATATGCCTTCATCGAGGTCATGGGATGTTCCGGCGGATGCGTGTGCGGCGGAGGACAGCCCCAGGTCCATGCCGGTACCCTCATGGACATCGACCTGCGGACGGAACGGGCCAAGGCCCTCTACTGCGAGGATGTATCCATGCCGGAACGCAAATCCCACAAGAACCGGGACGTGGAAGCGCTCTACAGGAATTTTCTCGGCGAGCCCAACGGCCACCTGTCCCATGAATTGCTCCACACCCACTACCATCCGCGGGACATCATGCCCCTGGACCTGGTCGGGAAGACCTGAACGGGTTCGACGCTCCGATTGTTCCGAAGGGACCCGGCACCGGCCGGGTCTCCGTCTATCCGGTTCAGGTTTTCCGGTTCAAGTTGACACGGAGAGGCGCGAATCAGTAGAATATATGCATGCTTGAAATTCCTATGTCCAGATAGGATTCAGTCATGCACTTTGAAAACTTAATAGTGGAGGTGATTGACATAGAACCGATCAGCATTGTCATTGGTTTGACAGCCGGACTGGCCGTTGGAATCGCAGCCACCACCGTCTTCTACCGGGCGGGGCTCAGCAAGGGGAGGAAGCTTCTCAAGGAAGCGGCCGAACAGGCGGATACCGAGGCCCAGAAGAAATTCACGGAGGCGCTGAAGTCCGGAGAGGAAAAGAAGAGAGACCTGCTTCTCCAGTCCAAGGAGGAAATCCACAGGAGCCGCCTGGAACTGGAAAAGGAATTGAAGGAACGCAGGTCGGAACTGCAGAGGGAACGAAACCGGCTCGAGCAGAAGGAGGAATCCCTCGATCGGAAGATCGAGAATCTTGAAGCCAAGGAAGAGGCCCTCGAGAACAAGGTCAGCGATGTCCTGGCCATGGAGGAAAAGGCCCGGGATCTCGAACGGCAGAAAGTCCTCGAGCTGGAACGAATTTCGGGATTGCCCGTGGAGGACGCGAAAAACCTGGTCCTCGACGAAGCCCGGGTCGCGTACCAGCACGATATGGCCGTCATGCTCCGG
>JAKPNJ010000291.1 GCA_029548445.1 Bacillota bacterium | reverse complement strand
CGCCTGGTTTCTCGAAGGCACCCAAGGATCATCAGCGCGTAGACATTCAGCCTGGCCTGATGGCGATTCATCGCCTCGGAGACCATCCGTGTGAAGGCCTTGTCGGGATTCGCACGGGGAATGAAAAGACGAACCGTGGTTGGATCCGAGCCGGAGTAGTCTGGCAAGGGCCTGCCGTATAATAGTGATCCCTCAAAGATCCGGTCGATGCCACGGCCTGTGCGCTCTGCCAGTCCGATCCGCTTCAAGGCGTCTGCCAGGGCGGGGTTCCGGCTCCGCGGGTCTGCAGAAAGAAGATTGTCCAGCGTAATGCCTTCGACGAATCCTCCTGGGCTTGCGATGGAGAGACCATCGTTGTCAAGCTGGATGCGCACCGGCCTAAGAAGGCCATAGTCCCTGTGCGAGAATGCATTGACGAGTGCTTCCCTGAAAGCACGAGGGTCAAACTCGGGGATGGGAATCCGGAAGAGCCCGATTTCCGTCTCCTGTTCGGGATTCCAGGCCTGCAAGTACTCCTGAACGATCTCGAAAGTCGCGAGTATCGGCTTGCCGATTCTCTCGTTAACACGCACGTCGCTGTTCGTCAGCACCTGGAAGTCGAGGCCAGCCGTCGGAACCAGCCTGTGAAGACTTTCCTCGCGTCCGATCAGGAGAAGCCCCGCCAATGTCGGCAAGTCCCTGCCGCCGACACGTTTCACCAACTGCAAGGCCTTGTCAAGCTCCCTATCGTCCAATTCCAACAGGGCCGCCTCTCCGCGGTACATCCGGATGATATTCCGAAGACGGCTGCGTTCCACTTCATCCAGATCCTGCACAGAGCCATCTTCGAGAACCTGGGCCGTAGAGTCCAGAAGAGAAAGACTCGACAATCTCGATGGGAACTCATGTGGGTACATGGGAACCGTCTCCGGCGTCCCGTCATGCTTCAGCCTTCTCCGCAGCGTCTTGCCGCTCGATGTGCTCACAATCGTGGAACTTGCCGATACTTCGACCGTCACGACTGACTTGCCATCGATCTCCAGCATATCCACACGGACCGCGGGAGCGGGCACGGTGAGGTTTGCGATCATGGCGGACAGGCCGATTGTATTCCGGTGGGAGTCGTGGACACCCGTCACTTCGCCGTTGTCCTCGATCCCAATGTACAGAATCCCTCCGGAAGCATTCGTCATCCCCACAATGGTATCGATGATCTCCATATCATCTATCCGAACCCTATCGCTCTTGAACTCAACGGTCATCGACTCGCGTTTTGGCAACATGCTTCACACCTCCAAGTCTAGCAACATTATAACACGCGTGCTATATGTTTCGAAATTTGATAGCACGTGTAATTACACAACAGACTGTTATGCGACATGATTATAACTTGTTTCGTCCAGTCGTGGTGAAACCAGGATCATGATACGTACCTGTCAGCCCCGATTCTCCCGGACCCGGAATTCGACCATCCGGCGGACCAGGTCCAGGGGCAGGGGCTGGTCCAGGGGGAACTGGACGGCTCCCTTGGATGTCCGGTAGGGCGCAAGCTCGTCCCGGAACGCCTCGATGGCGCTGGGAGCGGGATAGAACCCGATGTGGCGGGTCTGGAGGGCGAAGTGGACCAGATTTCCCTTCAGGCGGAAAGTGGGCATCCTGTACCGGATCGCCTCTTCGGCTTCCGGTGCGGCCTCCCGGATGGCAGCCCGCAGGGCCTGGAGCCGGCTCCGGACCGCCTCGGGGCACCCCTCGATGTACGCATCGATGGAGTCGACCGGTTCCGGCTCCGTTGGGCTGCCGGTCATGGGGCGCTTCCTTCCTCCGCCCAGAGGCCGATGGCCTCCAGGTGCCGACCCAGCACATCGCCCAGGCGCGCGAGGATCTCTTCCCCATACTCGACCGAGGCGTGGTCCCGGGGGTCTTTCCCCAGGACGCCGACATTGGGCCTGGAGCGATCGGGATCCAGCCGGGACAGGTCCACCAGGTCCGGCGCCAGGGCCAGCATCGCCGATGTCTCGAAGGCGGCGGCATGGTCCCCGGATCCGTTCACGGGGTCGAACATCCCGTCCGTCACGGGAAAGACGTCACAGGTCCCGCCCCGGGCGCGATACTCGGCGATGGCCAGGTCCAGGGGGCCGAACAGGGGGTAGTGCCCCGGAATGGGGACGATACACCGGTATCCGAAAGACTCGATCTCGAAGAAGATATGCACCAGGAGCTGGATCCACAGGTGCCAGCCCCCGTTGCGGTCCGAGCGCCTGGCGTTGGCTTCCAGGGCCTCCAGGTCATACCCCATGGCCGCGGCGATGGCGCCGGTGTGGTCCTCCCCGGCCGGCGGG
>JAKPNJ010000359.1 GCA_029548445.1 Bacillota bacterium | reverse complement strand
GGAGGTCCGGAAGGTCCGCAAGATCCGCAAGATCCGCCAGGTCCGGGATCGCCTCGATGACCCCGGTGATTCGGCAGGTCATGGACGCGGCCCGGTTGGCGAAGCGGATGGCGTCCGTATAATCCGCGCCCCGGGACAGGGCCGCCATGAGCGCCCCGCTGAAGCAGTCTCCCGCCCCGGTCGTGTCCGCCACGTCAACCCGGGGAGCCGGGAAGTGCTCCGCCTTCCCCTCCCGGACCAGGACACAGCCGTGTTCCCCAAGGGTGATGATGGCCGTGCCGACACCCCGCTGCAAGAACCATTCACCGGCCAGGGTCGCTTCGTCCACCCCCGTGACTGGTAGGCCCGTGATCAGGGAGGCCTCATGCTCATTGGGCTTGATGATGTCGATGAAGGGCAGCAGGTCATCGGGCAGTTTCCGGGCCGGCGCCGGATCCAACAGGGTCAGGGCACCTGCCTGCCGGGCCTGGCGGATGCCATAGGCTACGACGTCCAGGTTGTTTTCGAGCTGGAAGCCCACCAGATAGGCATCCTCCAGCAGATCCCGGTTCCGGTCGATGTCCTCCCGGCTCAGGTTGAAGTTCGCCCCGGGCACGACACAGATCATGTTGCGCCCGTTCCGGTCGATCAGGATAACGCTGACTCCGGTGTGGATGGTCTCGTCCACACGAATTCCCCTGCAGGAGATCCCGTACCGGTCGTACATGGCCAAGGCATCCTGGCCGTACTTGTCCTGCCCGATCCGGGCCACCAGGCATACGGTTCCGCCCAGCTTCGAGCAGGCGATGGCCTGGTTCGAGCCCTTGCCGCCGCCGCCCTCCGTAAAGGCGTCGAAGATGACCGTCTCACCCGTTCCCGGCAATGTGTCCCCCTTGAAAAAAAGCCCGACATTGTAGCTTCCCACGATGACGATGTGCCTGTCTTCCATGGTTCTATTCCTTCCTTCGTGTTGGTTCGGATTTGGTTCGGCTTCCATTGCACTTGTCGGTCCGTCCATGCGGGACGGATCATCCCGGTATGGCCGAAAGGAGCGTTCGCATGGCCCGGATCATCGCCTCCGGATAGACGGTCGGATCCTGAACCTCGAACAGGTAGCGCCCTGTATTTCGTTCCGATGGCGTCCACGTCACGACGCCGGTGTCCGCGCAGTCGGCCTCGACGGGGAAGAAGTCGCAGGCCAGGCCGTCCGTTCCTTCCGACAGCGGGCGGATTGCGCCGTCCCGGGTGACGCCCAGGCCTGCGGCATGGAAGAATCCGCCGGTGCACCACATGTTCCGGAAGGTGTCGCCGCAGACATCCAGGCGAACGGGATCCGCAGGCTGCGACAGAAATCCCAGCCAGCGTCCCTCGTCCATCCGGTCCAGAGCGTACAGGAAGTACTGGCGCAACCCGTTGGACAGGAAGGGAAGGATCTCCCGCTGCCGAAACCGGTAATAGGTGCCGTATCGGGCGGTTTCAAACCGGACCGCGGCCTCGAAGCAGGGCATCCAGTAAATGGGGCACGGAATCCGGAAGATCCGATGAAATGCCAGGGGATCCAGCTGGACGTTGTATTCGAGGGAATGCTCGTCGCTTCGGGCCGAACCTGCATTCAGGTAGATTGCCCGGCATTTGTCCCGGAACAGGTCGGGCCGCAGCAGGCCGGCGATGGCCACATCCCGGCAGGACCCGACGATGTGCAGCGTTACCGGTTCCGGGGATTCCGCCAGCACCCGAAGGACCAGGCGGATGCCGCCGTTATGCCGGGACACCTCCGGGTCCTCGGGATAGGGCGAGGGGATCCCGACGGCGCAGGGAACGGAGAGGCCCGTCAGGGAGCCGAGCTGGTGGATCGAGGCTATGGCGGGATCGCCGCAGTCGACGCGGTCGGGCGGGTGGTCGACCAGGATGCCGTCCAGCCTCGTGTGGCCCAGGTAGGCCAGGGCGAACTGACAGGCCAGGTCCCAGTGGTCGTCGGGATCGGCATGGGGATGGAACAGGTCGGTCTGGTGCAGGGTACGGATCGGCATCCTGGCTCCTTTGCCTGTCGGCGGCGTGGTACGGCGGAGTCGGGCTCCCGGCTCACTCCTTGACAGCGCCCAGCCGGATCCCGGTGATGAAGAACCGCTGCAGATAGGGGTACACCATGAGGATGGGAATCATCGAGACGAAGATCTTGGCCGCGTTGAAGGTCCGGCTGGAGATCTCCTGCAGCTTCCGCAACAGCTCCGGGTCCGAGATGTTCTGCAGGTTCGTGTTGACGATCAGCTGCTGGATGTAGGTTTGAAGCGGGTAGTTTTGGGGCTTGTTCATGAGGATCATGCCGTCAAAGAAGGAATTCCAGTGGCCCACCGCAGTGAACAGGGTGATGGTCGCGATGGCGGGCAGCGAGACGGGAACATACACCTTCCACAGGGTATACCAGGGTCCGGCTCCATCCATGAGCGCCGCCTCTTCCAGTTCCTTGGGAACCCCGCGGAAGAAGTTCATCAGGAGGATGACGTTGAAGACGCTAACCGCCCCGGGGAGGATCAGGGCCCAGAAGCTGTCGATGAGCCCCAGTCGAGTGATCAGGATATACCAGGGGATGAGGCCGCCGCTGAACAGCATGGTGAACAGGATGAACCACATATAAAGATTGCGGGCCCGGAATGCCTTCCTCTCCTTGGACAGCGGGTAGGCCATGACGATGCAAAGAAGCATGTTCAGGGTTCCGCCCACAACCACCCGCTTGACGGAGATCCAGAACGAATTGAAGAACAGCTGGTCGCTCAGCAGTTTCTCGTAGGAGGCAAAGGTGACGTCGATGGGCCAGAAGAGAACGAGGCCGGCTTCGGCCTTCGCCTTGTCGCTGAGTGACACGGCCAGGGTGTTCAGGATCGGCAGGATGCAGACCAGGGCGGCCAGCGCCAGGATCAGCAGGATGGCGGCGTCGGCCATTCGATCGGACAATTTGCGGGAAATGACCATGCGGCTGCCTGCTCCTGTCAGAAGATCCGGTAGTTGGCGAATTTCGCCGCCAGGGAGTAGGACATGACGATCAGGATGAAACTGACCACCGATTTCATGAGGCCCACCGCGGTGGCGAGCCCGTACTTGGCGGCCATGAGGCCGGATCGGTACACGTAGGTGTCGATGATGTCCCCGGTCTCGAGGACCAGAGAGTTGTACATGTTGAATATTTGGTCGAAGTTCGCGTTCAGGACATTCCCCAGGGATAGGGTGCCCAGCAGGACAATGGTAGCGGCGATGCCGGGCAGGGTGATGTAGCGGATTCGCTGGACCCGGGTCGCGCCATCGATGACGGCGGATTCATACAGCACCGGGCTGACACTCGTGATGGCCGCCAGGTAGACGATGGTGCCGAAGCCGAACTCCTTCCAGACGTCCGTAGCCACGATGATCGGCCGGAACCAGAAGTTGCTGGCCATGAAGAGAATCGGCTCCACCCCGATCCATTCCAGCCCCCGATTGATGACCCCCTCCAGGGAGAAGATGTTGACCTTGAACATGCTGGCCAGAATGACCCAGGAGAGGAAATGGGGCAGGTAGACCATGGTCTGGATGGTCCGCTTGAACCACTTGAGCCGGACCTCATTGAGCAGGAGAGCGAACAGCAGCGGAACGACCAGGTTCATGGCGATCTTGCTGACCGCGATAACGATGGTGTTGAGAAAGATCTGCCGACTGTCCGGAATCTGGAACATGTAAATGAAGTTGTCCAGGCCGACCCAGGGGGATCCCGCGATGCCGCGGGCGGGAATGAATTTCTGGAATGCGATGACAATGCCGAACATCGGCAGGATGGAGAAGACGATGAGGAAGCAGATGCCCGGGATGAGCATCATGTGGTATTGCAGCTGGAATCCCTTTTGCTTCACGACCTCTTCTTCCCTTTCGTCCTGTATCGCCCGGGGCGCGTTCTCGTTTCGCGGGAACCCGACGGATCGCCGGGGGATGGAATCCCACCCCCCGGTTGCCGGAGATTCGGGTCAATCCATCATGTCGTTGACTTCCTGGGTGATCTCGGCGCCGCCCAGGGCCTTCCACTGCTCGACGAATTCGTCGAAGTAGTCCAGGGGCTCCTCCCCCATGATGATCTTGAGATAGGTCTCGTTCTCGAGCTTGTACAGATTGTCCCATTTCATCTGCATGAGTTCGGTTTCCGCCGGGAAGACATTGTCCAGCGGCACGACCCTCGGATCCGAGGCCACTTTCATGCCATCATAGCGGGAGACGGCGTTGGCCCAGACCGTCACATCCGCCCGGGGATTTTCGAAGTTTTTCGCAATGTCGGCAAACATCATTTTTTCGAAATCATCCAGGTGATCCGTGCTGCCGGAGTCCAGGGCCTCCTGGTAATGCTCGTATTGCCGCACCACCATGTCATCGTAGTCAAACTGCAGCGGCAACGGCCAGGTAGTCCAGTTGACGCCAAGGCCCATGTAGATGGCTCCGGCGTCCGGGTCCAATTTCTTGATCCCGGCGTATTCCAGGTTGAAGATCTTCATGACGGCCTCGGGATTCGCGAAGTCCTTTCGGACCACGATGTACTGGACATGGGGGTTCTGGCGGTAAATTCGGTACTGGTCCCCGTCGGCCAGTGGCGCCAGGTAGGGCTTCCAGTCGGCTTCCGGATCGTTCCGCAGGGTGTCGTTGATGGGCCACAGCGGAACCCACCAGGGGCCGAAGAACATGCCGCACTTGCCGGATGTCAGGAGAGCATTGACGTCGGCTCCGCCACGGACGGCGAATTCCTTGTCGATCAGGCCCTCGGCATACATCTCTGTGATTTTCGCCAGGGCGGCCTTGGCCTCTTCCGTTACGGAGCCGAACTCGTATTCCCCGTCGCCATTCCTGTACCACTTGCCGGGGAAGGCGTTGAAGTAGTGGAAGATGGGGTCCAGGGTCGGGAAGGCGTTGTTGAACCCGTACAGCCAGCCATTGGTGGCCAGCCCGACGGTTCCGGCCCCGCCCAGCTTCATGTCGACGAATTTCTTCGCCAGGTCGACAAGCTCGTCCAGGGTTGTCGGCGCGGTGGCGTTGGCCCGGCGCAGCCAGTCATCCCGGAGCCAGAGGATCGCGAAGTGGTAGCCAGGGTTGAGGTCCGGGATGGCCAGGAGCTCTTCCCCGAACCTGGCGGTATTGAAGGCGCGCTCCCCGTATGACGTGAAAATGCCCTTCAGGTAGGGGGACATGGTCTTCTCGTATGCCTCGCCCAGGTCGCACAGGACGCCGGCTTCCACGAGCTGGTTGAACTGGGTCAGGCTCTTGACCAGCATGGCATCGGGCAGGTCGCCGCTGGTGATGATCATGTTGACCTTGTCGTTATAGCTGTTCGGGTCGGCGAGCCAGGCATACTTGACCTGGATGTTGAGACGTTCCTCGATGTGGTCGATGAAGAGGTTGTCCTCCATCGTATGGGGCGAGGGGAGATTGTTGGCCGGCTCGTAGTTGCGCCCGATGTTGACGACGACGGGCTCGGCATACTTGCCGAAGGGATCCCACTTGCCGGGATCCTCGGCAATGGTCGGGGTCGGGGGAACGGTCGGGGTCTGGCCCCCCGGGCCCTGGCACCCGGTCCCCGCGGCCAGGAGTGACACAACCATGGCCAGGATCAGCAGTGAAACAGGCAAACGAAACTTCATGCAGTTACCTCCTCCAGTCAGAACATGCATCGAACAGGAACGTGCATCCGTCAGTTCCATTGTAGGAAGTCGCCTGCCGGGCTGGATAGGCGAGATCCTTTCGATCTGCGTTGCATTCTTGCGAGCCTGTCCGCAGGGTTTCCCGAGGCTACTCCACGATGACATCGTCGACCCGGATCGACCCGTAGCTGGTGCGGAATCCCATCTTGCCGGAACCGATCAGGTTATCGGTGATGGGTTCTCCCTGCTGGACACCGTCGATGAACAGGGTGATCTGATTGCCTGAAAACACCAGCCGGACCGTGTGCCAGGTGTCGTAAAAGAACGGGAACTCGGTGTCCGGGACGATGGCGGTCCAGCCCCCTGCGAACCGGCGCCAGACCGCGAAGGTCGATTCGCCGAAATCGAACAGGTAGGTGTTGCCGTCCTTGTCGAACCGGCCCAGGAGCCCGCCATACCCCGACAGGACCTTGATCCGGGCCGTGACCGTGTAGTCCGTCCAGCCGAGATCCCCCGCTGTGGCGAATGTCTCGAAGGCCTCCACATTTTCCTGCTGGAGTACCTGGCTCTCGTCTTCGACCAGGCTCCAGGTGCCACCCTGGGTGGTCCAGGCGTCCGACCCGCTTTCGAAGTCCTCTTCGAGGAATCCCGAGGCTGCTGCGGTGGGAGTGGCCGTCGGTTCCGGCGTCGGGGTCGCCGGCTCGGTGGGGACCGGTGTGGCGGTGGGTTCCGGCGCGCACCCGGCAAGCCATGGCAGGGCGATGGCCATCAGGACGGCCAAGACCAGGCTTCCGGGCCGGCCGCCCAATCTGGCGGTTCGGTTCTTGCGTTGACTCTTCTGTGACGGGTTCATGTGCATCCTTCCTTTCTTCCTGTCTCCGGTTTCGGAGTCCATGCCTCAATCCACGACAACATTGTCGAAGGCCATCACGCCGAAACTGGTCCGGAGACCGATCCGGCCTTCCTCGATGGACGCATCGTAGACCGGTTCCCCGATCGGGACACCATCCAGCCGCATGTCGATCCGGCTGCCCCGGAACGACAGGGATACCGTATACCAGGAGCCCTTTACAAAGGGCACATCGTGAACCGACAAGGGAGTCCACGTCTCGTCCATCCACTTGACGAGCCGGATGGACCGGGCCCGGATCTCGAGCATGTAGAAATCCCCTCGCGAGTCCATCCGGCCGATGAGGCCGCCATACCCGCCCAACATCTGGAAATCCACCGAGACCGAGTAGTCCTTCCAGCCGGCGTCTCCGGCGTAAAGGCTCGCCTCCACCCGGTTGTCCGACTGGCGGAGGACCCCGTCGTCTTCGCCGACCGTCCAGTCCCCATCGGCTTTCGACCATTGTACGAGTCCCCCGGCGAATCCGTCGCGGAAGAGCGGGACGCCGGCGGCCCGGACATGGAAGGCCTCCAGAGTGGCGCGATCCGTCCAGAGTCCGATCCGGCCGGAGAGGAAGTCCGGGTCGGCCAGGGATTCGCCGAGGGACACATCGTCAATGAAGAGCAAGATATGGTCGCCTTCAAGCACCATCTCCAACCGTCTCCGGCCATCGGGATATCGGGCGGGTGGCAGGGGCCCCGATGCCAGCGAAACCTGTTGGCCCTTCACGCGCTTCCACAGGGTATACGATGCCTCGTCGATCCCGAAATAATACCCGTCCCCTTTATCGTCAAGCCGCCCGGCGATGCCGCCGGTGCCTTCTGAAATGGCCAGCGTGGCGACGACCCGCAGATCCGACCAGCTCCCGTCGCCGGCGAGGATTCGGGCCTCTCCTGCAGGATTAGACTGAACCAAGGTGGGATCCGGCCCTTCCGTCCGTGTCCAGGTACCGGATTTTTTCGTCCAGGCCGCCAGGCCGTCGTCGAATCCGTCCTCCAGCAGCGACGGGGGCGGCAGCTCCTGCGGTTCCGGCAACCGGACACGAAGCACTTCCTGGCTCCGGCAAGGGGACCGGAACAGGCCGTCCTCTCCCTCGATCGCCTCAACATCCCGTTCGGCCACCCACTTCCCGTCCGCACCGAACGCGCCGACCTCCGCGGCAAGCGGCCTTACCCGGGTCAACAAGGACACCTGCAGCGACGTATCGGACACGAAGTACAGGGATTCCCCCTCCCGGACCACGAGTCCCACCGACCCGTCTTCACAATGGAGGCCGATATCATGGCCGCTGAAGTGGACGAAATCATCGTAGACTGCGACCGGCATGTCCGTGGCGATATTGAGTCCCGTCATGCTGTCGGCCGGGGAAGTGGCGACAAGGGCCTCGATCTTCTGCAACGACAGGTTCAGATTTCGGACATCGAATCCGCTATGGCGCTTCGGCGGGATCTCCCCCAGCTTCCAGTCCCGATACGGCACCGCGTCCCCGTCATAGAAGCCGAATTTCCCGAAATGGTCGTTGATGTGATACGTGGCGTAGAATCCGCCGGCTGCCAGGGTGGCGACCATCAGCGAGGTCGTATTGCCATAGTAAGCGCCGTTTTCGGCAATGTGGGGCATGTGCGATCCCTCGCGGTCCGCCCCGATCCGGGCTACATCCGCAACGCTGTAGCTATATGGATCCACCCCATTGCAATCAATGTATTCCAGGGCGTTGAGGTCGGGATCCAGCTGGGACCCGGTCAGGTTGATCCGGGTCATGACGGAGTAGTCCGACGTCTTGACGACTTTCCCGAGTTCGTTCAGGACCGCCAGGATGGCGGGCTTGTTTTCCCGCCAATAGGGACTGAAGTTCGGCTCGTTGTTGACCTGGAAGGTGATGACCCGGTGGGTCGTGTCCACCTCGGACAGATGGGCCATCATGGCCGCCACGGCATCCCGCTCGCACTGGTGGAGATAGCGGGCATCGGCGTCATTGGGTCCACCGTCCGGCACATAGGCCAGGAAGATGTCGGTGTCGAATATCCCCTTGCCGAAATAGCGCGCCTTGTCCTGGAGATAGTCGGGGATCCAGCTCATCCAGCCGTTGTTCTCTCCCCGCAACCGGGCCCCGCCGCAGTGAATGGATCCCATCCAGACGATGTCGATGCGAAGGTCGTATGTCTCTGCCCACTTCACATACTGGTCCAGGACCGTCCAGTCGTATTCCCCCTGGACCGAGGGCTCGATGTCATTCCACCTGAGGAAGGGCGCGATGGTCCGATATCCCAGGGCTTGGGTCTTTTCGAAAACATTCTCCATCCAGGCGAAGGGCAATGGCTCGTCGAAGGGCTTCGTATTGAAACGGAACCCGCCGGTGTCTCCCATGATCTGCTGGACGCCCCAGTTCTCCACATAGCCGAACAGGAACGGCTTCCCGTCCACCTCCAAGTACCCTTTGCCATCCGGGGTTTTCGCCACCCGGGAGATGACCCGGTCGTCTCCGGCCCGCTTCATGAGGAAGACAGCCCCCGCCGCAATCCCCGACACGACCAGCACCACGGCCAGGGCCAGGGCCAACGCCCTGTTCCGAATCGACATCCGGTCATCCTCCTGCGCTTTCATCCAGGACCCGGAGATAATCGACGACCAGTTCGCCGCTGTCCTTCCCGGGGTCCGGGCCTTCCTGCCACTCCACCATCGCCTCGTGAGGTCCCTCCGGAAGGTTCCGGACCTCGGCCTGCATCACGGACCGAGCCGATTCATTCGACCGGGTATTGAAATCGAGAACCGGTTCGCCATCGATCCGCAGACGACCCCATCCGCCCTCGGGCCCCCGATCGCCGTAAACCTGGACGCCCGTCCCGACAAAGGCGATTCGGAGACTGGCGCCCGGCTTGTCCGTTCGCCGGGCGGTCCCGAGAAAGTAGTCCTCTGCGTCGGCATTGGACCAGATACCCTTGAAACGGACGGCCTGGCTCCGGTCGTCCAGGCGGTTCTCCCCATGCAGGATCGTCGCGCCCACAATGGCCAGGCGATAAGTCCATAGGTTCCAGGGACCGGTCCGGGCGATGGAAATCGCCATTTCAAAGTCGTTCGGACCGCCAACCAGCCGACCCAGGGGATCGGTAAGGAACCCGGCGTTGTGATTGCGGGGGTAGCCGGTTCGGATGGGTGTCACCTGCCCGGTCACAGTCCAGGTCCCTTCGCCCCCGGACAGAACCACGGCGTCGATATGGGCGACCTGCAGTTCCGTCGGGATGATCGTGGCGTCCACATGCTCGTTCGGGTGGCGTTCCCGGATTGCGAAGAGACGGTTCGTCGCCGAATCCAAGGCGAATCCCGCGTTGTTCAGGATGACGCCGGAGCCATCCTTTTCGGTCAGACCATCTACTGGAAGCGTTGTTTCGACACCCAGATCAGGGTGATCCATGTCCGACAGGTCCAGGATCCGATACTGGGTCATCCAGCCGGTGGCGTCGCACCGGGTGTAATACAACACGAGGCGGCCGTTTTCGTCGAGGGCGGTGGCGGAGGGTTGGCCCACGCCCCAGAATCGGCGACCGGAGTAAGGAACCAGGGGATTGCCCGCCCACTTGTGCCAGGGGCCCTCGACGGAGTCCGAGAAGGCGACGCCGACCTGGTTGTGGTTGTAGTCCTTCTGGTCGCAGCCCAGAAAAAACATGGCCCAGCCATACTCGTGGCCGTTGACCCGGAAGGAACCGGCCCGAACCTCCGGATCGCAGACATGCTCGCTGTCCCATCCCTCGCCGGGCCACAGCGCTTCCTGCTGCTCGCTCCACACCCATTCGCCGTTGATCCGGTCGGCTCGCCGCCAGAAAATGGAATCGCTGATGATGTCCGATACCGGATTCCGGCAGTAGAACATGTACCGGGTATTTTCGTCGATTTCCAGGTAGGAGGGGCAGTAGTTGTAATGGTTCTCCCCCTCCGTGTCGCCGAAGGCGGCAGCGACGGGAACCGGCCCGGCCCATCCGTCCCGCCGGAGCAGAGAGGCCGCCAGGAAACTGCTCGCGACAAGGATCGCCAGTCCGACGAGAGAAACCAGAAGGATACGAACCGGTCGGCGATGTCCTGCGGCGTCTCGTATTGGCATGGATCCCTTCCTTCCTCCGCCGTGCGCCGTCCTGCAGGCATGGCGGTGCCTGGTTCCAGCGTACCGAAGGCTGTCCGGAACGGATAGAAAAGGTTCTTTTGATTCATGTCCGAATCTTATGTACCCTCCGGCCGCCCGGTCCCGGTCCATTTCGGGATGCAGACCACCACCTCGGTGCCCGCCCCTGGGGCGCTCCGGATGGAAAGGCCGCAGGTCGGCCCGAAGAACAGCCGGAGCCGCTCGTTCACATTCTTCAGTCCGTATCCGGCGGACTCGACACCTAGGATCGCCCGTGTCTTGTCCTGCTCCATGCCCGGACCGTTGTCGCGTACGGACAGCAGGATGTGATCCCCGTCCATCTTCCCGGTCACGACGATTTCACCCCCGGTGTCGCGCCGCTGCTCGAGGCCGTGGACAATAGCGTTTTCCACGATGGGCTGGAGAATGATCTTGATCATGGAGAATCCCAGGATGGACGGATCAATGTCGTACCGAACCTGAAAGCTGTTGTTGTGCATCTGCAGCTGGATGTCAAGGTAGCAGCGGGTGTTGGTCAATTCGTCCTCGACCGTGATGACATCCTGGCCGTTATTGAGGACCGTCCGGTAGTAGGTAGAAATGCTCCGGGTGATCCGGCTGATTTCCATGGCGTCGATCTCGATGGCTTTCCAATTGATCAGGGACAAGGTGTTGTACAGGTAATGGGGGTTGATCTGGGCCTGCAGCGCTTTCATCTCGGCGTCCTTCTGCACAAGCCGGCTCTTGTAGATCTCCTCAATCAGGGCGTTGATCCGGCGCATCATGTTTCCGAAGCGGTTCGTCAGCTGCCCGATCTCGTCCCGGGTGGCACTGGTCACGACCAGGTCCATGTTTCCTTCCTCGACCTGCCGCATCTTTTCGTTGAGGTTGTGGATCCGCCGGACCAGGGTCCTGGAAAACACCCAGATCAGGAAAAACAGCAGCACAAGGCATGCGGCGATGAGGACTAGGGTCGCGCCCAGGATGTTGCCCGCCGCCGCCATGTGAACCTGCATGGGGCTGTAGCAATAAAATGTCCATCCGGTTTGTCCGATGGGCTGGCGGATGGCAAGGAAACGGGTTCGGCCGATCCGGATCTCCTGGGGGCCCCCGGGCGGAATCCGGCCGTGGAGCGTCTCGCCGGGCGGGAGGCAGTCGTGCTCCGACTGGGGTTCCTTGGCATAGACCAGGTCCCCCTGATCGTCGTGGATGCGGATGCCGTACTCGCCCGCGGAGCCGATCTCCAGGTCAAAGGTCCGGTCGTCGTCGATCCGGATCGCCAGGACGCTGATGGGGGAGTTCCGGAAGCGTTGGTGGAACCGCATGTACCCCTCGATCCCATCCTCCCCGACCCGCCAGTAGGGTCCGCCCCCATCCCGGATCCGATCGTACCAGGATTCCCCGGCAATCCTGTCGAGCCGGGAGAACGAGTCGGCCCGCTCCGAGATGGTGGGATTGTCGGTGTAGATCAGGAGGGACACGATCTCGCTGTTCAGGCTCCGGGTCGTGATGAAAACTGGGTCGATGACCTGCGTGTAGTCCGTATACTTTTGGAAGGTGGTGGAATCCACATCGTTGACCACCCGGAGAACCTGGGCATTGGTCACGACGTACTCCAGCATGTTCCCGTAGTTCGCGAACCGTCCGCTGAGGCCTTCCGTGGCCTGGCGGACGGATTCGGTCATCCACAGCTTGGTCTCGGCCAGGAACGTGCTGTTTGCCAGGGAATAGGAGTAGGCGCCGAGAACCGTCAGGGGGACGATCACGACGAAAATGTAGGACAGGAACAGCTTGCTCCGGAACTGGAGGTTTTTGAAAAATTCGAGGAACCGCCGGATCGGCCATGCCCGGGACAACGCCATGATCCTGTCCTCCCCGTCAGCGTCCCGCCTCCCGGTATTTCGCCGGGGTGGTCTTGAAGTTGCTCTTGAAAATGGCACAGAAATAGGACAGGTTGCCATACCCGACTTCAGTGCAGATATCCGCCACCCGCTTGTTGGTTTCACGCAGGAACCGGCAGGCTCGGTCCATCCGGTACGACGTCAGGTATTTCAGCAGCGTCGTCCCCGTCTCCTGCTTGAAGAGATGGCTGAGATAGGTCGGCGTCAGGTACACCTTGGCGGCGATGTATTCCAGGCTCAGGTCCTTGCCGTATTCCTGCTCGATGATCCGGATGACCTGCTCGATGACCCGGCGGCCACCGGTCTCCCCAATGCCCCGCCAACCGGCCTCCGCCTCCCGCAGCCGGTCCGTCAGGTCCTCCCGAAGCTGCTGCAAGCTGGTGTCGCCGAACATTTTTTCCAATTGACCGATGAAGAACTGCCGGTCCTGCCCGGCCGAGGACGGGACAAGAGCCCGCAGGATCCCGGCGCACAGGTACTTGATATAGACCGGCGAGACGGCTGTCCCCTGCTGCAGAAAGTCGAACAACCGGTCCAGGCGTTCCTGGGCGTAAAAGGAATCCTTGGCGGCGATGGCGTCCCGGATATCGGAGGCCAGTCGGTCGAGGTGTTCGGGGGATGCTCCCGGTTCCTGAGCCTGGTCGTCCGCGTGGAGCACCACGCTGTGGTCATGGAAAAAGCCGATGTCCGACAGGCTCTCGATTCGCCTCAGCTCTTCATAGATCCGGTCCGGGCCGGGCAGAAGCGTCCCGACCAATAGGCACACCGTTGTATCCGACAAGGATTCGATTTCCCGGACAATCACCCGGCCGATGGTTTCCAGGGTTTCCCGTCCTGACCGGGCTGCATCGCCGGCCAGGAGCAGGACGCTCTGGTACTCGTTGACGTTGAGATAGGCCGGACTCCCCAGCTCCATCCGGGCCATGGCCGCCTCGAAATGGCGACCCTTCCGGTCAAAGAACCGGTCCTTGGTGTCGATGAGGACAAGACGCAGGGACCCTGCCTCCAGGGAGACGCCCGTTCTGCGAAGGTCGTCCAGCAAGTCCGGTCCGACAGCCGCGCCGTTGAACAGGTCGAACAGCAGGCTCTCCTTCTCGTAGGCCATGCCCTTCCGGACCACTTCCCGCAGCCGCTGGTCCTGGAGGCGGGCCTCCCGCAGTGTTTTGCACCGGTCAAGGGCCTGCTGGACCACGGCGTAGAACTCCTCGGGATCAATGGGTTTCAGCAAGTAATGCTGGACATGGCTGTCGATGGCGCGCTTCGCGTAATCGAACTCGCCATATGCGCTGAAAATGATCACCACCAAGTCCGGCAGCAGCTGACGAGCCCGGAATGACAGGTCCAGTCCATCCAGGAAGGGCATCCGGATGTCAGTCAGCAAGATGTCGACCGGTTCCTTTTCGAGGATCGCCAGGGCGTCCTGCCCATTGGCAGCCTCCAGGATGTCCAGGTCGATGTTCCTCTTTCGCAGCAGGAACAGGATTCCGTCCCGCTCAATTTTTTCGTCGTCGACAACCAGTATCCGAATCAAGGCAATCCCCCGCGTGGTCCATTCCGGCGTTGGCTCCCTTTGGCCGACCGTACTCCCGCCTCAGGATAGCGCACAACCTTCCGGAAAATCAATGCGGCGCCTCCGCCAGGGACGCGGGGCCCCTGCCAGGGCGGCGCCAGTCCTACATCACCACCGCGGCGGACCGGGGAGGAATCCCGATCTCGCCGGCGTCGCGCCAGACATCGGAATCCACGAGGCGATAGCGTGCCAGGGGCCGGTCCGGCGATTCCAGGCGGACCGCTATGGCCTCGTCCCCGTAGTTCGTGATGACGACGCCCAGGCTTCCGTCGGCGGCCCGGAACACGGCGTAGGGACTGTGGCGCTGGCCCGCCGCCGTCATGACCCCGACCCCGTCGGTGTGCCGGTACTCCCCGTCCCAGAACCACTTCCGCAGTTCCGTCCGGGTCTCGTCCATCCGGCGGCCGTAGGCCACGGTATCCGGGAAGTCGGCGAGGCGCCCCTTGAAGTTGTACGGCTCGTAGGACACGATGTACCGGTACATCAGGCACTGGTTGATCATGTTCCGGTCGTGGAAACCCGTCACGGCCGTCATCAGCTGGGCCCGGGGCAGGAGGCAGCGGCCCAGGGGGATGTGGTCCAGGCTTTCGCTCCGGTGGTACGCGACCTGGTACTGCTCCATCTCCCAGGCATAGCAGGCCTCCCCGGCCATCAGGAAGTCCTCCGGCACCTGGGGCAGGTCCCGCATTTCCCGGATCAGCAGCCGGTCGTTCCGGTAGGTGGGGGCGCCGGGCCGGTGGCCGTGGAGAGGGCTGAAACAGGCCCGGGTGGGGCTGTGGTGCTGGCATTCGTCGAAGAGCATGCCGTCCGCCCCCAGGGCGACGAGCTTCAGGAACTCCTGTCGGGCCAGCTCCCGGTACGCATCGCTGAGGAAGCACATGGGAATCAGTCGTTTCGTGTTGATGTCCAGCATCTGGGCCGGGGTCTGGTACTGGTATCCGCCGTAGACATACTCGTCGCCGTAGGGGTCCCGGACCGCGTACGCATGCAGCTCCCGGCGGAACCACTCGGTGGCCCGGTCGGCCCACGTGAATTTCGAAAAGAGGATGATCCGGACCCCCAGCCGCTGGCAGGCGGCGATGGCGTCCCGCAGCTCCTCGAAGGTCCCGAGGCGCGGATCGGTGTCATGGGACGGATTGCCCTGATCCTGTCCGCCCTGGTTCCATCCGACCAGCTGGATGGCCCGAACGCCGTTGCGCGCACATTCGGCCGCCACGGCGGGCAGGTCCGTGTAGCGGAGGCGCAGCTCGTCTTCCGGGGAGTTGATGTGGAGCTGCTGCCAGGCATGGGGCTCGGCCGCCCACTGGGGCGCGAGCCGGGGGACGAGCCAGGTATCGAGCCAGATCCGGTACAATTCGGTTCCCTCCCGCCAGCCGCCCCGGAAGGCCTGCAGGGCGATGGGCGTCAGGTCCCGGGTCTCGCCGGGCTGGACATAGGGCATGTGGAGGACCGTGAACCGGGTCTGGACGGGCACCCCCGCCAGCGTGTCCCCGGCGGGCAGCCGCCCGTCGATGGAGCTCTCCCAGCCCGGCCGCAGTTCCACATTCCAGGCGACAATTTCGGACCGGTCGTCCCGGACCCCGGCGGACAGCCCGCCTCCCTCCCCGAGGAACAGCACGAAGGGCACATCCGGCGAGAACCCATAATACTGCTCCGGATAATCGAACCCGAAGTACCCCAGCTGGTTTTGGAAATTCGGCCGGAGGTTGGCCTCCCGGGCGCTGGCGTAGCTGTAGTGGAAGGCCTTCAGCCATCCGGCCCTCCCCGGCGGCAGCAGGTTCGCGAGGCAGGGACAGCCGGCGGATTCCACCACGTAGGGCGTGTGATTCTCGATCCGGAGCCGGAAGATTGCCTCGTCGCCTTCCAGCCGGATCGTCTCCGTTACCCGGATGGCCAGCGGGCCGGTCTGTTCGGACACAACCCCATCCCACACGAGTTCGAGGGACCGGCCATCGGGCCCAAGGCGGGCGGACGACAGGCGCTGTCGCTCGCCGAAGACCTTGTTGTTTCGGCGTTCCTCGCCCAGGGGGACCAGGAGCTGGAAGGACAGGCCGGTTTCGCCCGGGGCGAAGAGCGCCCAGTCCAGGAGCGGCGATGACAGGCGGCAGAGGGCCCCGGTGTCGCCGTCGAAGGCCATGCACAGGTTGCCGTTCTCGAGAAGGATCCGGTTCGTCGTGTCCATGGTCAATCTCCTCTTCGCCTGCATGGGACGCTGTGGGCCTGCCGGGTTCGCCCGGGTGCGTCGGGTGTGCACAACCTGACGATACCATGAATCGCCGGCGCGGGAAGGCAGGATCCGGACAGGATCGGACGGATTCCGGAACAAGGGCCGAGGGACTGGGCGGGGCGATGGGTGCAGCTGGGTAGGGCAGGACGGATGGAGACGGCCGAAGGGCCTCCTGGAAATCCCTGTGGTTTCGACGTACGCAATGTCCACAACGTACGCAATGACCGCAGTGTACGCCAAAACCGCATGGCGTGCGAAGGGGATGCAGGCTCCCCGAGCCGGCGCGGGTATATAATCAGGGCAGGATTCGGTCGAAGCAGACGGGAGGTGGTCGCATGCTTCCTCCGGTTCGCCATTCCTGTTCGAAACCGCCTTGTCGGACCCTGGTGCGCGCAGCCTCGATGCTCCTGGTCCTGGGGACGATCCTCCTGCTCCCGTCCTGTGTGCCCCGCAATCCCTATTCCCTCGCCAAACCGGGGCCCTACCACGTGGGATACCGCCGGATGGGCACCGTCGACTCCAGCCGCAACGGCCGCAAGGTGGACATCACCCTGTGGTACCCGGCCCGCAAGCCGTCCGGCTCCGATTCCAGCCAACCCGCGTATCTGGCCGAGCCCGATCCCCGGGACGCCCCCTACCCGCTGATCCTCTCCTCCACCAAGGTCGCGAATGTCCTGGCGCCGCTTGTTGTCACCCATGGGTTCACCTGGGCCAGCGTCGACCGGATCGATTATTGGATGGAGTACAACGACGAGAAGGTGCTGCAACCCCAGGACCTTCTCTTCGCCCTGGACCAGGTGGCCGCACATCCGCCGGATGAGCTGGCGGGGATGATCGACTCCGATCATGCGGGCACCCTGGGGTACTCCTTCGA
>JAKPNJ010000271.1 GCA_029548445.1 Bacillota bacterium | reverse complement strand
GGCCTGTGGCGCTACACCCGCCACCCCAATTATTTCGGGGAAGCCGTCCAGTGGTGGGGGCTATGGCTCATGGCCGTCGCCGCCGGCCGCGGCCTGTGGCTCGTCGAAAGCCCCGTCCTGATCACGCTTTTCCTGGTCTTCGTCTCCGGGGTGCCCCTGCTGGAACGCAAATACGCCGGCCGTCCCGACTGGGAGGCCTACAAGGCCCGCACCAGCATGTTCATCCCCTGGTTCCCGAAGAGGACCGGGCCCGGCGCCTAGTCACCTAGTCACGCTGTTTCGGCACGATGCGCTTTTCCGTTCCGGCCCGCAGGCGCCGGATGTTCTCCCTGTGGGACACCGCCACCAGGGCCGCATAGAGCGCGGTCGCCAGGGTGGGGACCAGGGGATCCGCCTGGCGCAGGAGACAGAGGACCAGGGTCACCGGCGGCAGCAGCGCCGCGCTGGCCAGGGACACCACCGACATGATCCGGACCGCCAGGAACACCGGGACGGCCACGGCCAGCAGCACGAGAAACGCCACCGGGTCCACCAGGAGCACGACGCCCAAGGCCGGCATGACCCCCTTCCCTCCCCGGAACCCGAAGAAGACCGGAAAAATGTGGCCCAGCAGGACGAAGAACCCCGCCGCGTAACCGGGATCGAAGCCCGCTGCCGTCCCCGTGGCGGCCACGAGTCCCCGGGCCAGCAGGACCGCCGCCATGGCCTTCAGCAGGTCCCCCAGGGTGGTCAGCAGGGCGGCCTTCCTGCCGAAGGTGCGGAGCATGTTGGTCATCCCCGCGTTGCCGCTGCCGTGGGCGCGGATGTCGTCCTTCGCCAGGAGGCGGGAGACCAGGATGGCGCTGTTGACGCTGCCCAGGAGATAGGCGGCGACGGCCGACAGGGCGAGGGCCATCCACAGGGTCATGGCGCAGGGTCCTCCTCACGGGGAGCGGCGTCGGGGGCGGCGGCCCGGCGGGGCCTCTTTCCCAGCAACAGCGGCGCGAAGACCGCCACGGATACGGCGGCCACGAGGGAGAAGAGCAGGAAGACCGGCCGGATGCCCAGCCGGTCACAGAGGACGCCCCCCAGGACGCTGCCCAGGATCCGGGCGGCGCCGATGCACAGCATGGCGTTCAGGGCGTGTCCCGAGGCCCGGAGTTCCCTCGGCACATGCCGGTTGATGAAGGTGGCGAGGCAGTAAATGAACACGATGACGGTCACGCCGTGGGTCGCGTTCAGGGCCATCAGCAGGAACCGGTCGGACACCAGGTAGAAGGCCAGCCACCGGAGGGACAGGATTCCCCCGGCCAGGAGCAGGGTCCGGCGGAGGCCCAGGCGGGCCAGGATCCGATCGGCGTTCAGCAGGAAGGGCAGCTCCGCCGTGGCTGTGATGAACACGGCCCAACCCTGGAGGGACGCGTCCCCGCCCAGTTCCTTCAGGTGGATGGCGAAGAAGCTGTAGTAGAAGCCCAGGGTAAACTGGAGCAGGAAATGGAAGGCAAGCACCAGGACCAGGGCCCGGCTCCGGAACAGCCGGCCCGGCGGGACCCGGGGCCCGGCGGACTGGTGGCCCCGAACCTTCGGCAGGCGAAGGAGCACGAGGAAGGCCAGCAGGCCCAGGACGGCATACAGGGGGAAAATGGACCCGATGCGCCAGCGGGCCGAGAACCCCGCAACCACCGCCATGAGGGCGAACCCGACGGTCCCCGCCAGGCGGACGGGCCCGAAGGACCAGCCGGACTGGCCGGCCCGCTCCAGCGTAATGGCATCGCTCAGGGGGATAATGGAGGCCTGGAACGCCGAGAAAAGGAAGAGGAAAAACAGCACCAGGGGCAGGGACGAGGACAGCGGAAAGAGCAGCACCGCCGCGGCGGCCCCAAGGATCAGCGCTGCCAGGACGGTGTTCTTGCTCCGGGCCCGGTCGGCCAGGAGCCCCCAGGCCGGGTGCAGGACCAGGGCCGCGAAGGGCCCCAGGGCCAGCAGGGTCCCCACCACCGACCGGCTGTAGCCAAGGCTGTTGAGATAGAGGGGGATAAAGACATTGAACACGGCGGTCGACATGTAGCTGACCGCATAATACAGGGCGAATCGTCCCGGTTCCGGGAGGGGCCGGCAGAGCCTGCGCATGGTCCGATTCTAGCATATCGGCTTCCGGAACGACGGGGTCCGGGATTGGATCCCGGATTGACAAACCGACACCACGGTCAATTGATGGTCCTGTACATGCCAATCCATGAATTCGTCATTCACGAGTGAGTTATTTGCAAGTTCGTCTACCTGTTCGCCAGGAGCGGCTTTACGGAGGGGTGCCGGAAGGCCGCCTACTCCCCTGCCCCCTCCGCCGCCACCAGGATCGCGGTGGACAGGGGCGGCATCGACAGGCGGTCCCGGGCCATCCGGGGCTTGCCGCCCGCCACGGCCAGGGAATCCCCCAGGGTCGCGCCCTGCAGCCCCGCCAGGGCCAGGTCCACCGACACGGCCTCTTCCGCCAGGTTGTGGACCACGCAGACCGTCCGTCCCTGCCAGGTCATGGCCAGGATCGCGACCTCCTGTAAGCCGCCATCCCGGGCTTCCGGGATTCCCCGGGCGATTTCCGGGTACCGGGCCTTGATCGTGAAAATGCGCCGGTAGTATTGCAGCAGCGAGTTCCGGTCCCGGAGCTGCCGGTCCGCCCCGTCGATCCCCTCCACGGTTTGGGTGGCGTTGGGGGGCGGCAGGGGAATGCCGGCGGGGTCGGTGGTCGACCAGGCCATGGGCAGCCGGGCGTTTTCGTCCTTCCCCGAACCGGTCATGCCCAGTTCCTCGCCGTAATAGACGAAGGGATTGCCCGGGGCCAGCAAGTACAGGGCAGCGGCCATCTTCTGCCGCCGAATGTCCCGCATCAGGATTCCGGCGCTGCGGGCGTGGTCGTGGTTCGACAGGAACAGCGCGTCCCTGGCGCCGGGCCGGGCGGCCTGGATGGTCCGGTTCCACTCGGCCAGGGAGCCGGCCAGGTTCCGGCCGGTTCGGGCGTTGAGGGCCGCCACCAGGCGGCCTGTAGCCTGGGAGTAGGGGAAGTTGAAAAAGCTGTCCAGGCCGCTGCCGTAGTAATCGGTTATGGTCACCCCGTCGGTCCAGGCCTCCCCCACCAGGTAGGCGTCGGGCCGGATGGCCTTGATCCCGTCGTTCAGCCAGCGGAGAAATTCGATGTTCTTCTCCTTGTGCCCGGTGTAGAAGGAGGTCACCGCATCCAGCCGGAATCCGTCGGCGCCCCGGTCCAGCCAGAACTGCGCGATGGACAGGATTTCCTCCCGGACCTCCGGGTTGTCCAGGTTCAGGTCGGGCATTTCCGCGACAAACCGGCATTCGTAATAGTATTTGTCCGTGATCTTGTTCCAGCCCTGGCCGGGATCCTCCGGGGAGAAATTGTAGTAGTCGATGTACGGGCTTTCTTCGTCGTTCCAGAGGGCGCTGACCGCTTCCTTGAACCAGGGATGGCGATTTGAGGTGTGGTTCACCACCAGGTCCAGGAGAATCCGGACATCCCGGGCATGGGCCTCGGCCACCAGGGCGTCGAAATCCTCCAGGGTCCCGTATTCCGGATCGATGGACCGGTAGTCCATGACATCGTATTTGTGGTAGGTGGGGGAGGGCATGATGGGCATGAGCCAGAGGCCGTCAGCCCCCAGGTCGTCGACGATGTAGTCGAGCTTCTCCCGGACCCCGTCCAGGTCGCCCAGGCCGTCGCCGTCCGAGTCGTAGAAACTGCGGACGAAGATCTCGTAGTAGTTGCGGTACCCGTCGGACAGCCGCCGGGGCGGTTCCTGCCCGGCGCACCCCGCGGGCAGGGCGGCCAGGAGGGCCAGGAGAAGGAGAAGAGCCGGGAAGGCCCGCCCCACATGGCGAGCCCTCCCCTGCCCGGTCATCCCTTGACGGCGCCGCCGGTGACGCCTTCCACGTAGAATTTTTGCATGATGATGTAGAGGATCGTGATGGGGATCGCGATCAGGACCGCGCCCGCGCAGAACTGGGTAAAGTACCGGTAGATGTTCTCCCGGGTCAGCATCTGGTAGAGTCCCAGGGCGATGGTGTAGTTGTTGTAGTTGTCCTTCATGATGATGCTGACGAAGATGAAGTCGACCCAGGGCGCCATGAACGACACCAGGATCGTATAGATGACAATGGGCTTGGAGAGGGGGAGAATGATCTCCCAGAAGATGGTGTTCTGGTTGGCCCCATCCACGATGGCCGCCTCGTCCAGGGACCGGGGGATGGTGTCGAAAAAGCCCTTGGCGATGTAGTAGCCCAGGCCGGCGCCGCCGGAGTACACGAGAATCAGGGCGATCAGGGTCTGGGACAGGCCCATGGCCTTCAGGATGTAGTAGACCGCGATCATCGCCATGAACCCGGGGAACATTCCCAGGATCAGGCCGACGTTCAGGAGGCCCTTCCGGGACCGGAAGCGCAGCCGGCTCAGGGTGTAACTCGTCATCAGGACGAGGATCGTCGAGATGGCGCAGGTCATCAGGGCCACGAAGAGGGTGTTCAGGAACCACCTGGGATAGTTGAAGAGCTGGGTCTCCGAAAAGAGCCTGATGTAGTTGTCCAGGGTCAGGGTCTTGGGCAGGATGTAGGGCGTCCAGGCGCCGGGCTCGGCGCGGAAGGAGATCATGACCAGCCAGGCGATGGGCAGCAGCCACAGGATCGCCATGACGCCCAGGATCAGGTAAATCACGGTATTGGAAAGGGACGACCTCCAATTGATGCGCTTCATTGGAAGGTTTCCTCCTTCCTGGTCGAGCTGGACAGGTTGAACACGAGCAGGGAGAAGGTCGCCGTGATCAGGAAGATGATGATCCCGATGGCCGACGCGAGGTTGTACTCCTGCTGGTTCACGGTCAGCTTGTAGAGCCAGGTGACCAGCAGGTCGGTCCGTCCTCCCTGGTAGTAGTCCAGCGTCAGGGGTCCGCCTGCCGTCAGCAGGTAGATGACGTTGAAGTTGTTGATATTGCCCACGAACTGGGTGATCAGGTAGGGGGTCGTGACGAAGAGCATGTAGGGCAGGGTGATGCGGGTGAAGGTTTTTGTCACCCCGGCCCCGTCGATCCGGGCGCTCTCGTACAGCTCCACGGGGATATTCATCAGGATTCCGCTGGTAATGAGCATGGTGTACGGGATGCCGACCCAGATGTTCACCAGGATGACCATGACCCGGGCGAACAGGCCGTTGGTCAGGAAGGGCACCGGGCCGATCCCGAGATACCCCAGCAGGACGTTCATGGCCCCTTGCTCCGCCAGCAGCCGGGACACCAGGAGGAGGCTGACGAACTGGGGCACCGCAATGGTCACGACGAAGACCGTCCGCCAGAACTTCTTGAACCGGATGCCCTTCTTGTTGATCATCAGCGCCAGGATCATCCCTAGGATGTAGTTGGAGAAGGTGGCGAAGAAGGCCCACACCAGGGTCCATTGGAAGATCCCGACGAAGGTCCGGGACTTGGCGGGGTTGTCCCAGAAGATGTCCCGGAAATTCTCGAACCCGACCCAGGTAAAGAGGGAGGCCGGGGGCTGGTGGCTGATGTCATAGTTCGTAAAGGCGATGAGGATCATGAAGATCAGGGGCAGGATCGTGAATGTCAGGATGCCCATGATGGGCAGGAAGAGGAACGTGGCGTGGAGGTTCTTGTCGAACAGGTTCAGGACGTCCTGGACGATGGTGGGGAGGGCCGCCCCGTGGGCCTTTGCCTGCTGGTTCCGGAAGGCGGTCCGGATGTTCGCGAGATAGACCCGGATCATGGCCAGCACGATCAGGATCGTCATGACGCCGAACAGCAGGATCAGCATGGAGTTGTCGCCCTGGATGTACTCGAAGATCTGGAGTTCCTCGTTCCAGACCTCCTTTCGCACCGCGGTGCCCAGGGTCGGCAGGAGGGACAGCTGGGTCAGGCCGAAGGTCACCATGTACACGAGGAAGGCGGCCTGGAGGAAGAGGTAGAGAAGGCCCTTGACCACCTGGCCCCGGAACAGGCTGCCGGCGCCCATCAGGACATAGGACAGCCGGGTCCGGGCATCCCCCTGCCGGAAGGTCCCGACATACTCCCGGACACCCGCCCGGATCCCCCGTCCCAGGCGGACGAACCCGGCGCCGGCCTTGGCCAGGGTGCCGCCCAGGCGCCTGGGGAGGCTCCGGAGTCCCCGGTCGATCCGGTAGCCGAACCGCCGGACCGGGGGCATCGCAATATAGTCGATGTAATCCAATCCGATCACCCTCCTCATATCAGGTTGCGGTGCGGGGATCCGACGGACTCCCGCACCGCAACCGCTTCATGGGATATCGGGGAAGGGGCTGCCTATCCCTCGATCTGGGTGACCATCTCGTCCAGCATCTCCTGGATGGACTTGGCGTAGTTCTTGGCCTCCATTTCGGTCCCGAAGGCTTCCGCCGGTCCCCAGTAGGACCCGAGAACTTCCTTCTGGGAGACGGCAAACGCGTTCTGGGCGGCCAGGGCGGCCAGGGCGACGTTGGCCTTGACGGCCTCGCTCTCGGCGGCCTTCTTGTTGGCGGGGCCCATCTGGCGGGTTTCGAACCGGGTGATCTGGTTTGCCTCGTTGGTCAGCCACTCGGCCAGCATCATGGCATGGACGGGGAACTTGGTCTGGCTGCTGACGCCCACCAGCTTGAAGCCGGCGAAGCTGCTCATCTGGGTCTGGGTTCCGCCCAGGTTGAAGGTCGGCAGCTTGGTGGCCGCATAGTTGGCGCCGAGTTTCTCGGATATGGCGGCGGCGTTCCAGGTGCCGCTGACACCGGCCGCGATGGCGTCGCCGATGCCGCCGGTCAGGACGGCGTCGTCGCCGGTCAGGAAGGCGGCATGGGCGGTAAAGGCCTTGATGGCCTCGCCGGCCTTGACGCCATTCTCATTGTTGAAGTCGCACTTCTGCTTCCCGTCGACCACCGTCAGCTTGCCGCCGGCGCCCAGGAAGAAGGAGGCGATGTACCAGCCGTTGGAGACGTCCATGAACACTTTCTTGCTCTTGCTCTCGGCCACCGACAGCATGGTATCCAGGCTCTTGACGTCCTCCTCGGTAAACACGCTCTTGTCATAGTACATGAAGTAGCCGTTGTCGGCGGTGGACGGATAGGCGTAGAGCTTGCCGTTCACGGTGGCGGCCTCGATGGCGCTGGCCATGTTTGCATCCACGATGGCGGCCTTGTTGCGGGTTACCTCATACAGCGCCCCCGCGTTGACCAGGTCCACGATCTGGTCGTTGGCGAACTGGAAGACGTCGGCCGCGGCGGCCGGATCCTCCAGCACCCGGGCCTTGGCGTCGGCCTCGCTGACGACGCC
>JAKPNJ010000267.1 GCA_029548445.1 Bacillota bacterium | reverse complement strand
CCGTCGTATCGTGGTCCTGGATCAGGAGGCCCCCGATCACCCGCTTGTATTCCCGGTCGGCCGGCGGAATCCGCTCGGCGATATGGGGCAGCGACAGCAGCCGCAGGTTCTTCTTCTGGGTCAGGATGTTGAGGGCCTCCTGGGTATAGGACGGGGCCACCACCACTTCGAGGAAGACGGCGCTCATGTCGATGGCGGTCTCGGCGTCGATTTCCCGGTTGGTCGCGATGACGCCGCCGTATATCGAGACCGGGTCGGCCTCGTAGCACCGGCGCCAGGCGTCACGGACCGACGACCCCAGGGCGACGCCGCAGGGGTTCGCGTGCTTGATCGCCACCATAACCGGTGCCTCGAACTCCTTGACGATGGAAATGGCGGCATCCGCATCGGCGATGTTGTTGTACGACAGGTCCTTCCCGTTGACCTGCCGGGCCTCGGAAATGCCGCCCCGGACCGGAATGGCGTTGCGGTAGAAAACCGCCTTCTGGTGGGGGTTCTCCCCGTACCGCAGGTCCTGCACCTTCTGGAAGGCCAGGGTCAGCCGCTCCGGCGGCGGTTCGGCCGGAACCTGCTGCCACAGGTAGGAGGCGATCAGGGAATCATATTCGCTGGTCAGTTCGAAAGCCTTCTTGGCCAGCCGGAGGCGCGTCTCGTACCGCGTGTCGCCTTCCGTCCGGATTTCGGCCAGCACCTGGGCGTAGTCCGCCGGATCGGTCAGGACCGTCACATGGGCGAAGTTCTTCGATGCGGACCGCAGCATCGCCGGTCCCCCGATGTCGATGTTCTCGATGCAGGTCTCCAGCCGGACGCCCGGCGTCAGCACGGTCTTGCGGAAGGGATACAGGTTGATCACCACGAGATCGATGGGGGCAATGCCCAGGTCCTTCATCTCCTTCTGGTGACCCGGATCGTCCCGACGTCCCAGGATGCCTCCGTGAATCTTGGGATGGAGGGTCTTGACCCGGCCGCCCAGGCATTCGGGAAAGCCGGTGACGTCCGAGATGCCGCGAACCCGGATGCCCGCGTCCGACAGCAGCTGGGCCGTGCCGCCGGTGGACAGGATCTCGACGCCCATGTCGTCCAGTTGCCGCGCGAAGTCGGCGATGCCTTCCTTCTCGAACACACTGATGATGGCTCTCCTGATCATGCGGTCCCTCCCTTTTTTGCCAGTCCGTCGGTCCCTGGCCCGGACCCGGCGGTGTCGCCCTTCCCCGATTATACCCCAGGCTCAGGATTCCTTCCTGTCTTCGGTCCCCTGTCCCGTCCATTGCTCCGGTTCCGGCAGGATCCGGACCCGTCGGCCCTCGATCCGGAGCCGTCCTTCCGCAAACAGCCGAACCGCCTCGGGCAGGAGGACCTGTTCCGCTTCCTGCATGACCCGAAGCTGGAGGGTTCGGGGCGTGTCGTCCTGCCGAACCTCCACGGCCTTCTGGAGGATGATGGGGCCGGTGTCGTATTCCCCGTCGACGAAATGCACCGTAGCGCCGGTGATCCGGACCCCTGCGTCGAGGACGGCCTCGTGGGGGCGGATTCCGTACTGGCCGGGGCCGCAGAACGCGGGGATCAGGGCCGGGTGCACATTGAGGATCCGGCCGGGATAGGCGGACAGGAACCGGGGTCCCAAACGGGTCAGGTACCCGGCCAGGACGACCAGGTCGACCTTCCCGCCGGCCAGCCGGTCGATCCCGGACAACAGCGCCCGATCGTGGGCATCGTCGTCGGGAAGATCCCGGCGGTGGGTGACGGCGACGGGGATCCCGGCCTTCCTGGCCCGCTCTTCGGCCAGGGTGCCGTCCCGGCTGGCAAGGACACAGGCGATCCGAACGCCGGGCAGGCGGCCTTCCCGGATCCGGTCCATCAGGGTCTGGAGGTTCGTCCCCCCCCCGGATACCAGGACGGCGACCCGGGTCGTCGGCGGGTTCATGGACGGCGGATCTTCCCGTTCATGTGCTCGGGCATGCCGGCGGGGTACATGCCGTCAAAGCAGGAGGCACAGTGGCCGACCCGGATGCCGGGAGTGGACGCCTTCAGCCCTTCGAGGCTGAGGTACCCCAGGCTGTCCGCGCCGATCATCTCCCGGATCTCTTCCCTGGACATGTTGCAGGCGGACAGTTCCTCCTGGGAGGGAGTGTCGACGCCATAGAAGCACGGGAAGCAGACCGGTGGGGACGCGATGCGGAGATGGACCTCCCGGGCGCCGGCATCCTTCAGCAGGTTGACGATATGACGGGTGGTGGTGCCCCGGACGATGGAGTCGTCGATCATGACCAGCCGCTTCCCTGCGATGGACTTCCGGAGGGCCGAGAACTTGAGCCCGACGGCGATCTCCCGCTGGATCTGGGTCGGCTGGATGAAGGTGCGTCCCACGTACCGATTTTTAAGGAGTCCCGCGCCATAGGGAATGCCGGATTCTTCCGCAAAGCCCATGGCGGCCACGATGCCGGAGTCCGGGGCCCCGATGACCATGTCGGCCTCGCAGGGATGCTCCCGGGCCAGGATGCGGCCGGCCGTGTGGCGGGACTCGTAGACCGAGGCGCCGTCGATAAAGCTGTCGGGCCGCGCGAAGTAGACGAATTCGAAAATGCAGAGGGCCCCGTTGCCGTGGCTCTCCCGGACCCCCCGGTACATCTCGGACGACACGCCGTCCCGGGAGATGGTCACGACCTCGCCGGGCTTGACATCCCGGATGAACTCGCCGCCCAGGGCGTCGATGGCGCAGCTTTCCGAAGCCAGCATGTAGGAGGTACCGAGCTTGCCCAGGCAAAGGGGCCGGATCCCCAGCGGATCCCGGACCCCGATGAGCTTGCCGGGGGTCATGAGGACCAGGGCGTAGGCCCCCTCGACT
>JAKPNJ010000265.1 GCA_029548445.1 Bacillota bacterium | reverse complement strand
CGCCGACGGAGATCTCCTGGCCCTTGGAAATGGCCAGGACCCGGGCCAGCAGGTCGCACAGGACCAGGAAGACGGCGCCCCCGAAGAAGGAGGCCACGGCCAGGGGCCGATGGGCCGGCCCGATGAGGAGCCGGAGCATGTGGGGCACCAGGAGGCCGACGAACCCGATGGGGCCGGTCACGGAGACGATGGCCGCCGTGCACAGGGACGCGGCCAGGATCAGGACCAGCCGGGTCCGGCGGGGATGGACCCCCAGGGCTTTCGCCGCCTCGTCACCCAGCAGGAGGATGTCCAGGTCCCGGGCCCGGGACAGGACCAGGACTGCGGCGGCCGCCACCAGGGGCGCCATGGCCAGGACATGTTCCCAGCGCCGGTTGGCCAGGCCTCCCATGGTCCAGAAAATATAATTGCTGACCTGGAATTCGTTGGAGATCGACAGGAGCAGCGACGTCATGGCGCTGAACATGGCGCTGACCGCCATGCCGCTGAGGATCAGCGGCACCATGCCGATGCCGCTCCCCCCTCCCCGTCCGGCGGCGGCCGAGATGCCCAGGATCAGGCCCACCCCCAGGAGGGCCCCCAGGAAGGCGGACAGGGGCAGGACATAGAAGGAGGCGATGCCGGTCAGGATGGCCAGCAGCGAGCCGAAGCCGGCGCCGGCCGACACCCCCAGGAGGCCCGGGTCGGCCAGGGGATTCCGGAAGAGGCCCTGGAGGACGGTACCGGAGAGGGCCAGGCCCCCGCCGGCCAGGGTGGCGGCCAGGACCCGGGGGATCCGGATCATCAGGATCACCGTCCGGTCGGCCTGGGACACGGCATCGGCGGGCAGGAGACCCATGCCGGACAGAATGGCCCGGATCACCGTCTCGGGGGAGATGGCCACGGTGCTGACGGCCACCGCCAGGATCCAGGCGCCCGCCAGGACCGGCAGCCCGAGGGCGGCCAGTCCGGCGGGTCCGGGACGGCGCAGGGGGGTCACGGGATCACCAGGCCAGGAACTTGTCGGGATACGCGGCCTTGGCCAGTTCTTCCACGGCCTGGGCCATGTAATGGGAGGTGGCGCTGCGGAACCGCTCGGTCAGGGCGACGATCCGTTCCTCCTGGACCGCCGGCAGGGAAGCCAGGGTCTCGTCCTGGAGGATGGCCGCCCGGATGGCGGCGCCGCCGTCTTCGCTGACCGTAAAGTCGGGGTTGAACACGATGCCGGGGACAACCAGGAGGTCTGGCATCCACTCCCCGACCACCTTTTCCTTGGAAATGGGCGAGTAGTTGGGGGCGTCGCAGACATTGACCACGCCGGCGGCCCGGGCCAGGCTGTCGAAGGTCGACCCCTCGCCGTAGGCGCAGAGCATGCCCACGCTCTGGCCGGACGGATCATAGAAGTCCTCGTAGTAGAGAACCTTTATCCGGTCGGCCTCGGGAATGCCGTCCACGACCTTCCGGACGGCCTCGAGGCGTTGGTCCATGTCCTCCACGATGATCGCGCCGTTCTCCCGGGCCCCCAGGGCGTCGGCCAGGGTCAGCAGGTTGGCGCGGATGGCGTCGAAGTCCGTCGGGGACGACAGGGTCAGGACCGGGATGCCCGCCGACAGCAGGGACTTGCCGATGGACCCGTCGAAATCGTTGAACGTGTCGAGGATCACGAGGTCGGGGGACAGGGCGATGATCCCCTCCAGGTTCTTGCTCTCGACCCGCCCGGCCACCTGGGCGGCCTTGTCGCCGGTGGCGGACAGGACCGGGTCCAGGGCCCACTGGCTGACGCCCACGACGCGCTGGACGGGAACCAGGTCCAGCACCATCTCGCAGGCCCAGACCGGCAGGACCACGATGGCCTCGGGGGCTTTCGTAAAGGTCACGTCGTTGCCCGCCGCATCCTTCACGGTCACGGGAAAGGCGGCCGGGGTGGGCTCGCCGGTGGGCGTTTCCGTAGGCGCGGCGGTGGGCGCGGCGGTGGGCGCCGGGGTCGGGGTGGCGGTCCCGGCGCAGCCAGCCACGGCGGCCAGGGCCAGGAGGAGCGACAGGAGCAGGGATGCGGCGCGAATCGGCCGGTTCGGACGGACCATGGGGAACCTCCCTTGCGAGCGGGTCCGGGACCTCGGCCAATGGGCGCGGGCACCGGACAAAAAGAACGACCGCTTCCCCTGTCGGAGGAAACGGTCGTGGAATGCAGCGATTCCGGACCCCAGGCCATCGGGTCGGCACGCCGCAGCCGCGATCCGCTCCATCTTCCGTGGAGGAAGGACCATCCCGATGCGGCAGGTCTTCTGGCTCGGGCCTGTCGGTTTTCCGCGCCTTCCCGGCCGATTGGCCAGTGGCATCCGCGGAAAACGGCACCCTTACAGCGGCGGGACCGCGCAGGTATCGCACCTGCTTCCCTCTTGAAAGCCCGGGGGCTTTCGTTCCCGCAGGAGGCACCCCCCCTGCGACCGCATCGGTCCTGCACCCTGAAGTCTACTGGAAGGACGGGGATCCGTAAAGGCCCGAATCGTCGCGAATTCTTGCATTCTTTTGCGATTCGCGGCTCCGTCAGCCGGGCCGGAGCCAGGCATGGAAAGCGGCCAGGGCGCCGGGGCGGCATTCCAGGATCCCGGATGGCGTCGCCAGGAGATCCACGGGACGGTCATGGACTTCGTCGGGCAGGTCGCCGTCCGCCAGCTGGAAGTCGTACCCGATGCCGACGGCCAGGAACGGCGCCCGCATCCCGTCCAGCGTCCGGTCATAGCAGCCCATCCCCCAGCCGATCCGGTGGCCCCGCCGGTCGAAGGCCAGGGCCGGCACCAGCAGGATGTGGGGCAGGAGGTCCGAGAGGCTGTCGGGAGGCGGTTCCCGGGTCCCCATGGGTCCCGGGACGGCCCAGCGGTCCATCTGGTCCGGCAGGGAGGCGCCGCCGGCGGGCGGCAGGACGCCAAAGCGAAGGTGGCAGCATCGGTCCCGGATCCGGGTGGCCGGGAACATCAGGACGGCCCCCAGGGCCTGCAGCCGCGACAAGAACGGCAGGGGATCGATTTCGCCCCGGATGGGGAGGAAGCCGGAGATGCGCAGCGGGAGGCTGGCAAAGGCCTCCGGCGGCAAGCCGTCCTGCAGGGCGGCCAGGAGGTGGTCGCCCATCCGTTCCGACAGGTCCGCCCGCTCCCCGGGCGACAGCGCCTGCCGCATGTGGTCCATGCCGGCCCGCAGCAGGGCCTTGGGATTCGGGGGCGCGGCCATGGGATCAGGCCTCCGGGAACATCATGGCGTCGATGTAGAGATCCATGAACGCCGGGTCGGCGGACAGCTCCACATACTCCACCCGGTCCATCCACCGCAGCGCTTCCACCGGGAGCCGGGCGTCCAGCAGGGCCATCATGGCCCCGGCACCGGCAGTATTGCCCACGGGGCGGGTCCTGCCCCTCAGGGCCTCCGGCAGCAGCCCGATCCGGAAGGCGCTGTCGATATTGAGGAAGCTGCCGAACCCGCCGGCGATCAGCAGCTCGGACACCTGGTCCGGCCGGAGCCCGGCCTTCTGCATCAGGCGCTCGATGCCGCCCCGAACCGCCGCCTTGGCGTTCTGGATTTCGCGGACGTCCTTCTCCGTAAAGAGCACCGGGGACCGGTGGGCGGCCTCGTCCGCCGGGACCAGCACGAATGCCTTCCATCTTTCGTACTCCACCACCCGGGCGGCAAGTTCCGGCGGCAGCGCCGACGGGTCGTCCGCAAAGGCACCGGTGTCGTCCACGACCCCGGCCTCCAGGAGCATGGCCATGGTGTCCACGATCCCCGAGCCGCAGAGGCCCCGGGGCCGATCCTGGCCGATGGCGGTCCAGAGGACCGCGGTTCCGTCGTGATTCCGCTCCAGGCGGACCTTGTCGATGGCCCCGGTGACCCCGCCCATGCCGCAATGGATGTTGGCCCCCTCGAAGGCGGGTCCCGCGGCGGTGGAGCAGGCGTACATCCGGTCGCCGGACGCCAGGACGATCTCCCCGTTGGTGCCGATGTCCACCAGGATCCGGTTCCGGTCGCCGGATTCGTGGAGCCCCGTGGCCAGGATGCCGGCGACGATGTCGGCACCCACGTAGCCGGAGATGGAGGGCATCAGGACGCACAGGGCGTCGGGGCGGACAGGCTCCGGGATCCCCAGGAAGCGGGCCTCCACGGTCAGCGCATCGCAGCTGGCCGGGGCGAAGGGGGCCCGGGAAATGGCGCCGGGGGGCAGGCCGGCCAGGAGGTGCATCATGGTGGTATTGCCGGCCAGGGTCAGGCAGACCAGGTCGTCGGCCGATACGCCGGCCTCCCGGACCAGGTCGCCGGCCAGGCTCCCCAGGGCGGCCGTCACGGACCGCTGGAGCTCATCCAGGTGCTCTGTCCGGGATTCGGCGTGCTCGATCCTCGAAATGACGTCGGCGCCGAAGGTGCGCTGGGGGTTCAGGGCCGAGGCGGTGGCCAGGCGCTGCCCGGTCCGCAGGTCCAGCAGGTAGGCGGCCAGGGTCGTGGTGCCGATGTCCGCGGCCATGCCCAGCATCCGCACGGAAGCGGCCTCCCCGGGAGCCAGGAACCGGATCACGTCCCGATTGTCCGACCGGTAGACATACCCGATCCGGAAGCCGTCCCGGCGGAGGCGCAGGGGCAGTTCCCGCAGCAGCCCGGGCGGCACGGAGCATCCCGTCTCGTCGAAAAAGCGCCGGTCGTCGGGCCGCTGGTCCCCCAGGGCAGGGGGCGGCAGGGCGATCTCCTCGGCCACGGCCAGGGGCTCCAGGGCGGCCGATGGCAGCCACCCGTCCGTCACGATCACCGCGGTGCCATGGCGGGGCAGGGCGATCTCCAGGTCGCCTTCCAGCCGGATCCGGCAGGCGAGCCGCTCCCCTTCCGCCGCGTGGGCGCCCAGCAGCCGGTGCTCCAGGGCGTCGGGAGGCGGCAGGGGGGGGCCGCCCACAATCCGGACCCGGCATTTGCCGCAGGTGCCGTTGCCGCCGCAGGGCGCCGTAATGCCAAACCCCTTCGCCCGGAGGGCCGACAGCAGGGTGTCGCCCCGGGAGGCCAGGACCGGCGTGATCCGGTCTCCCTCGTGGACAGTCAGGTGGATCCGGTCCTTGGGCTGGTCGTGGTTCATGTGGCGTCTCCCCTCTTCGTCTCGCCGGCGAGTGCCGGATTCGGCGCCCGGTAGCGCGGCGCATACGCGGCGGCCAACCGGACGGCTTCCTTCATGCTGGTGGCGGAGGCGGCTCCCTGGCCGGCCAGGTCGAAGGCCGTCCCATGATCCACGGAGGTCCGCAGGAACGGCATGCCCAGGGTCAGGGAGATGGTCCGCTCGAAATCCAGGGTCTTGGCGGCGATGTGCCCCTGGTCATGGTACAGGGACAGGACCGCCCCGTACCGGCCATGGAGGGCCTGGGCGAACACGGAGTCCGCCGGCACCGGTCCCGTCACGTCGTATCCCTCTTCCCGGGCCCGCCGGATGGCGGGTTCGATGAAGCGTCCCTCCTCGTCCCCGAACAGCCCGTGTTCTCCGTTATGGGGATTGAGCCCCGCCACGGCCAGGAGCGCCCGGCAGGACTCGCGGCCCCCGGCGTCGGTGTCCCGGGAGAGGCCCAGGGACGACAGGGCGCCAATCCCGTCCACGATCCCGCGGAACACGCGGTCCTCCGCAATGGCCCTGCAGGCGTCTTGAAGCGACAGGTGGCGGGTCAGGAACAGGATCCGGAGACGGCCGGTCTGGAACAGGGTCACGGGATCGGGGGTGCCGCTGAGGGCACCGTACATCTCGGTATGACCGATAAAGGGAACGCCGGCCGCCCGGATGGATTCCTTGTGGATGGGGGTCGTCGCCACCGCGTCGATCCGCCCCGCCAGGGCCAATTCCGAGGAAGCCCGGATGCAGGCGTAGGCCGCCCGTCCGCAGGCCGCATCGATCCGGCCGTAGGGAACCGGGTCCACATCCGCCCCCGGGACTTCGGCCAGGCCTGACAGGACCCGTTCCAGGTCGTCGTCCCCGACGCCCTCCAGCCGGCCCGCCTGCCGGAGGATCCGTCCCGCGGCCGCCGCCACACGGCGGGACCCGACCAGCACGACATCGGCCGCCTCGGCCACCCCGGGATCCAGGGCCGCCAGCAGGGCGATCTCGGGGCCGATGCCCGCCGGATCTCCCATGGGAACCCCGATCCGGGGTCGTATCGCTTCGTCCATGCGGCCATCCTCCCTATCCCACCATCGTGAATCCAATTATACTGGAAGAGGGAACCGACGGCCGGATTTCGCGTCACGGCTCCTGCGGACTGGATAAAAAAAGACAATTTACAGCAAGAAAGAACGTTCGCGGAAGGGGGAATCGACATGCGGCGCACAGTGGATCGCGTCCTGCGGGGACGCCGGCAGGTGGATGGGGCCGGGGTCCATCTCCTGCGGGTCTTCGGCCGTGACGAGGCGGTCCTCATGGACCCGTTCCTGATGCTGGACTTCTTCGACTCCGACCGGCCGGAGGAATATGAAAAGGGCTTCCCATGGCACCCCCACCGGGGCATCGATACCATTACCTGCCTCTTTGAAGGCGCCCTGGACCACGCCGACAGCCTGGGCAACGCCGGCGTCATCGAGGGGGACGGCTGCCAGTGGATGACGGCGGGCGGCGGCCTCCTCCACCAGGAAATGCCCCGCCGGTCGCCCCGGATGCTGGGCCTGCAGCTGTGGGCCAACCTGCCCCCGGCCCTCAAGATGACGGCGCCCCGGTACCGGGACCTGCCGGCGTCGTCCATCCCCTCGGTCTCCCTGTCGGACGGGGGCCGGGTCCGGATCCTGGCGGGGGAGTTCGACGGCGTGACGGGGCCGGTCGAGCGGGACGACATCGCCATCCGGTTCCTGGATGTCCGCCTGCCGGGGGGAACCGCCCTGGAAACGCCGGTGGCACCCGATCACACGGCCTTTCTCCTGTCGGTCCGGGGCAGCCTGTCCCTGGGGGAGAACCACGAGATGCCGGAGGGAACCCGTCCGGGCGACGTCCTGCTGCTCTCGCCCGGAGACGAGCTGCAGGTGCGGGCCTGGGGGCCCGGCGCCCATTTCCTGCTGGTGTCGGGACGTCCCATCGGGGCGCCCATTGCCTGGGGCGGCCCCATCGTCATGAACACGCGGGCCGAACTGGACCTGGCCTTCCGGCAGCTCCGGGAGGGCACGTTCGTCCATCCGGGTCCTTTTCAGGGGACGTAATGGGGCGACTCCCGGTGTGAGGGGGCGGCTCCCGGCACGAGGGGGCGGCTCCCGGCGCGAGGGGCCGTGGCGGGCCGGGGTCAGCCGAACAGCCCCGGGGCCAGG
>JAKPNJ010000254.1 GCA_029548445.1 Bacillota bacterium | reverse complement strand
GGGCCCGCCGGGGCGCCGACCCCCCGGGCCCATGCCGGGACCGGGACCGAATCCCGGCCCGCGGGGGCCACCGCCGGGCTGCGGGGAAGGGGACTGGGACTGGGAAGCAGGGGGACTCGTTCGCGGGCTCATCCGGCCAATTCCTCCTCGGACAGCTGGGAGAGGGCGATCTCCCGATACAAAGGACAGGTGTCCAGCAATTCGCGGTGGGTGCCGGTGCCCACCAGCCGGCCATCGTCCAGGACCAGGATCCGGTCGGCATGGAGAATCGTCCCGATCCGCTGGGCCACGACCAGGACCGTGGCGCTGGCGGTTTCTTCCCGGAGAGCCTTCCGCAGGGCCGCGTCGGTCCGGAAGTCCAGGGCCGAGAAGCTGTCGTCGAACAGGAAGAGATCGGGCTGTACCGCCAGGGCCCGGGCGATGGACAGCCGCTGGCGCTGGCCGCCGGATACGTTGACGCCGCCCTGGGAGATGGCCATGGCCGTTCCTTCCTTGTGGGCCTCCACGAACTCGGAGGCCTGGGCCACGTGGAGGGCCCGGTCCACCTCGTCGTCGGTGGCGTCCGGCCGGCCGAAGGCCACGTTGGAGCGGGCATCGCCGGAGAACAGGATGCCCCGCTGGGGCACATACCCGATCCGGGCCCGCAGGTCCCGCTGCCGGACCTCCCGGATGTCGATGCCGTCCAGCAGGATGGCGCCCTCGGTGACGTCATAGAACCGGGGAACCAGCTGGACAATCGTCGACTTGCCGCTGCCGGTACCACCGATGATGGCGGTGGTTTTGCCGGGCTCGGCCACGAAGGAGAGGCGGCAAAGGACGTTCTCGTCGGCGCCGGGGTACCGGAAGCCCACGTCCCGGAACTCCAGCCGGCCGGGAGCGCCATCCGGGAAGGCCCTGGGCTCCGCCGGGTCCAGGATCGTGGGGGCGGTGTCCAGGACCTCGCCGATGCGCTCCGCCGACACGCTGGCCCGGGGCAGCATGAAGAAGACGAAGGAGACCATCAGGAAGGACATGATGATCTGCATGGCGTACTGGAGGAAGGCCATCATGTCGCCGATCTGCAGGGTACCGGCATCGATCTTCAGGGCGCCGGTCCACACGATCAGCAGGGTGGTGCCGTTCATGATGAGCATCATGACCGGCATCATCAGGACCATGATCCGGGTCACGAAGAGGGTGGTCCGGGTCAGCTCCCCGTTCACCCCGTCGAACCGCTCTTCCTCCCGGCGCCGGGTGTTGAAGGCCCGGATCACCATGAGGCCCGAGAGGATCTCCCGGGTCACCAGGTTCAGCTTGTCCACCAGTTTCTGGATCCGCTTGAAGCGGGGCATGGCGACGGTAAAGACCAGGACGATCAGGGTCAGGAGGGCACCCACGGCCATGCCGATGATCCAGGTCATGGACGCCTGGGCGGCCACCACCTTGACGACGCCGCCGATGGCCATCATGGGGGCGTAGAAGAGGATGCGCAGCAGCATCACCAGCATCATCTGGATCTGCTGGATGTCGTTGGTGGAGCGGGTGATCAGGGACGCCGTCGAGAACTTGTCGAATTCGGCGCTGGAGAAGCCCTCCACCTTCCGGAAGACCTGGCGCCGGAGGTCCCGGGAGAGGCCCGCGGCCACCAGGGCGGACAGGTAGCCCACCGCGATGGTGCAGGCGGCGGCGATGAGGGCCAGCAGCATCATATACCCGCCTTGGGCGAGGATGTACCGGTTCTGGATGGCGACCAGGTCCATGCCGCAGGCCTCGTACTCCCCGGCGATCCACACCGACGCGGTCTGGAGGAGCAGGGAGTCCGAGAGCCCCGCCATGGCCTCGGCGGCCTTGGCCAGCAGGGCATCCCGCTGGGCCTCGGGCAGCTGCTCGACGACCTCGATCAGGTCGGTACCCGCGGGGAGGGAAGGAAAGCCGCCGGTACCCCCTGTGCCCCCTGTGCCCCCGGTCCCGCCCATGCCGCCGAAGCCCGCCATCCCGGAGGCCAGGCCCTGCCGGAGGGCGATGGCCCGGGCCAGGACGGCCTGCAGGGCCTCCCTGTCGGTCTCCGCCGGGGGATCCCAGACGGCGACGGACTCACTCGCCAGGATCGGGTACCGGGCCAGCAGCCGGTCCCGGTCCGCCGCCGGCAGCGCCTCCGGATCCAGCCGCCGGTAGGCGGCGTCCACCGCCGCCCGGTCCGCCGCCGGGACCAGGAGCAGCAGCCGGTCCAGCTCGACGGTCCGGAGGGCCTCCGGGATCGCGTCGGCGATGCCTTTCTGCTGCAGGCCCACGTTGACGATGCCGGACATGGCCTCCGGCAGGGCCAGGTCGGCCATGGCCTGGGCGAACAGCAGGCCGAAAATCAGGAGGATCATCAGGACATAGGGGCGCAGGAACCGGATCAGCCGCAGCATGGGGAACTCCCTTCCTTGGTTCGGGTCGGGTCATGGGGCGCGCCTGGCGACTCGCCCGGGGGGGCGACTGGCGGCGCGCCGGGTGGCGCGTGGGGGTGTCCGTGGGGACAGCAGGCGCCCTCGGGCTGGATCTGCAGGAGCAGTTTCCGGATCCGGGCCAGGGCGTCGAAGAAGCGCTTCCGGTCCGCCGCCGACAGGCGGTCCACCTGGCGGGCGAAGCCCTCCGCCATCCGGGTCCGCAGCCGGTCGTCGAAGGCCAGTCCCGCCTCCGTCAGGGCCAGGAGGGTCCGCCGCCGGTCCACCCCGTCCGGGACGGTCTCGGCCAGCCCCGCAGCCACCAGCCGACGGGCCACCGGCGTAAAGGATCCCTTCTCCAGGTTCAGCCACCGGGCCACGGCGGAGAGGGGCGACGCCCCGTGGATCCGCAGGAAGACCAGGGTCCGGATATGGGTCATGTTGAGGTCCTCCAGCCCGGCGTCCGGAACGTCACCGGACAGGGGCATGCGGGGAAACAGGGCCCGGTGGAACAGGGGGCCATGGGAAAAGAGCAGGTAGAGTTCCGTTTCGGACAGCGGGCGCACGGGATCTCCTCCGGTGTGTTCGGTCAGGCGATCCCCATGATAACAGGCCGGAGGAGTGGCGTCAATTGGTTAGAAATAAAACTATTTGCCTGTCCGCGGCCCGGGTCATCAGGCCTGGGCCTGGGCCTCCCGAATGTCGTCTGCGACTCGCTGCCAGTCCGCCTGCAGCACCTTCCCGACGAACACCCGGACCACCTCGGGGTCGAACTGGGTGCCGGCGCCCCGAACCAGCTCCCGCAGGATGGCCTCCTCGGGCAGGGCCGCCCGGTAGGGCCGGTCCTGGGTCATGGCCTCATAGGCGTCGGCCACGGCCATGATCCGGGCGATGTGGGGGATGTCCTCCCCCCGGAGGCCCCGGGGATACCCGGTTCCATCCCACCACTCGTGGTGGCACAGGACACTGTCGGCCACCTCGGCGAATTCCGGCACCGAGCACAGGATCCGGTACCCGATTTCCGAGTGGCGCCGGACTTCCTCCCACTCCTCCGGGGTCAGGGGGCCTTCCTTCTCCAGGATCCGCTCGTCCACGGCGATCTTCCCGATGTCGTGGAACAGGCTCGCCAGGCGGAACTTGTGCACTTCGTCCTCGCCCATCCCGTAGGCCTCGGCGATGCGGACGCCCAGGTCGGCGGTCCGCTCCGAGTGCCTGCGCTCCCGCTCGGACTTGCCGTTCAGGGTGTCCATGATGCTCCGCACCAGGTTGCCCCGGGACGCGGGGCTCTCCAGCAGCTTGCTGCGGTACATCCGATCCTCGGCTTTCTTGAAGATCTCCTGCATGGGCTCGTCCGGGTCGGTTTTGGTGTCGGCGCCCATGGACACCGACAGGGGCACCGAGTCCAGGATCTCCCGGGAGAAGGCCTCCCGGAAGCGGGCGATCACTTGCGCAGCACCGGCGGCATCGGTCCGGGGTAGCAGGATCGTAAATTCGTCGCCCCCCACCCGGCAGACCAGGTCGTCCGCCCGGCAGTTGTCCCGGAGAACCCGGGCCGCCGCCTGCAGCAGGGCATCGCCCCGGGCGTGGCCGAAGGCGTCGTTGGTCAGCTTGAGGCCGTTGACATCCGCCATGACCACGGTCATCGGCATCTGCCGGGGCACATCCAGCCGCCGGAGTTCCTCCTCGAAGAACCGCCGGTTATACAGGCCCGTCAGCTGGTCATGGAAGCTGAGATACGTAATCCGCTCCAGGCGGCTCTTCTTCTCCGTATAGTCCCGGAACACCACCACCACGCCCGACACATCGCCCTCGGGACCCGGAATCGGGGCGGCGCTGTCCTCCACCGGCCGGTCGGTCCCGTCCCGGGACTGGAGCATGGCGTGCCCCGACAGCTCCACGGTCTTGCCGTCCTGGAGGACCTGGTGCACGGGGCAGGGCAGGGCCTCGCCGTTCCGCTCGTCGCGGATCCGGAACACCGTGGAGAAGGGCTGCCCGACGGCTTCTTCCTGGCGCCAGCCGGTCATGTCCTCCGCCACCCGGTTCATCAGCTCGACCCGGCCCCGGGCGTCGGTGGCGATGACCGCGTCCCCGATGGCCATCAGGGTCCGGGCGAACCGTTCCCGTTCCCTGGCCAGGCGGATCTCCGCCTTCTTCCGCTCCAGGACCTCCCAGACCCCGTTCATGAGGAGGGTCACCTGGGCCACATCCTCGTCGCCGTACGGCCCCTCCCAGTTGGCCACGCCCACCACCGCCACGATCCGGCCGCCGTCGAACACGGGTACGGTCAGGAAGGTCCGCAGGGCCGCATGCCCCTTCGGGACGCCCTTCAGCCGGGAATCCCCCGACTGGAAATCGTTGACGATCACCGGCCGCCGCATCCGGACCGCGTCGCCCCAGACCCCGGTATTTTCCAGGGAATACACCGTTTGGGGATTCGCCACGGCGCACTCCGCCATCACACGGGAGGACCAGGTGTTCAGGGTAAATTCCCGGCGCTGCTCGTCGTAAAAGTAGATATAGCCGATGCGGCTGTCCGTCAGGCGGATCACCTGCTCCAGGGCGTAATCCAGGTAGGCCTGGACCGACTCGCAGGGGTGCTGCTGGATCCGGAGCAGGGTTTCGGCCCGGAGGACATTGCGCCGTTCCCACGAGAGGCGCTCCCGCTCCCGCTTCCGGTAGGCGGTTCCCAGCAGGTAGAACCCCAGGCCGCAGACCAGGTAGATCAGGACCCGGACGAAGACGCCTCCCGGCGGGACGCCGACAGCGCCCACGGCCAGGACCAGGTGGAGCAGGGAGAAGGCGATGGACACCAGCAGGGCGGCGTGGGGCGCCAGGATCCCGGTCAGGATAATCGGAATATAGGCCAGGTGGGTGAACTCCGTGTCGTAGGCGACGAGCAGGGAGACCAGGATGTAGGCGGCCATGGCGGCGACGAGCGTAAGGACGACCCAAAACGCGTTCCATCGTTTCATGGCAGCGGGCAACCTCCGTCGACACGGTATTTGATTCCCATTATACCAAAACGGTTCATGGCGCCGGACATCGGCGCGGCTTACGTCGCTTCCGGCGGCACATCGAACCGGACCCGGCCCCGCTCCAGGGCCGGGCTCGTCCGGAAGGCGCCCTTTCCCTGGTCGGCCAGCAGCCGGACATAGGGGAAGGTGGCGTTGGACAGGGCGAAGGTGAAAGTTCGGGGGGCGGTCCCGGGCATGTTGGCCACGGCGTAA
>JAKPNJ010000251.1 GCA_029548445.1 Bacillota bacterium | reverse complement strand
TCCTTCATCCCGGTTTCCGTATCTGTCTTCATGCCGCCTCCATGCAGATGATGCAGTGTTCGCAGTGGAGTACCGGATGCCATTGCCTCGGCAAGATCTTTCTCCTTCTCTTTTCTCTTTGCAGTGTACCCTCGAATTATACCGGAAGCGTCTCTTCCGGCGGGAACCAGTGCAGGGTCCGGTTGGCGATCCGGACCAGGGTCAGCATGACCGGGACTTCGACCAGGACGCCGACGATGGTCGCCAGGGCCACGGGGGAATCCGGCTCGAAGAGGGAGATGGCGACCGCCACGGCCAGTTCGAAGAAATTGGAGGCGCCGATCATGCCGGCCGGGGCTGCGACGCTATGGGGGAGCCGCAGCTTTCGGGCCGCGAGATAGGCAATGAAGAAAATCAGGAAGGTCTGGAGCGTCAGCGGGACGGCGATCAGGAGGATGTGGAGCGGGTTCTCCAGGATCACGTCGCCCTGGAACGAGAAGATGATGACCAGGGTCAGAAGCAGGCCGGAGATCGTGACATTGCCGAATTTCGGCAGGAAGCGATGGTTGAAGTAGTCGATTCCCTTGTGCCGGATGACCTGCACCCGGGTCAGGGCGCCCCCCGCCAGGGGAATGACCACGAAGAGCACCACCGACAGCAGGAGGGTGGTCCAGGGGATGGGAATGCCGCTGATGCCCAGCAGGAGGGCGACGATGGGGGTGAAGGCCACGAGAATGATCAGGTCGTTGGTAGCCACCTGGACGACGGTGTAGGCGGCGTTCCCCCTGGTCAGGTAGCTCCAGACGAAGACCATGGCCGTGCAGGGGGCGGCGCCCAGCAGGATGGCGCCGGCCAGGTAGTCCCGGGCCAGCTCGGGAGAAATCCAGGCCCTGAAGGCGACAAAGAAGAAAAAGGCCGCGATGGCGTACATCGTGAAGGGCTTGACCAGCCAGTTGGTGACCCAGGTCACGTACAGGCCCTTGGGATTCCGCCCGATATGGCGGATGCTGGCGAAGTCCACCTTCATCATCATGGGGAAGATCATGAGCCAGATCAGGACGGCGATGGGAATGGAGACCTCGGCATAGGAAAACCGGCCCAGGAATTCCGGAACGGCGGGCAGGAAGCGGCCGATCAGGACGCCGGCGCCCATGCAGAGAAGAACCCAAATCGTCAGGTACCTGTCAAAGAAACCGATGCCGGAGGCCGCTTTCCCGTTCTTGTCCATGTCCTTCTCCTCTCTGCCATCCGCCTAGATGAACAAGCCCCCCAGGGCGTTGAAGGCGTAGCCCATGACCAAAATCCCGACGAGGACAATGGCGGCGAACGTGGCCAGGAGCGGCAGTTTGACAACCTTCCGCAGCAGGATCATCGACGGGAGGGACAGGGCGGTCACCGCCATCATGAACGACAGGACCGTCCCGATCCCCACCCCCTTGGCCACCAGGGCCTCCGCAATGGGCAGGGTCCCGAAGATGTCCGCGTACATGGGGGCGCCCAGGAGAGTGGCCAGCAGGACGGAGAAGGGGTTCCGGCTGCCGAGGACGGTCGTAATGAGGGCCTCGGGGATCCAGTTGTGGATCAGGGCGCCGATCCCGACGCCAACCAGGACATAGAGCCAGACCCGCCGCAGGATCTCGACCACCTGGTCCCGGGCGAACCGCAGGCGATCCCGGCGGGTCATCGCCGGTATCTCGGCCTCGACCAGGGACCGCTGCAGCACGAAGGATTCCACGTAGCGCTCCATCCCGAGCCGGCTGATCAGCGTACCGCCCAGAACGGCCAGGACCAGGCCGACCGCGACATAGGCCAATGCGATCCGCCAGTTGAAGATACTGGCCAGGAGCAGGACCGAGGCCAGGTCCACCAGGGGGGAGGAGATCAGGAAGGAGAAAGTCACGCCGACGGGCAAGCCGGCGCTGGTAAAGCCGATGAAGAGCGGGATGGAGGAGCAGGAGCAGAAGGGTGTCACCGTCCCCAACAGGGCGCCCAGGATGTTGGCGCCGATTCCCCGGAACCGGCCCAGGATCTTTCGGGTCCGCTCGGGGGGAAAGAAGCTCTGGACATAGGAGATGCCGAAGATCAGGATCGAGAGGAGCAGGAAGATCTTGACGGTATCGTACAGGAAGAAGTGGAGGCTGCCGCCGACCCGCTCCGAAACCGGCAGGCCGAAGACCCCTTCGACCAGCCGGCGGAAGAGTTCCGACAGCCAGTTCATCTTCAGGAACTGGTCATTCAGGAAGCCGAAAACGCTCGCCGCCAGGGCCATTTGCCACTTGCTCCTCCCCGTCCGGCGGGACTGGGCAATCCGCCACGCCAAACGCATCGATGAATCTCGATGTGAGCGTAGCGAATATATTGATAGATGTCAATATGTGGATCCGTTCCTCTGGCCGCGATGTCGCCGAAACCCCCCATTCGCCGTGAACAGGAGGAAGCGGGCCAGGGCTTTCGGCATGCGCTCCGGGGACATGAGCATCAGGGTCCGCAGGGATGAGTCCCGGGCGGAGGCCATCATCATCCGGTATTTCGGGTTGCGGGGGTCGGGCCGGATGCCCAGGTCCCGGGCGATGATCCCGGCGGAAAGGCGCAGCAGGAGGCGCACAAACCAGGAGTCGCCGGCCATCTGGCCCAGGGAGGCGTTGACATCGTACGTGCCCCGGCGATAGGGCGGCTCGGGGACGATGGGGTCCGGGAACAGCCGCTGCAGGTCCCCGATCCCGGGGGTCCCCTCCAGCGTGCGATACCAGCCGGCCGGGGCGGGTGCGTACGCCTGGCCAAAGTCGACGGAGAGCGGCCAGACGAGCCGGATGTCCCGGCTGCTGGCCCCGATGCGGATCTCGTACAGGCCGTTGGCAATCCGCCATCCCCCTGCCTCGACATCGTAGTGGGCGAAGGCCGAATGGGGCAGGCGAATCGCCACGGGCTTTGTCTCGCCCCGGGCCAGGGGGATTTTCCGGAAGGCCGCCAGCTCCTGCTCGGGCTTGAAGACCGACCGGGTCCGGTCACTGAGATAGACCTGGACGATCTCCTCGCCGTCCCGGTCGCCGGTGTTCGTCAGCGCGAACGACAGGTCGATGGCATCCTCCCCGGATGCGACCGCCAGTCGGTCGTACGCGAACCGGGTATAGCTGAGGCCGTGGCCAAAGGGGAAGCGCACGGCCCGGACGGCTGAGTCGTAATATCGGTACCCGACGAAGAGGCCCTCCCGGTAGAAGGACTGGGTTTCGCTTTCCAGCCAGAAACGGCTGGTGATGTGGTCGTCGTACTGGAAGGGATGGCTTTCGGCCAGCTTGCCGCCGGGATTGGCCGCCCCCAGCAGCAGGTCGGCACAGGCCGAGCCTGCCGCCTCCCCGCCGAGGTGCATGTGCAGGATCGCCCGGACCTCGTCGGCCCAGGGCATCTCGACAACGGACCCGGCCGACAGGACGACGGCGACCCGCTTTTCCAGGGCGCAGAGCCTGCGGACCAGCTCGTCCTGGACCACCGGCAGTCGCATGTGGGGGCGATCGAACCCCTCGCTCTCCTCCGCATCGGGAAGGCCGACGGCGACCACGACGATGTCGCAATCGGCGGCGACAGCCAGCGCCGCGTCTCCGGTCGCGTCGTCCGTGTCGCCGTCCTGCGCGAACCCCCGGCTGTAGGGGATGTCGGCCCGAACCGCCCGCAGGCTGTCCAGCAGGCTGTCGACCTGGTACGAGTGGATGGCGGAACTGCCGGCGCCCTGGAAGCGGGGCGTTTCCGCGAAGGCGCCGATGACGCAAAAGGAATCGTCGGGCCGAAGCGGCAGGAGGCCGTCGTTTTTCAGCAGGACGGCACAGCGGGCCGCGGCCTCCCGGGCGAACCGGTGGTGCTCGTCCAGGGACGACGCGGCGGAAGCGGACGGCCCGGAATCCGGCGCTCCCGTGGGCTCGTCCGGCGCCCCGGGTGTCGTCGCCCGCGCCAGGATCCACTCCACCATGGGGGACAGGCAGGCGTCGAGGTCGGATTCCGCAAGGTCCCCCCGCCGCAGGGCCCGGCGGATCGACCGGTCGAAGAACCCGGTTCCCGGCATTTCCAGGGCCAGGCCGGCCCGGATGCCGGCCACCCGGTCGTGGACGGCACCCCAGTCCGACAGGACGAAGCCGCGGAAGCCCCATTCCCCGACGGGGATGTCGTGGAGGAAGCGCCGGCTGTCCGACAGGTAGGTCCCGTTGAGTCGGTTGTAGCTGCACATGAGGGTGGCGGGATCCGCCTCCCGGACGATGATGTCGAAGGGTTTCAGGTAGATTTCCCGCAGGGTCCGCTCGTCCAGGACGCTGCTGCTCCGGGTGCGATCGGTCTCCTGGTTGTTGGCACAGAAATGCTTGACCGAGGCGCCGACGCCCTGGCCCTGCAGCCCCCGGACCCAGGCTGCGCCCAGCCTTCCGGAGAGGAGCGGGTCTTCCGAGAAGTATTCGAAATTGCGGCCGCAGAGCGGATTTCGCTTGATGTTGACGCTGGGACCCAGGACGATGTCCACCTGCCCGGACCGGGCCAGTTCTCCCAGGCGGCGGCCGATCTCGAACAGCAGCGATTCGTCCCAGCTGTTGGCGGTGGCGCAGGCACAAGGAAAGCAGACCGTCCGGATACTGGGATTTCCCATCCGGACGCTGGCCGAGTTGTCCTGCTTGCGGAGGCCATGGGGTCCGTCGCACAGAAAGAGCGACGGAAGGCCCCGGGCGCTGCAATCCTTCGTCCGCCAGACCCCGTCTCCCGAGAGCAGGCGGATTTTCTCGCCGATGGAAAGCCGGCGCAACAGCTCACAGGCCCGATTCGAGAACCGGGACGGCCGGATCGTCAAGCCTTCACGGCGCCCACGGCGACCAGGTAGTTGTACAGGAACGCGGCAATGGACTCCTGGGCGTAGGTCATCGTGGCCGCTGCGGAGGTCTCCCACAGGGCCGGATCGCCGGACTTGGCCTCGTCCGCCCAGTCATAGGCGTTGAAGGCCGCCATCCGGAACAGCGCCGTACAGTAGTTGGCGTAGTACCGCTTGGGATTGTACGAAACGGCGCTGTACAGGTCGTATGGTACGCTGTCCAGATCGTCCGCATACAAGGCCCGGTTGGCGTCGATCCACTCCTCGTACTGGGTGTGGTTCGACAGGCCGGCGATCAGCAGCGCGGCGTGGTGGGGCTCGTTGATGTCCGCCAGGTAATGCAGCGCCTTCCCCAGTTCCTGCATGGCCAGGGGCCTGTTCTTGGCGTAGTACTTCTTGGCGTTGTTGGCGTGGGCCGTAAAGCGGGTCAGCGCCGTCGTCGTGCCCAGGAAGGTCTTTCCGGTGTAGGGATTGTAGAAATGGCTGGTGTAGAGCCCGCCGTCGTTTTCGTAGACATCCGGCCAGTCGGAATAAATGAGGAGGGTGCTCCTGTAGGCGGACAGGAGGTTCGCCACCGCGTCGCCCTTGTCGGCCCGGAGGACCTGGAGGGCCCGATCCGTCAGGTACTGGTGGGTGTGGTCGACGCCGCCGCTGGACCAGGCGGTTACCGGAAGGGCAAGGCCGAAAACCATGAGCATGCAGAGTGTCAGGCACAGGAACTTCTTCTTCATGCGAATCGCCTCCTGGCATGTCCCGTTGCCGGCGGTTCGGGCGCCGGCTGTTGTCCGACGACAGAATCCTCCTCGATTATACTCCCGTTCCGGGCCGCCGGAACAGGCACTTGCCGCGTCTTGATTCCGTCTGCGGCTCGTACTATTCTGGACATGTGAAAACCGCAGCGACGAACCCGGATGGACAGGCGCCCGAACAGCCCCCCGAAGCCGGCCTCCCCGCCCGGATCGGGTTCGCCATGCTGTTCGCCGCCATCGGCCTGCTGGTCGTCGCCGTCTTCAGTCCCTACCGGCCCATGCTCCCGGACCCCTGGGACGCCATCGGCCGCGTCGCCCTGTCGGTGCTCCTGCTGGCCGCGTCGTGGTGCCTCCGG
>JAKPNJ010000242.1 GCA_029548445.1 Bacillota bacterium | reverse complement strand
CGCCTTCCAGCATGCCAGGGCCCCCGTAGTTGTACTTGGCCTCCACAAAGTCGCACACGGGGTACTCGGGATCGTCATAGTACTCCCGTACGAAGTCCTGCAGTTCCGATACAGGCGGGTCGTTGGTCCAATTCGAGAAGGGACCTTCCCGCTCCGCCGCAGCCGACAGGCCGCCAAAAAGTCCGAAGGCCGCCAGCATCGCCAGGGCCAAAACAAGGGTCAGTGGTTTCCGAATCGTCATGGTGTGCCTCCTTTTCCATCGGGTCCCGGGGGGGACCTGTTCCAAGGTGAATCCAAAAAAACCGGCCAGAATACCCGGCCGGTTACGCCACTCGCTCCATCCGGGGAAATAGGCGTCCACATCCTCCCCGGACTTCATCGCTTCCGATGGTATAGGTTTCGGCCAGCTGACAGAGGGGATCGGGGTTGGAAGGCGTGCCGCGCGTCTCGCCAGGATTTCCGTATCCTGGGTTCTGTTCCCCATTGGAATCCATTCCAGATCATGAACAGGCCCCCGGCACCTGGTGCCGGGGGCCTGCTCCCAATCGGGTCATTCGCTTCGCTGGGATGCCCGGTGTTGTCCGCCGGCCGAATCGGGCGGGAACCGGGCCGGCCTTTTACCGTCAGGGCGGAAGGCCCATGAACCTAGAAGTCCCCGCACACGTTGCCATGGACGGCGATGTACAGCGGAATGCCATCCCAGGTCGGGTCCCAGGCGATGGCGAAGGAGGTCCCTCCGGTCTCATCGTACTGGCCCGGCGCCCACGGGACGGGGCTGGGATATTCCTCGAGGCTCGTCCGGACGTGGACCTTGCTGTCCATCATGGCGTAGCCGGCATCCATGTTGATCTCGATCCGCAGGAACCCGTCCTCGTGCCAGATGTCCACCGTGCCCACGCGAACGGTCTGGGCCGCATACAGGTAGAAGGTCTGGGGCATGTCGGTGGGGCTCACGACGAGATAGGTAAACCACTGGTGGCCTGGGAACAGGTAGGTCCGATCGTCGGGATCGTCGATCATCCGGGCCCAGGCGGTTTCGATTTCAGGCGGGACATAGGTGTTGGTCACGGTTGCGCAGGCGAGGCCGCCGGCCGGCACCGCGATGGGTTCGGCGGGGACGGTCTCCGTCCAGAAAATGCCAGCGTCCTGCTCCTCGACCATATAGTCGCCGGGGATCAGGTTGCACCAGGTATACGTTGCGCCGTTGGCCTTGAATTCCTCCCACGGCGAGCCCTCCGGGTACGACGGTCCCTTGATCCGGATGTAGAATGTCGGGATCGTGACCGCTCCGGGATTCACGACATCGCCCAGGACGACGTCCTTCGTCACTTTCAGGCAGCCGGGCACGTAAGTGTTCGTTACCGTCGCCTCAGCCATCTTGCCGGGGCTGACCGCCACGGCGCCGACCGGCACGGTTTCCGTCCACAGCTCGCCCGCTTCCTTCTCCTCGACCATATAGTCGCCGGGGATCAGGTTGCACCAGGTATATGTTGCGCCGTCAGAGCTGAATGCCTCCCACGGCGAGCCCTCCGGGTACGACGGTCCCTTGATCCGGATGTAGAATGTCGGGATCGTGACCGCTCCGGGATTCACGACATCGCCCAGGACGACGTCCTTCGTGACTTTCAGGCAACCGGGCACGTAGGTGTTCGTCACCATCGCCTCTGCCGTCTTGCCGGGGCTCACGGCCACGGCGCCGGCCGGCACCGATTCCGTCCACAACTCACCCGCTTCCTTCTCCTCGACCATATAGTCGCCGGGGATCAGGTTGCACCAGGTGTACCATGCGCCGTCAGAACCAAACGCTTCCCACGGCGAGCCCTCCGGGTACGACGGTCCCGTGATCCGAATGTAGAATGTCGGGATCACGACCGCCTCCGGGTTCACGACATCGCCCAGGACGATGTCCTTCGTGACCTTCAGACAGCCGGGCACGTAGGTGTTCTTGACCGTCGCCTCAGCCGTTTGACCGGGGCTGACCGCCATGGCGCCGGGCGGAACGGTTTCTGTCCACAGCTCGCCCGCTTCCTTCTCCTCGACCATATAGTCGCCGGGGATCAGGTTGCACCAGGTAAACGTTGCGCCGTCAGAGCTGAATGCCTCCCACGGCG
>JAKPNJ010000358.1 GCA_029548445.1 Bacillota bacterium | reverse complement strand
CCCGTCCTGGAAAAAAGCAGTTCCACGATCCGCGGCACGGTCCACAGCCATTTGTCCTGCGAGCCCCGGTCGGTCGAGTACGCGCGGATCAATACGATCGGCGATTGGAGATGGCGCCTGGGCAACCAGTCCATTACGTGGGAGTTCGAGGTACCGGAAAGCGGAACCTACAACCTCGGGATCCGGTACCTGCAGTGGTGGCACGACGGGCTGCCGGCATACCGGCAGGTCCTGATAGACGGGCGGGTTCCCTTTGCCGAGCTGCTGAGCTACCGGTTTCCCCATACCCGCGAGTGGACCACGGAAGTCCTTTCCGACCGGGAGGGCAAGCCGTTCGACATGGACCTGGCCGAAGGGACCCATACCCTGACCCTGGTGGTCAAGATGGGGGAGATCACTCCCCTTGTCCAATCCCTGTACTATGACAACCTCGAGTTGTCCGAGCTGCTGCTGAAGATCATGATGATCACGGGCAGCGAACCGGATGTCAATTATGACTATGAATTGCTGAAAAAGATCCCGAACCTGCCGGAGACCCTGCAATCGCTATATGACAGCATTGAGTCGAAAAGCGAGTATGCCAGGACCCTGGCCACGAAGAATCCGGGTATTTCGAACCAGCTCCGACAGGTCATGGGTGTCTTTCAATCCATGATCCGGGATCCGGAGAGCATCCCCCGGCGCCTGAACGACATCCGGAACGCCCAGAGCAGCCTCGGGACCTGGTACCTGGCCTTGCAGGAGATTCCCATCGTCCTCGACCGCTTCGAGATCGTGCCGTCCGGCTCGCCGGTCCGGGAGGTCCGGATCGGGCTGTTCGAACGCGTCCGGGCCTTCGTCTCGAACCTCCTCGTCTCTTTCGTCAAGGACTACGACAGTCTCGGGACCACGTCGGACGGCGAGGCAACCCCAAGGCAGATCAAGGTCTGGATCGGCCGGGGCAAGGAATGGGCCGAGGTCATCCGCCAGCTGGCCGCAGACGATTTCACCAGGAATACCGGCATATCGGTCCGGATGAACGTCCTGCCCGCGTCACAACTCAATGCCGGGGCGATCAACGCCCTCATGATGGCCATCTCCGCGGGAAAGGCCCCCGATGTCGCCCTGTGCGTCAGCAACAATTCCCCGGTGGAGTTCGCCATCCGGAAGGCAGTACTGGACCTGTCCGCATTCGACGGTTTCGACTCCGTGACGGAGGACTTCCTGCCCGGAATCCTGGTGCCGTTCGAATTCGAGAACGGCATGTACGGGCTTCCGGAGACCATGAATTTCAAGGTGCTGATGTATCGGAAGGATGTCGTGTCCCAACTGGGGATCGGGCTGCCAAATACTTGGGAGGATCTGTACCAGGACGTGCTGCCGGCCCTGTACCGGAACAACCTCCAGTTTTTCTACCCGCAGGACTTTACTCCTTTCCTCTTCCAGCGGGGCGGGTCGTTTTACCGGGACGGGGGGGTACGGAGCGGTCTCGACGCCCCGGAGGCATTCCAGGCCTTTCGGGAATACTGCGAGCTGTATACGCACTATGGAATTCCCGTAACCGCCAGCTTCTACAACCGGATGCGAACCGGGGAAATTCCCATGGGCATTGCCGGTTATCCCGACTACCTGCTCCTGACAACGGCTGCGCCGGAACTGGCAGGTCGCTGGGGCATCGCCCCCATACCGGGAACAGAAAAGGAGGATGGGAGCATCGATCGTTCGGTCGGCGGCATCGCCGGTGAAGCGGACGTGATTCTGTCCAGCACGAGGGATGCCGAGGCGGCCTGGTCCTTCCTGTCCTGGTGGCTGTCCGCCGACGTCCAGGTGGATTTCGCCAGGGAGATCGAGGCCATCGTGGGCACCGAGGCACGCTGGAACACCGCCAATATCCGGGCCTTCTCCCGGCTCAACTGGAAGGGTGAGGACCTGGAGGTCATCCAGTCCCAATGGGCATGGGCCCGGGACATGGAAAACGTACTCGGCGGGTACTTTACGTCCCGACACCTCAACAATGCCTGGAACCGCGTTGTGCTTGGGAACCAGGATGTCCGCAGCGCCCTCGAGGAAGCGGTGGAGGATATCGACAAGGAGCTCCGGATGAAGCAGGAAGAATACAATCGGCGCTGGACGACCGATGGGGAGGCTTCCCCGTGACCCGCGACACCAGGCCTCCCGTCCGCCGCATCCCGGCCATCCGCCGGTCCGTCCTGCGCACGCTGCCGGCCCTCCGTGTGCGGACAATCGTCAAGTATCTCCTGATGACGGCCCTGGTGGGCTTCTTCGCCCTGCCCCTCGTCTATATGGTGACCACGGCCTTCAAGCCCTTTGACGAGCTGTTCCTCTATCCGCCCCGCTTCTTTGTCCGGAACCCGACCCTGGACAATCTGCAAAGCCTCCTGGCCGCCCTCAGCAGCGTGGATGTCCCGTTCAGCCGCTATGTCCTGAACAGCCTGATCGTCACCACGGGGGTCGTGGTGTCGACAGTCCTTGTCAGCGGCTTGTGTGCATACGGTCTCGTGATCCATCGGCCGAAGGGATCCGGCGTCATCCTGAGCCTCGTCATCGCCGCCCTGATGTTCTCGCCCCATGTCACGCAGATCCCGACCTACATGGTCGTCAACAGTCTCCGGCTGGTCGATACGTTCGGAGCCCTGATCATCCCGAAGATCGCCATCGCCTACAATGTATTCCTTATGGAGCGCTTCACACGGCAGCTCCCCTTCGCCCTGGTCGAATCGGCCCGCATGGACGGCGCCAGGGAACTGCGCATTTTCTGGCGCATCATGATGCCGAATATCAAGCCCGCCTGGGCTACCCTGGTGGCGTTGACGTTCATCAGCACCTGGAATGACTATTTCACGCCGCTGATCTTTACGACCAGCCAAAGCATGAAGACCTTCCCGCTGGCGCTCCAGCTCCTGGCCGGCGGACCCGCGGTGGCCAACATCGGCCGGGCCGGCGCCGTCGCCGCCGCGACCCTCGTCATGACGACCCCCGTCATCATCGTCTTCATCCTCATGCAGCGAAAGGTCATCGAAACCATGACCTATTCGGGCATCAAGTCCTAGGAGGCGCGGAACCGCATGGCATCGAACTTCCTGCGTCACCTGCCTCCCGGAATCCGGCGGAGCCTCGTCCCCCTGGCGGTTCTTCTCGCCTTCATCCTCCAGCCGGCCGGCGTCGGCGCGGCCGAATCCAGCTATACGATCGATCCCTCGACAGGGCGACGGGAAGCCATCCCGTCGTGCTACGAGTATGAAGAAACCATCGCCGTCCTGGAAGGCCTGGGGTCGATGAAGGGGATCCGGGACCTGTACATGACCGGGGACGACCGGCTGTTCGTGGCCGATACCGGCAACGACCGGATCCTGTCGATCGATCCCGCCACGGGGACGGCGACGGCGTTCACCGGACCGGATGACCGGCCGCTCAAGGGTCCGGAGGGAGTCTTCGTGGATGCCGGCGGTGACCTATATATCGCGGACACCGGCAACGAGCGCATCGTGCACCTGTCCCCGGACGGAACCTTCATCGAGGCGTTCGTCAAGCCCGAGTCCGAGCTGCTGGGGCCGAATTTCCGCTTTACGCCGCGGAAAGTCGCCCTCAGCCCGACGGGATACCTCTATACGATCAAGGACCAGTCGATGTTGCAGCTCGACGCCTACAACAACTTCCGGGGCTATGTGGGATCCACCCGGCTGGAGTTCTCCCTGAACGCCCTCCTGATCCGGCTGTTCGCCACGGCGGAGCAGAAGAGCCGGCTGCGCAAGGCCGAACCCGCCTCCTACCTGAATTTCTGCCTGGCCTCGGACGGCTTCGTGTACGCAACCTCCCTGGATCGGAAGGGGGGACAGATCCGAAAACTGAACTCCATCGGAAAGAATATCTTCCCCGAACATTTCTACGGAGAGAGAAGCTTTGACGAAGCGGGCCTTCCCGTGGATCCGAAATTCGAGGCCATCGCCGTGGACCGGAACGGGATCGTCAACGTGGTCGACATCAATACCGGGCGCATATACCAGTACACCCGGGACGGGGTCCTGCTGACGGTCTTCGGCCTGAACGGGAACAAGAAGGGCATGTTCTCGGCCGCCAACGGCCTCGCGGTGGACAGCGGGGGACGGATCTTCGTCAGCGACTATGCCACGGGTACCATCCAGGTTTTTCGCCCGACCCGGTTCATCCGGGAAATCCACTCGGCCATCGGCCTGTTCCAGGACGGCCGCTATGAAGAGGCGGAAATCCACTGGCGCAATGTCCAGGAGGTCTGCGAAACCTACCGCCTGGCGTACGACAGCCTGGGACGGATCGATTACAAGGCCGACAGGTTCTCCGAGTCCATGGAGTCCTATTTCCTGGCGGGAAACAAGGAAGGATATTCCCTGGCGTTTGTCGAGCTTCGCCACGAATGGATTCGGGACCATTTCGCCTGGGTGGTCCTGGCGGCGCTGGTCGTCCTTCTTGCCGGAATCCAGGCGATCCGGAGATTCCGCCGATACAGCGCGGAAAACGTCGACAGGCTGGCGCGGGGAGGGAAGAACCCATGACGTTCATCCGGCTGTCCCTGTCCGTCCTGTTCCATCCGGCGGAAACGTTCCGGACAATCCAGCGGTACCGGGACCGATCGGTGTATCCGGCCGTCCTGCTCAATCTCGGGCTGGTCGTCCTGGTCCGGTTCGGTTCCCTGTACCTTGTCCATTTTCCCCTTTCCGCCCTGGCTGTCGAGGACGCGAACCTGTTCCTCGAAGCGGCCCGGTTCCTCATCCCGATCCTTTCCTGGGTCGCCGCGCTGTATGCCGTGACCTCGATCCTCCGGGGCGAGTCCCATCCCCGGGAAGTCCTGCTGTCCACGGCATACTGCATGCTGCCCTACGTCGTGTTCCAATTGCCGCTGGCCCTGGCCTCCAGGGGGCTCGGAACCCAGGAAGGCCTTCTCTATGGCGCCCTCGAGGTCGCGCTGGCAGCCTGGGTCGGCATCCTTTTCCTCATGAGCATCCGGATCCTGAACCACTACGACCTGGGGCAGACCCTCCGGGTCACTTTCGTGAGCCTGTTCGCCATGCTGGTCCTGTGGGCAGTCCTGACGCTGGTGTTCTCGCTGTCCAGCCAGTTCGTCGTGTTCCTGCTGGGGATTCTCCGGGAAATCCGGATGAACCTGCAGGCATAGGGGGAGTCGTATGAAGCTGTCGCGTTCCGCCGCGTTCCGACTGGCCGGGCCACTGGCCCTCCTGCTGGCCCTGTTGCTGGTGTTGGCCGCCTGTGCTTCGGATCGCCCCGAAGGCGGACAGGACGGGCCGGAATCCCGGGAAGTCAGGGCGAGCCTGCCGTTTGAAGCCGAAACCATTGCGGACGGCCCCGTGGCCCGGACAGATACCCTGGAACTCCTGTATGACGGGAGCGATTCGTCCATTTCCGTACGGGACCTGCGATCCGGCCGAACCTGGAACACGCTGTACGATCCCGAATCCCTGCCGGACGCCAAAATCAACAATACCTGGAAACAGAACATGCAGTCCCTCTTCATCGTCTCCTTCTCGGACAAGAGCGCCCAGGGACGGGACCAGGTCGTCACCGCCTCGATGGCCAAGCTGGATCCCGTCATGGAAGCCTGTCGGATCGACGGCGGCATCCGGATCCGCTATACGTTCCCTTCCATGGGATTGTCCTTCATGGCGGATTTCGGAATCGAGGGATCCGCGTTTTCCATCCGGGTCCCGTCGGACGGGCTCGACGAGGCCTCCGAAACCCGTCTCCTGGCCTTGGAGGCGGCCCCCTTCCTCGGGGCGGCCCGAAACGACGAAACGGGGTACATCCTGTATCCGGACGGCAGCGGTGCGCTGCTTCGGTTCAGCGCCGAAAGCGGCAGCCGGCGGGCGACGGCCTACCGGATGATCCCATATGGGACCGACGCGTTCGACTTCGCCAACGACCGGGTCGGCGAAGACTCCACGGCACGCAGCACGGCCAGTCGCGCCCTGCTGCCCGCCTTCGGCATGAAATCGGGGACCGGCGCCTATGTCGCCCTGCTGACGGAAGGAGAGGCGGACGCCGCCGTCAATGTCTATCCCAGCGGCCTTGGCGTGCCGCTGTACCGGGTCGCTCCCAGTTTCCAGTTCCGCAGGACGTACGGGGTCTATCCGACGACTGTCGACAACCCCAGTTCCACCCTGGAAAAGCCCCTGTTCATCAAGATCGACGATCGGCTGATCGATTCGGACAAGGAGGTCCGGTATTACTTCCTTGAAGAAGGCTCCGCCGATTACGGCGGCATGGCATCGACCTGCCGGCAGGTTCTCCTGGAGGAAGGAAAGCTCGTGGATCGGATCCAGGACGGGGATCCCATCCCGGCAAGCCTGGAGCTGTTCATGGGAACCACCAGGCGGCGCTTCCTTCTCAACGAATTCGTCGTCACCACGGATTTCCGTCAGGCGGAAGCCATCGTCCGGGATCTCGACGAAGCCGGGATCCCCAAGGCCTTCCTGACCCTGTGGGGATGGTATCGAAATGGCCAGGGCGCCTATCCCGCCTCGTTCCTTCCAGCCCCGCAGCTGGGCGGACGCCCCGGGCTGGGGCGCCTGGCCTCGCTGTGCAGGGACATGGCCTGGCCCCTTTCCCTGGAGGTCGATCCCATTGATATCGTCAAGGCCAATGGCGGATTCTCGACCCGGGGCGACATCGTCCTGGATGGGAATGGATATGCCGTCCAGGACAGGACCAGTTCCCGGTACCTGTTCAACCCGGTGGCCGCATTCCGGAGAACGAGCGCCGGCTTCGATACCCTGTCGGACCTGGGGATCGACGGCGTATTCCTGACGCGAATCGGCGCCATGACCTACGACGACTACCAGCGGCGCAACCCGACGATGCGCAGCGAAACGGTCGATCGCTGGAGAGACCTGCTGCGGGAAGCGCAGGAACGCTTCGGCCATGTGGCCGTCGATGGCGGCAACGGGTATGTCCTGGCCTTGTCGGACCATCTTGTGTCGATCGGGGAGAAGGACTCCGGCTTCGTCATCACGGACGAGAGCGTCCCGTTCTACCAGATGGTCGTGCACAGCTATATTCCCTGCAGCGGCCAGGTGCTGAACCTGAGCCATGACGCCGTCGCACAGGTGCTCCGGTGGGTTGAGCAGGGCACCATGCCGGCGTTCCGGCTGACCTGGGAGTCACCGGCCCTCCTCCGCGATACCGACGCCAACACGCTCTTTTCCTCCCGTTTCGACCTTTGGCGCGACGATCTCGTCCGGATCGTCTCCGACTTCAACCAGCGGCTGGCTCCGGCCTGGAACAGCCCGGTCCGGTCCCATGCGAGCCTCTCGAAAACCCTGAAACGCGTGGAATACGAGAACGGCGTCACGGTCTATGTCAATTACGGCTATGAGGCGGCCGATTGGGAGGGGGTCCGGGTGCCGGCCCGGGAGTACCTCGTCCTGGATCCGGGGGAGGGGACGCCATGAAAATGTCCATCGAACGCAAGAAGCGCCTGTACGGGCTGTTGTTCGTATCCCCGTTCATCATCGGGACCCTGGTCTTTTTCCTGTACCCGCTGGTCCAGTCCCTGGTCTTCAGCGTCCACCGGATCACCAGCGTCGTCGATCTCGACGAGATGGAATACATCGGCCTGGCCCACTATCTCGAGGCCTTCACCATCGACATCGAGTTCGTCCCGACCTTCATCGGGGTCGTCACCGACACCCTGGTCAACACCCCCATCATCGTCGTCTTCTCCCTGATATTGGCGGTCATGCTGAACAAGAAAATCCGTTTCCGCGGATTCTTCCGCACCGTGTACTTCCTGCCGTTCCTCCTGGGAAGCGGCATGATCCTGAACCAGCTCCTGGGCATGGGCGTGGACGCGAAGTCCATGGACATCATGCGGGGCATCCTGCTGCCGGACGAAATCCGGCAGGTGATCGGCCCCTCGGTGACCCTCGTCCTGTCCACGTTCCTGAACCGCATCACACTCCTGCTGTGGCGTTCCGGCGTCCAGATCCTGTTGTTCCTGTCCGGCCTGCAGGGCATCTCCCCCTCGCTGTATGAAGCGGCCCGGTGCGACTCCGCCACGGAATGGGAGATGTTCTGGCTCATCACCATCCCGATGCTCTCCCCGGTCATCCTGCTGAACCTCGTCTATACCATCATCGACTCCTTCAACGATGTCCGGAACGTCATGGTCCAGTACTTCATCCGCAACGCCTTCGTCCTCCAGAAGTTCGACTACGCCTCCGCCCTGAGCTGGCTTTATTTCCTGTTTGTCTTCGCAATCATACTCGCGGTCTTCCTCGTCATGCGGAAGCATGTATTCTATGCCAGCGGAAGGGAGGTGACGAACCGGATATGAAAACCGCCGCCTTGCCCGGTACCCCGAAGTCCGCCGGCGTGGGAAGCGCGATCCGAACCCTCATGGACACGGCCTATCACCGTCGGGGCCTGGCCTTCCGGGTCGTCCTCTATTTCCTGATGCTGGTCATCTCGTTCGTCTTCATCTTTCCCTTCCTGTACATGCTCGTGACCTCCATCAAGAGCTACGGCGACCTGATGGACATCAGCGTCAACTGGATTCCCAGGGAATTCCGCCTGGAGAATTACGCCATCGCCGCCTCGTACCTCGGCCTGTGGAGCCACTTCCTCAATTCGCTCCTCATTACGGGCCTGTCCTCCCTGGGACACGTCCTGGTCTGCTCCCTGGTCGCGTACGGGTTTTCCCGCTTCGCCTTCCGCGGGCGGACCCTGCTGTTCATGCTGGTGATCTTCTCGATCCTGATCCCGCCGCAGGTCATGATCCTGCCCCAGTACATCAATTTCGCCCGGCTGGGCTGGATCAACAGCAGCCTGCCCATCATCGTGCCGACCTTCTTCGGGTACGGCCTCCGGGGCGGCCTCTACATCTTCATTTTCCGCCAGTTCTTCAACGGGTTGCCCCTCTCCCTGGAGGATGCCGCCCAGGTCGACGGGTACGGATTCTTCCCCACCTTCGTCCGCATCGTCCTGCCGATCTCCCTGTCTCCCATCCTCGTCGGCACCGTCCTGTCGGTGGTGTGGCACTGGAACGATTATTACGAACCGGCCATCTATATCTCCAAGATCGAGCGGCTGCCCCTGCCGTCCATGCTCCCCGCAGTACTGAACGGGCTGCGGGACTACCACCTGGCCGTACTGACCAACCAGCTGGACCGCCTGGTCACGGACGGCGTGATCATGGCAGCCATCACGATATGCATCCTGCCGGTTTTCCTGTTCTATATCGTGGCCCAGAAGGGCTTCATCACCGGCATCGAGCGGACCGGCATCGTCGAGTAGCATGAAGGAGGGAAGAAGCATCATGGGATCCGGCACCATCGCCAGCGCCTCCGTCCAGGGATCCGGTCCCGTTTTCCGGATCCGGGAATTCGTCCGGAAAAACGGCGTCGGCTACCTGTTCATGCTGCCTTTCCTGCTGCTGTTCGCGGTGTTTACGGTCGTCCCGGTAGGAACGGCCTTCGGCCTGAGCTTCAGTTATTTCAACATGCTGGAAGCGCCTTCTTTCGTCGGGCTGGACAATTTCAAGCTCCTGGTCATGGATGACGACATATTCGCCCTGGCCCTCCGGAATACCCTGCTCTTTTCCGTCGTCATCGGTCCCGTTGGATTCTCGGCATCCTTCCTCTTCGCCTGGGTCATCAACTCGCTGCGCTTTCGCAATCTTTATGCCCTGGCGTTCTACACGCCGTCCATCACCAGCGGCATCGCCATGTCCGTGGTATGGCTGTATTTCTTTTCCAACGACCGGTACGGCCTGATCAACGATGTCCTCATCAGCCTGGGATTCCTGACGGAACCCGTCCTCTGGACCCTGGACGCCCGAACCATCCTGCCGGTGGTCATCTTCATTTCGGCGTGGATGAGCATGGGCACCGGGTTCCTCGTCTTTCTCGCGGGACTCCAGAACATCCCGAAAGAGCTGCTGGAAGCCGCCCGGATCGACGGGGTCCGGAGCGGGTTCCAGGAACTCTGGCATATCATCCTCCCCCTGATGAAGCCGCAGCTTCTGTTCAACGCCATCAGCACCATCGTCGCCAGTTTCGCCGTCTTCGACATCGCCGTTTCCGTCGCCGGCATCCCCAGCCCGAACTATGCCGCCCATACCATCGTGGCCCATCTCTACGACTACGCCTTCATCCGGTTCCAGATGGGCTACGCCTCGGCCATCGCTGTCGTCCTGTTCCTGATGACATTCATTTTGGGGAGGATTTCCATGCGGCTCTTCGCCGAGCGGGACTGAGAGCAAGATCAATCCGCATCCGGTTCCGGGCAACCGGACGCGGTCGATATAGGGTGCACCATGAAGGAAAAAGGAGGAACCAGCATGAAACGAATCACGATCGCCCTGCTCCTCGCGATGGCACTTCTCGTCACCAGCGTCGCCTGCCAGCAGACCCCCCCCACCGCCACGCCGGAACCCACCGCCGGCACGACGCCCACGCCCACCGAGGAGGTCGTCGATCCGGCCCTGACCGAACCGTTCTACAAGAGCCCGACAGAGATCACCCTGACCCAGGGACGTGACTCCAACAAGGGCGGCGCCGGCGAAGACTGGGACCTGGATGACAACATGCTGACCGACGCCATTTATGACATCACGAACATCCGGATTGTTAATGACTGGGAACTGACGGGTGAGGAGTACACCCAGAAGGTCCAGCTCATCATTTCGACCAACGACCTGCCGGATGTCCTGTTCATCGACAGCATCTCCCTGCTTAAGGAAATGGTCGAGAAGGATCTCCTGGAGGACCTGACGGCGACCCAGCAGGTCTTCAGCGACCGGCTGAAGGATATCTACGGCTCCTATGCCGACAACCGCAACCTGCAGTCGGTCACCTTCGGCGGGAAGCTGTACGCGCTCCCCAGCACCAATATCGGCGGCCAGCATGAAACCCTGTGGGTCCGGCGTGACTGGGTGGAAAACCTCGGCATGGAAATGCCGACGACCCTGGACGAAGTGCTGGACATGGCCCAGGCCTTCGTGGAACAGGACCCGGATGGCAACAACGCCGACGACACCATCGGGCTTCCCCTGCTCAGCACCAAGATCGGGGTCAACAACGACCTCTACTCCGTCGACCCGATCCTGGCCTGCTTCGGCGCGTACCCGCGCACCTTCATGAAGGACGGCGAGGGCAACACGGTGTATGGATCGATTACCGATGAAATGAAGGCCGGCATCACGAAAATCGCCGAACTCGTCCAGGGCGGCATCATCACGGTCGATCCCGACATGGGCGACGTCCTGACCCTGAACCAGTGCGGCATGTTCTTCGGGCCGTGGTGGAGCGTCTGGTCCCATCTCTGGGGAGCCAGGACGGCCAACCGCTACCAGGACTGGGTCCCGGTCAGTGCGCCGCTCAACGACGAAGGCAAGCTCGTGACCCCGTACCAGAAGCCCAACGTCAATTTCCTCGTGGTCCGGAAGGGCTATGAGCACCCCGCCGCGGCGGTCCGGGTCCTGAATGTCACCTATGGCCTCTACAACGGCGATACCGGGGAGACCGCCCTGGCACCCCATGCGCAGGTGGGTCTCGATATGCCCCAGAATTTCATGGCCTGGCCGTTCCCGCTCCAGATGGAACGGGAAGACTATCTCTACCAGATGCACCTGCGCCTGCAGGCCGCCCTGGACGCCGACTCCGACGAACCGCTCCAACCCAACGAGAAGCGCGTGTTCGCCAACATGAAGACGTACTTCGAGAATCCCCAGTGCGATACCACCGACTGGGCCGAAACCGTGGCCAAGCTGCTCGGAACGGGCGCCGCATACGAGGACTTCCAGGGATTCGCCCCCGTGATCTATGACCTGGACCCCTCGATGATGGAGACATACGAGCCGCTTCTCGAGCTGGAACAGGAGATGCTGCCCCAGATCATCCGGGGCGAAGCCACCCTCGACGCCTTTGACCAGTTTGTGGCCCAATGGAAGAGCATGGGCGGCGACAGCCTGATCGAGGCCATCAACGCATCCATGGAATGATCGTGTTCCGGGAACCGAAACCCGGGAGCGGCCCCTGCCGTTCCCGGGTTCCGGCCCGATCCCTGTCTGGAGGATCCATATATGTCGGCATTCCTTGCCGTCCTGCTTGTGGCCTGCCTCTTCCTTGCTGCAGGATGCGGCCCCGCAGGGCCGACCCCGACGACGGCCCCCGATGCAACCCCCAGCCCGGATCCCACCTCCACGGAAGGAGTCCCGTCCGTCATGCCGGAATACCCCGAGACCCTCTGTCTTGACATCCCGGAAAACGTCAACCCGCGACGCATCGAGTTCGAGACGCTGCAGGGCATCGTCAACCGGGACGGTCCCCATCTTTTCCTCGGTCGCAAGGAAGACCGATGGATGGAGACCTACGTGAGGGACTACGGCATCCGCCCGCGTTCGGCGGACGATGGCCAGGTCCTGGCGGCCTTTGCGAACCGGTTGAAGGGACTGGTGGTCTATGACGACCGGGTCGACGGGGCGGCGTATGTCGCGGCTACCCTGGGCGGCCTCGACGACCTGCTTCCGGTCTCCAATACGATCCATTTCCGGGACCAGGCCCTCTTCGAGACCCTGGGACTGGACATCGTCCTGGACCTGCGGGGGCGGTTCGCCGATTCCGTCGAAGCCTACGAATGGGCCCTGGACAACCTGATGCCCCGATCAAGCCGCACGGTTGCCCACTCGGTCCTGGGCCCCGATATCGACGGGGTCAAGGCCGGACCCTGGAAGTGGCCCGGCATGGACTGGGCCGTCAGCCAGCGGGGATTCGTCTTCCGACTGACCTGCGCCGACATCCCGATGGAGAGCTATGGATACAAGGTGGGCGGCAGCCCGGACCAGGCCAGGCTGTACAAGCGCATCCTGGAAGCCCTGGAGCCCAACGCCGAGATCACGGGCTTCGGGGAGCCGGAAGGCCACTGGATCTCGATGGTCTCCCGGGCGGGCCATTATGCCTTCCATTACGGAACCAACGCCAGCTTCCACGCCCAGGTCAAGGCCCGCGGCACCCTGCGGCAGAGCAGCCCGGACGGGATCCCCCGCGCCGATGACGACTCGGTGTTCGTCTGCCTCATGGCCAGCGAGGGAGACACGATGAAGGGACCCCTGACCTTCTACTATGAAAGCTGGAACAACAAGGAGCGGGGAGAGTATCCCCTGAACTGGGGCATCAACCCGATCATGGCGACCCGTCATCCCGCCATGATGGAGACCCTGTACCGGGAAGCCACCCCCAACGACTGCTTTTTCGCCGGCGCTTCCGGAGCGGGGTATGCCTACCTGGGCGACATGTCGCAGGAAGACCTGGAGGCCTATGCCCGCCATGTGGCGGACCTCTCCGCATTGGCGGACATCCGGGTGTTCGATGTCTGGGAAATCCGGGAAGCGGACCTGTCCGCTGTCACGGCGATCCTGAAGCCACTGGGGCTGACCGTCAAGAACCGGGGGGTCATTCCCCCGAGGCTTCCGGACGGAACGCCCACGACGAGTTTCGGACCCTGGCTCTGGTACTGGCAAAACCAGGTAACCGGCTCCTGGTCCCCAACCTACAAAAAAATGCAGGACGACGAGGATCGGGCGGTCCTCCTGGATGCGCTGGTGAAACGGCTGGAAGAAGCCGCCGCCTCCAGGGAAAAGCCCTGTATCCTGCCGGTCTATACGGATATCCACAATCTGTACAACTTCCCCCGGATCGCGGAAGAACTGCAGGCACGCCTGCCGCAGTCCATGGTCCTGGCGCGGCTGGACAGCGCTTTCCAGGCGCTCCGCGACCGGGACGAAGCCCAGGGAATCCCGGGCTCGGAGTGAAAGGGACAGGCCATGAAAATCATCCTGGTCTTCAAGACACATTTCGACATCGGGTTCACGGACCTAGCCACCCGGGTGATCGACTCCTTCCATGCCAGGATGCTGCCGAAGGTCGTGCAGACCTGCCTGGAGACCCAGTCCCTGGGGCCGTCCCTCCACTATGTGTGGACCATGCCCTCCTGGCCCCTCCTGCAGACCCTGTTCCCGCCCATCCACGCGGAACCCGGCACCAACGGAAACCGGCCCGTGAAGGAAGGGGAAGAGGCAGACATCCTGGAAACCGGTCGCCGGTTGGCCCTGGAAGGGCAGATCGCGTGGCATGCCCTGCCATTCACGACCCATACGGAAGCGTGCGGCCTGGAGGACTACATCCGGGGCCTGCTGTTTTCGAGAACGTTGTCGGAGTTGTTCGGCCGCTGGCCGGTCAGCGCCAAGATGACGGATGTGCCCGGCCATACCTGGATCCTGCCCACCCTTCTGGCCAGGGCCGGCATCCGGTTCCTCCACCTGGGGTGCAATTCCAGCAGCACCCCGCCGGATGTGCCGCCCCTCTTCTTCTGGGAAGGCCCGGATGGCAGCCGTGTCCTGACCATGTACAGCAGCATGGGGTATGGCACGCCGCTGGTGCCGCCTCCCGACTGGACGTTCCCGACCTGGCTCGCCCTGATGCAGACCAATGACAATGTCGGTCCCCAGTCCGCCTCCGCCATCGAGGGCATGATCGCAACGATCCGGCAGCGGCTCCCCGACGCGGACATCCGGACCGGAACCCTCGATGACTTCTACGGGGACATGTCCCGATGCGACCTCTCCGCGATTCCTGTCGTCCGAAAGGACCTGGCGGACACCTGGATACATGGGGCCGGGTCCTATCCCGTGGAAACGGCCATGATCCGGTCCGCCCGCAACCGCCTGACCGAAACCGAGAAACTCATCTCCATCGGCTCGTTGACAGGCCGGGCGGACGACCGGACGGGCCGCGGGGAACGGATCTCCCTGCGGGAAGCATACGAACAGGCCATCCTTTTCGGCGAACACACCTGGGGACTGGATGTCAAGTCGACCCTCGGATACGGCCGCGAATACGAGAAGGGCCGGTTCATGGCCCAGCGGGACACGGAACCCTACAGGAGGATCGAGGAATCCTGGGCGGAACAGCGAGGGTATGCCCGGGCCATGCAGGGTGTCCTGGACGCGCTGGCGCCCGAAGCCCTGGACAGCCTGGCCGCAGCCATGCCGGTTGCGGGGCGGCGCCATGTCGTGGCCAACGGATGCGGCTGGAGCCGGCAAGCCGTTGTGGACCTGGGACCGGCCGACCCGGCCGGGACCGGTCCCCTGGTCGAGGCCGACACGGGCGTCCCGGTGGAATCCTGGGTCGAGTCAGGGCACAGGATGGCCCGGGTTAAGGACTTGCCGCCCCTGGGGTACATGACCCTGGCCGTTCGGGATCCGGACGGGGAGACCGGGACGACGGAAGGTCCGCCAGTCGGCGGTACTCCCGGGACGGAACCAATCCGTCATGAAGAGGGGGACGAAGGACAGGCTATCCTGTCGAATCCCTGGCTCCGGGTGGTGGTGTCCGGCAAGCGGGGCGGCATCGTGAGCCTGGTCGACCGGCGCAACGGCCGGGAATGGGTGGACGACACCGGCGATGGCGTCCTGGGCGCCTACTCCTATGACATCATCGGGTTCGGGACGATCACCGAATTCATCCGGTCGTATTCCTACCGCTTCTTCGACTGGTCCGTCAACGATTATGGCCGGATGGGCTATCCGTTCGACGCCGCGGATGAAACGTTCTCGGCCGCCGACTTTCGTCTCCGGACCGAAACCGGCCGCGATTATGTCCGGGCGACCCTGACAGGCGAGTTGTCCGGCCGCAGCGTCGAGGCCTTCGGCAACGCCTCCCGGCTGCGCATGACCATAACCCTGCCGCAGGACGAGCCGTATCTCGACATTCGGCTCGACTTGTCCGGAAAACAGGCCACGCCCATGGTGGAAGCCGCCCACCTTTCCTTTCCGTTCCGGATGGCCGCACCCCGCTGCCGCATCAACAAGCTCGGCAGCATCGTGGATCCGGCCAGCGATATCGCGCGGAATGCCAACCATCAGCTGTACTGCTGCGAACACTGGATCGACCTGGAAGACGAGTCGGGGGGCATGACCCTCCTGCCCCTGGATACGCCCCTGCTTTCCCTGGGAACGAAGGGAATCTACAAGTTCAGGGGCAATTCCGTCGAATCGGCCCCGAAGATCCATGCCAACCTCTTCAATACCAGTTGGGGATCCAACTTCCCCCAGTGGATCGAAGGGGACATGTCCTTCCGCTTCCGCCTGGTGCCGCGGACCGAGCCATTCGAGGCGGCCCGGGTTTTCCGGCAGGCCCTGGATACCGTGCTGCCTGTCCTGGCCGGATCCGCACCGGGGCAGTCCGTCGACGGGCGGGCCCCGGGACAGAAGGCAGCACTGGGACAGCAGGCTGCGCCACCCCTCCGCGTCAATCTCCTGGACCCGGTGCCGGGGATGGCCGTCCTCTCCCTTAAGCAGGCGGAGGACCGGGACGGGCTGATCCTGCGCCTGCGGGACATCGAGGGGAGGGAGCGGGAAGTGGACCTTGTCTGCCGGGTGCCCGGCCTCCAGGTCCAGCCCGTGGACTTGGTGGAGCGGCCTGTCGGCGACCGGCAGGCAGGCGGCCGGATCCGGTTTGTCGCAGCGCCCTTCGGCCTCCATGGGTTCCGACTGACATTCGGAGACAGAAAGGGAGGTGCGGCCGAATGACGACAGCGCAGCACGAGCCTGGGAGGACCCCAACCCGCAATACCCGCCCCTGGCTGATCTTCCAGATCGAGGAAGGGTGGCGGCACGACCGGGTCAACCGGTATCGGGACGACTGGCCGGACATGGACCGCATCCTGGACCGGATCCGCCAGGCCCTTGTCCCGCTGCTCCCGGCCTATCGGGTCGCGGTCCTGCTCTATCCGGTCCATTTCTATAACCGGAACGGGTGGGGGGAATCCGGCGGGACCATGCCAGCCAGCCGAATCCATCCGGGACTCCATCATTTCCTGTCCTTCTTCGAAGCCACGTGGGAGTCCACGCGGGAGGACGGAATCGGGGTGTTCCTGGAACTCTACTCTTCGGGCAACTGCACGCAGCAGAACGGGGAGTTGTCTTCGCTGCGCCCCCCGCCCCTGAGAAGAACGGGAGAGGAGGAGCGATGGGGCCTGTCGATGGACATGGACACCCTGGTGGAACTCAAGGCCCTCTTCCCGCAGGCCCTTTCCGGCATCCGATTCCACGAGATCTACGGGTCGGACCTGGTCATGAAGTACACGAACGACCATGCGTTCTACCTGGATCCCGATGTCGTGACCGGCTGCATCGAGGCCTGCCGGGAAGCCGGCATGGCCCTGTTCTGGAGCGATTCCTGCTGGCTCATGAATGTCCCGGAATCCGGCAGCCTGGACCGGTATGTCCAGGGACCCGGCTATCATCCCTATTTCGATACGGAACCCTACGCATCCCTCCAGCGGGCAGCCGTCCAGGCGCTGGGACCCAACGCGATCTTCTCGTATGCCAACAACAACTACAGTCTGGCCAACAACCTGGAGCGATTCGGGGAAGTCGTCCGCGAGGGCCGTCCGGATCGGGGCAATGCCGTGTCCGAACGCAATCCGGTCCTGTTCGCCACCCGATCGAGGACAGCGGTCATCGATCGGACCCTGGCCTTCGACCTGCCCTATCCGCACCACCCGCTCAGGGACATCCCGGGTGCATCCTGGGGCGTGTCCATCCAGAGCTGGTTCTGGAGCGAGATGATCTTCACCATCGCGGGCAGGCACTACTACCCGCACCATGACGACGACTGCCCCGTGGAAGTCCTGGCCGCCTTCGTCCTGAAGGCGCTTCGGGAGGGAGCCGCGGCCATCCAGTTCGAGCCGCCGTGGTACCTATTCAGCACCGGCCATCCCGGGCGGCCGGGGACGCGCTGGTGCCGGGAAGGGGCGGACGACTTCTCGCCCAGGACCAACCTGCTCCGCCTGCGCACCCTCCTGCTGTCGGAGGCCTCGTGGCCCCATCGCTGCCAGGACCCGAACGAGTATTTTGACAGGGACCTCCAGCGGTTGGTCGAGAACGATGTCGGGAATCCGCCCCGGGTCTACAGCCAGTCGACCCTTGTCCTCCTGGAGGAAACGGGGGCGTTCGAGACCCTCCGCTGCCTGGACTTTTATTCGAATGGCGATCGCTGGGTTACGGGACAACCCCATCGCGTGCCGTCGGCGTGGCCCTGTCCCGGCCTGGCCGGCATGACCCGCCTGGCCCTGGACAGCCGGGGTGAGGATGTGCTGGTGCAGGGAGTGGAGAAGGACGACGGGTTCCACCTCCGGGCCGTTCGCCAGAACGGGGTCCTGGTCGATGTCGTGGCGGACCCGGCCTGTCGCCATGCGATCGGTGATCGCCCCAGGGCCATGGCCGGCCTCCATCTCCTGGCCGGTACCGCCCGAAACGGCAAGCCGGACGAGTGGCTCTTCCTATATCGGGCGCCTTCGGGGTCCTGGTCGTTCGAAGCCTGTGGGGTCGAGGCCGACTGGGAAATGCCCCGGATCCGCCTGTTCCCCGCCATGTCCGACGCCGAGACGCTCGGGACGCCGCTGCTGCGAACCCTGGCCGACACGCTGGCATCCTATGGCGGCAACCGCATCGAGCTGGCCGGAATCCGGCCCGACGCGGTCCTGGGCAGGGGACTCGGCCGTTCCAGGGATGCCCTGGCCCTGCTGCTGGCCTGGCCGGACCGGACAGAGGTCCGACTGATCCGCCCGGATGGAACCGTGGTCTCCTGTGACGTGCCGCCCACCGCCCGGTTCCTGGCGGCGGTCGACGGGAACGGGGACAGGGCTGACGAGATTGTTGTTCTCCACCAGGGAGCGGAACCCGGATCCGGCTTCGCCTGGGAAGTCCTGGCCATTGAGCCCCTGGGCCTGGCCCGCCTCGAGATCCATCCGGACCCCTCCCCGTCCGGGGCGGGGATCCGGCGGCCCAAGGCCCTGTGCGGCCTGCGCAGGACGGTCATGCTCCTGGAGGGAAACAGGCAGGAACCCGATCCCGCCGGAGGGCCCGCACCCGCATGAGGACGGTTACCTGGGACGAACGCAGCTACTTGGTCGATGGCCGCAGGACCTGGCTCACCTGCGGCGAGATGCACTATTTCCGGGTCCCGGCGGACCTGTGGCGGGCCCGCCTTCGCGAGGCTCGACAGGCGGGATTGACTTGCATCAGTACCTACATGGCCTGGAACCTCCACGAGCCCGAGGAAGGGCGGTTCGATTTCACGGGCGACCTGGATATCCGCCGATACATCGAAACAGCCGGCGAGGAAGGCCTTGCCATTCTCCTGCGGCCCGGGCCGTATATCTGTTCCGAATGGGACTACGGCGGACTGCCCGCCTGGCTCAACACCGTGCCGGGACTGAAGATCCGTACCGACGACCCGGCCTTCGCCCGATACTGGCGACGGTATTTCAGCCGCATCCTGCCGGACCTGGCCGGCCTGGACGCCACCCGGGGCGGCAACATCCTCCTGGTCCAGAACGAGAACGAACACCATATGCCGGCCGTTCCCGGACGGCTGGCGTACTTCCGGGACATCACCGCGTCGTTTCGGGACGCAGGCTTCCGGATCCCGATCCTCAACTGCAACCGGTTGTTCGAGGGCGACCTGGGATGCGGCACCATCGAGTGCGTCAACACGTGGGACGATCCCGCCGGCGACCTGCTGCGGATGCGACAGGTCCAGCCCGATGCCCCCCTCCTGGTGACCGAGTTCTGGTGCGGCGGCGTCGACTGGTGGGGGCGCCCGCATGCCGCCAAGGGGTGGGAGGCCGTGCTCCGGAAGGCCCTGGAGATCCTGGGGGCGGGCGGCCAATATACCTATTACATGTGGCATGGCGGAACGAATTTCGGATTCATGGGCGGCCGCCTGCAATATGCGGCCTCCTGCCACGTACCCACCAGCTATGACCTGGATGCGCCGCTGGGCGAGGGGGGCCGGCGGGCGGAAAAGTATTACGCGACACGCCTCTCGAATCTCCTGTCCAGCCGATTCGGGGACCAGCTGGCCGATCGCGGGCCCTGCCGACCGGACCGGGACGACGCCGGGGAACTTCGCCTGGAAACCGTCGGCCCATCCGGAAACTGGTTATATCTCGCGGACCCGCTGGGCGGGGAACCGGCGGAGCCCGATCCGGAGACGACGACCGTACCCTGGGCGAACCTGGACGGTCCGTCCGGCCGGACCATCCCGATCCAGGCCGGTTCCGCCACCCTGTCGGTTTCCCTGCCTCCCTGGGGCGCGGTGTTCCTGCCCTTCAACCTTCGACTGCGGGACGACCTGGTCCTGGACCATGCCAATTGCATGCCGTTGGGGTTCTTCCCGGACCAGGGCCTCGTCGTGCACGGTCCACCCGGAACGGAGACGGTCATCTCCCTGAATGGCGTCCCATACCGCCTGGCCATCCCGGACAGGCCTGTCGACGGACAGGGCCTGCCGTCGCTGGCCACCCTGGAAACCGAGGCCTGCAGGGTGATCGCGGTGTCCAGCGGCCTGGCGGCCCGCGCCTGGGAGACCCGCTCCGGCCTCCTCTTCGGGTCCGCCTACGCGGATCCTGACGGGGTCCGGATCGTCCCGGCCGACAACGAAACCGGGTACCGGTCCGTGACGAAGGAGGGCATCCGGGCCTGTCCCTATCCCGCGACGGCGCGTGCCACCGGTCCCGATCTTCCCCTTCCCTTCAGCCGGATCGCATCGGATCCCCCGGACGGTTCGGAATCGGACTGGATGTCGCTTCCGGCCCCGCAATCCGTGGATGAAATCGGTATCCCGTACGGGTATGCCTGGTACCGGATATCCTGGCACCAGGAGCAGGCGGACAGGATCGACCTGTTCCTGCCTTACTGCGAGGACCGGGCGACAATCTTCCATAACGGCCAATCCGTGGGACTCTGGGGAACCGGTCCGGGAGCGGTCCGCGCCCCCATCCCCCTGCATTGTCCCGCAGGGGAGAATCGACTGGTGCTCCTGCTGGACAACCTGGGACGTTTCTGCCATGCCTGGCGCATGGGGGAGTCGAAGGGGCTGTTCGGTCCCGCATTCCAGGCTGTGCGGATTCCGGTGGAACCCTGGCCGGCGGTACCGGCCAGGACCTTCGTCCCCTCGTTGGTGCCCCACAAGGCCGGGCACCGGAACGAGGACGACCACGTCGAAGGGCTGGTGGGCACGCCATACCGGACCCACGGGGTCCGGTTCCGTCTCGATGCGCCCGTTCCCGTCCATCTCCAGGCCGAAAGCCACTCCAACCTGTTGTTGGTATGCAACGGCCAGGTTGTCGACTTCTTCGACATCCCGGGATCCGGTTACCTGGACCTGGTCCTGCCCGAAACCCTCTCCCGGGCTGGGGACAATGTGCTGGAGTTCCTGGTATGGGAAGATCGGGAGATGCGCTCGCCTGGCAGCCTGGTCCTCCACGCCCTTTGGCAACCGCTGTTCTCCCGGGCAGCCTGGTCCTTCCGTCCGTGGCGCATTCCGGAAGGGACTGCGGCCCCTGGCGAGGGAACCGTGGGGCCCGCATGGTTTTCGGCCCGCTTCCCGCAGTCGGATGTTGCGACCATGGATCCCTTGTGGATCCGGTTTCCGGCCGGGCTGAAGGGGCAGCTTTTCCTGAACGGCTGGAATGCGGGCCGGGTATGGACCCTCCCACCCCAGGATACCTATTACCTTCCTTCCTGCCGGATGGAGCCGGAGAACGAGATCCGGCTGTTTGTCGAATCCGGCAACCAGCCGGGGGAAGCGGTCCTGACATCGGCGTTTCATTGGCTGGAACGGGACCGGGTGACATCCCAGCCCGACGTGGTCCGTGCATCCGGGCATTTCCCGGAAGAAAAGGAATGAAAAGGAGACACACCATGCCGCAACCATTCATCCGCTCCGTCCTCCGCATCCTGAGGACCGCCTGCCTGGCGATCCTGACCCTGGCGATCCTGCCCGTGGGATGCAGCCAGCCGACTCCCACCCAGGCCCCGCCGACGAGAACGCCCGAGCCGACCGCCAGGCCGACCGAGATACCGGAGGACGAGAAGCCGATCCTTCTCTTCGAGATCGATGAAGGCCTGGGCGGCGTGGAAGTGACATCGGCCCACGGGAAGGATTTCGACGCCCTGCGGACCCAGCTGGCCAACATCCTGGAGGGCCTGGACCCGTTGCGAGCCCGATACCGCCTCGCTGTGCTGGTCTACCCGACCCACCATTACAAGGCCGAGGGGTATGGAGAACGGGAGGCCGGCGATCCCCTGGACCGGATTTCGCCCAGTCTCCACGAGGTGCTCCGCTTCTTCGGGGAAGAAAAGGTGGCGGTCTACCTGGAGATGCACTCCTCGGGCATCCGGACGAACCAGAACGGGGAGGCGGCCAAGCTCCCGCCAGCCGAGCTGCGGTTTGGGGACGGCATTCCCTGCCGGAGCCTGCCCATGGACATGGACACCATGGAAGCCCTGAAAGCCGCCTATCCGGATACGTTCGAGGGCATCCGCTTCCATGAGCTGATCGGGTCCCACGACATCGGGACGGCGGACCGGGCGGCCGGCAAGGAACAATACTCCCACGCCTGGGTCGTGGAAGAACGGGTTGTGAAAGGCATCATCGATGCAGCGGCGTCCTGCGGCCTGGACCTGGTGTGGAGCGACCACAGCTGGAACCTGATCTATGAGAAGCCGGACAAGGTCTACAAACCCAAGGCCTTCTGGCTGGACTGGGTGGACTATGCCATCGGGAAATTGGGCACCGACCGCCTGACCCTCAATTGGGCCAACAACGGCTGGCCGGTGCACCAGTACGTGACCGACACCTTCCTGCTTAAGGGGTACAAGGGAGCCGGCTATGGAGAAAGCGTCCAGAGCTGGTTCTGGCAGGAGATGGACTGCGCGTCGCTGTCCTGGGTCCGTCCCGGCACCACGTCGCCGGCGACCAAGTGGTACCTGTATCCGGAGCTGGACATGCCGGCTGAACTCATGGCGGCGTTCACCCTGCGGGCCCTTGAAAACGGGGCCCGGATGGTCCAGTTCGAACCGCCCCAGTACTTGTTCAACACGAACAACCCCCGCTTCCGGCCTCTCCGCGACCTTTCGAACCAGTACGAAACGGCTCCGGACTACTCGGCCCGCCTCGTGCTGAAGCGGCTGGTCGCCTACCTGCTGGATCCGGACAATCCGGACAATCCCTCCACCACCCTGTCGGATTACTTCGATACCGACCGCTGGAAATTCAACCGGAACCTGGAGACGAGCCCGGCCAAGCGCTATTACCAGGCGACCCTGGGGGTCATCGATGCCGAGGGGGCACGACGGTACTTCGACCGGTACAACAATGACCTCACGCGGTGGATCGAGCAAAGCGAGAACAGGTCCCTGGACACCCTGTTCGGCCCCGACCTGGTCCAGGCGAGCCGGATCAACCTGACGTTCAGCTGCATTGACGAGTTCTTCGTCGTGCGCAGGACAGGGGACGGCGTGGTGGGACAATTCCACAACAACCTCCAGGGGCTGCTGGTCCGGGATACCCTGACCTTTGCCGACAACGAGGACGGCACCTTCGTGTGCGCAGCCCCGCTGAACCTGTTCCCGGAGTACCTGCCATCGCTGGATGCCACCGGCGACGACCTCGTCGTGGTGCGAAGCAAGCCGGAAGGCGGCGGCCTCACGCTGACGGTCTATCAGTGTGCGTCCCAGGGGAGCGCGGAGAAGCAGGCGTTCCGGTATGTGCCCGTCGACGGGACGACGGCCGGTGAGATCCTGGACCGGTTCCTCGGCAGCGAGTCGATTCCCGGGGAAGGTTTCCGGACCCTGCTCCCGGTCCGGGCCCGCAATGTCATGCTGAAGGATGGAACCCGGCCTGTAGACGCCGGCCTGCTGGCCCTGTCGACCCGGGAGGATGCCCTGGTCCTGGCCGGAGCGGTGGACCGCAAGGGGCGTGTGGTCATTGCCCAGTCACTTCCCCTGGACGGCGCGGAATTCCGGGCGGCCTGCACGGCCGACATCGACGGGGACTTTGTGGACGAGGTCTGCCTCGTGGTCCGAAAGGACGGCCACTCGACGATCCGTTTCCTTCGCCTGTCCGACAGCCAATTCGAGTGGCTGCCCGAGACCATTGACCTTGGGGAGACGGATCCTGCCTGGATCTACTCTCTCCGGACCGGCACCTATACGCAGGTCCCGTGAACCGGCCCGGCCCGGATCGCCCTGGAAGAAAGGACCTGTGCCGATGAACCGTGCATGTTTCCTGGAAATCGACCTCTATTGGTTTCAGGGAGGGGCGCCCGGGGACCGGATCCGCCAGCTGTTCGACCGATTGGCCCCTCTCTGGAACCGGGATCCGTCGGCACGGAAGGGATTGGCCCTGTGCGTCGGCTGGCTGTTCGATTCGGTCCTCTATTGGAACGGCGATCCGGACGGTGTGATCGCCACCTGCCAGCCCCCCACCTACGAGCCGTGGACGTATGCCCGCCTCGGAACCCTGGTGGGGGAGATTCGCCAGGAAGCCGGCAGGCGTTCGCTGGCGGATTTTCATGTCGCGCTGATCCTGCTTGGCGGGGAGACCATGGAGTACGACGCCGACGCGACCTGCGAAGGGTGGAGCGGACGGACCGAAGAACGGACGGAGCGGGCCCATTACAATATCCGCGGCCGCTGGTTTCCGGAGCATCCGGAGATCGACCGGTCCCGGTTCGGAACCCTCGACTTCGGATCCCGTGTCCGGGTTCCGGTGGGCGAGCAGACCTGCACATCCCCGGAGCCGACCCTGTCGGAGTATTTCACGTCGAAGTTCGCCGGTTTCCGACAGGTCACGGGCTTCGACACCATCGTCTTCCGGGACGGTGTGTTCATGCCGGCCTACCGGAGAGGGAACCGGGACCGGTATATGGACCCCGAAACCGCCCGCGCCCACACCGATTCCCTGGTCGACCTGCTGACCCGGTTGAAAACCGCCATGCCCGACATTGTATTGATCGGATATGACTCCGGCACATCGTCCATGGAGGAGTGGCGCTCCCACGGATTCGACCTGGAACGGACGGCGGCGTCCGGCTGCCTGGACCTCTGGATCACCCAGACCTGGGCCTCCGCCTGGCAGGATTACTGGCCCGCCCACTCCATGGGCTATACCTTCCAGCTGGCCAACCTGCTGGTGGATCTCGCCATGCTGGCCGGTACCCCCTGCCGATCCCTGTTCCTCATCGAGACCTTCGATGCCTGGGAGCCCTGGGACAGCATCCACCAATATCCAGGCAAAGTCGACTGGGAGATCTGGGCATACAGCCATGCCGCGCTGCGGCGCCCGGGCGGCGTTGTAGCCGGTGCCTCGGGCTGCTACATTTCCTGGATGAACCGGGGCCCCGACCTCATTCCGGCCGAGACGGTCCAACACCTGTGCAACACCCTGGACCGCTGCCAGGCCGACCTGGCGAGAGGCCCGGTACCGGGGGGACCCTGTCTCGTCTACCACCGGCCCGGTCTCGAATCCCTGCTCAACCATCCGGAACCTGTCAGCCGCGGGGAAGAAATGGACGACTGGACCGCCATGATCATGAAATACGGCGTACCGGTGCTCTCCATCACCCGAAGCGAATGGCTGGAGGATATCCAGGCTGACGGGTTCCTGGTCCCGGCCCCGGCCTGCCTCGACCCGGTTCTGGAAACCTCCCTCGAAACCCGCCTCCGCCAGGGCATCCCCATCCTGTTCATGGGACGGGCTGCCCTGTTGCCCGAACGCCTGCGGCGCTCCCTCGCGATTCGGACAAGGGAGGATCCCGTGACCGGCTGCCTCGCGTCGTTCGCCCGGGTTTCCGGGGCCCTGGCCCGGCGCATCGGCGCGACGGGACTGCAGGTCCTGCAGCGACAGCGAACCCTTGACGAGAGCCCCGATTGGGAGACGGCCATCGAGGGACTGGGCGGCCCGGTCCTGTCCCGACACCGATCCCTGCCCTGCGTGATCTGGGAAACGCCCGAATGGGGCACACCCATGGAGCTCCACCTGACGACCCGGTCCGTCGGCAGTCTCCAGCTCTATCTTTCGGTCTCGGAGGTATTCGGTGCGGACGGGTGGGGACCGTCCTCCCTGCGCTGGACCGGCGAGGACTGGCAGAAACCGGCTTGTTTCCATTTCTGGCGGTATCCGGACGGAACCGCCACGGTCCTGCTCGGCAATCTCGAAACCGGGACGACCGGATCCTCCCAATTCGCCATCAAGGGGCTTCTCCAGGCGGCGGGACGCCCGGTCGGTCCGCATCCGGCCCATGCTGCCTGGCCACCCGGCTGGATCCGCCCGCAGCCCGGCGGCTTCCGCATCGCCCTGGCACCCCATCGGATGGCCCTGGTCCTAGTGGGAGGCCAGCCGTCGGACTGACCGGCGGCCGGCGCTGGTCCCCGCTTCGCCCCGATCCTCAGCCGGGGCCGAAGAGGCCCACGGTCTCGCGAACATCGACGACGAACAGGAATCCCCGGCCAGGCTCGTCCATCCGGAGCGCATCCCGCACCGCCTGGGCGATGGCCGGGCAGGACGCCGCATCCGACAGGACCAGCACGATCTCCCGCTCCGGTTCGATTTCCATGGAGAAGAGCCGGCTGGTTTCGTGTACTCCGGCGCCCCGGGCGTTGAGAATGGTGGCGCCCCTGGCCCCGGCGGCTTCCGCGGCTTCCACGGCGGATTCCGCCAACCCCTTGTCGACGATGACGAAAATGGCCTGGACCATGGTGGCCTCACTCCCTTCACGCAAGTGCGTTCGATCCACGCGGCAATGGGCGGATCCCAGCACGTCCCGGACCGACAGGACAAAGGCGATCCCGTGGTGGGGCCGCTCCAGTCCCATCTTTTGGCGCAATCGGTCCAAGGCTGCCCGGATCGTATCGCGATTTGAAATCATCAGGACGATTTCCTTCCGGACGTCGCAATCCTCCAGCCAATCCGGGTTCCGCAGGCCCCGGGTGCCCCTTCCCAGGACGATGGTCCCTCCGGAGATACCGGCCTGCCTCGCGTTTTTCAGGACCCGGCTGCCCCGGCCGCAATCCACGATCACGGACAGGAGCCTCCAGTCCAGTTCGTCCGGACAACACTCAGCCACGGGAAATCCCTCCTTTGGCCAGGGCCTTCCGTCGATACAGCAGCCCCAGGATCTGCAGGGTGATGATGGGCGTCAGGGCCACCAGCGCGATGACCCCAAACCCGTCCACGAGGACATTGGCGCTCCGGGACGCGTTGGCTGCTCCCTGGGTATAGGCCAGGATAAAGGTGGCGGTCATGGGCCCGGAGGCCACGCCGCCGGAATCGAAGGCGATGCCGACGAACAGCTTGGACCCGATGTGGGCCAGCAGGATGGACAGCAGGTAGCCCGGCAGGAGGATATGCCAGAGCTGGAGCGGCGGCAGGAGGATCCGCAGGACCGACAGGCCCACCGAAAGGCCGACCCCCAGGGACAGGGCCGACAGGACGGCCGCCCGCCGGACGGAGCCGCTGGTGACGTCCTCGATCTGCCGCGTCAGCACATGAACCGCCGGCTCCGCGAGGATGGTCAGGAACCCCAGGAGGAACCCGATCCCCAGCAACAGGCCGGTCCGGCCTTCCCTGGCCAGCCGGGTGCCGATCTCCCGGCCTACCTCCATGAACCCTGCCTGGGCCCCGACGAAGATCAGGACAAGTCCCAGCCAGGCGAAACCGAACCCGCGGGTCATCCGAAGCACGGTCCGGGACTTCAGGTTCAGGAAGAGAAACTGGCCGGCCAGGAACACGAGGAAGAGGGGCAGGATCGCGAAGAATGCCTCGAGGGCCTGGTGCTGCAGCTGTGTGGCGAAAGGTCCCAGGATCGAGTCCGGGTCATCGACGGGAAAATCGATGGAGTCGGCGATGTCGATTCCCCGTGTGAAGAGGCTCATGAGCAGGACCGACAGGATCGCCCCGGCGGACACGATGGCCACCAGGCCGAAGCTGTCCTTCTCGGACGCCTTGCTGTCCTTCTTCTTCAGGGCGATGCCCAGGGCCATGGCCATGATGAACGGAACGGTCATGGCGCCGGTGGTGGCGCCGGAGGCGTCGAAGGAGATGGCCAGGAACTCTGGGGAGACGAAGGGGGCCACGAGGAGGATCAGGCCGTACAGGCCCGTCAGGAGCCAGTAGAGGGGGGTGTTGTACAGGACCCGGAGCAGGCCCGTGGCCATCAGGACCGCAATGCCGGCGGACACCGTCAGGACCAGGGTCCATTTCCCGAGCCACCCGCCCGTGACCAGTTCCACCTGGTTGCCCAGGATATGGAGATCCGGCTCGGCGATGGAGACCAGGAAGCCCAGCAGCAGGCCGGCGATGGCCACGACCCACACCCGGTTCCACCGAATGACGGCTTCCCCCAGGCGGCTGCCAAGGGGCGAAATGCCCAGGTCCACCCCCATCAGGAAGACCGTCAGGCCTGCCATGAGGCAGAGGGCCCCCAGGACGAATCGCAGGATCCGGATCGGTTCCAGGGGAACGACGAAAACGCTGAGAGCCAGGACCAGCAGGACGATCGGCAGGACCGAAAGAAGGACTTCCCGGAATTTGTCGGCCCAGGCCCGCATCGCCGCTCCTCCCTGCGCATGGTGTCATGAACAGGCTACCATATCCGCCGGATCCGGGCAAACCGGGCCGGCCGCCCGGCGGCCCTGCCCCGTACAAAACCGCCCCGGGCCCGGAATCGGGCGACGGGGCGGCTTCTGTCCGAATGAGTCTGTCGAGGCCTGGGAGGCCAGATCGATCAGGTCGCTTCCTTGCGGCCGATGGAAAGGACCAGGTTGACCACGATGCCCATGAGGGCGGCGGTGGCGATGGCCGGCAGCTGGATCCCGAAGAAGGGGATCATGCCGTTGGGGAACCCGTAGTTGCCGCCGAGGCCAATGACCAGGATCGTGGCGATGACGGCCAGGTTCCGGGCGCTGAACAGGTCGACCTTGCGGTTGATCATGATCGCGATGCCCTGGGCGCCGATGACCCCGAAGAGGTAGACGCTGACGCCGCCGATGACCGCGCCGGGGATCGTGTTGACCAGGTTGGAGAGGGGCGTGAAGAAGGAGATGACCATGGTGATCAGGGCGGCGGCGCCGAGGACGGCCACCGAGAAGTTGCGGGTAATGGCCATGGTGCTCAGGTTCTCGCCGTAGTTGGTGCCGGCGGGACCGCCGATCATGGCGGACACGATGTCGCCGATGCCGTCGCCGATAAGGTTCTGGCCCAGGCGATTCTTGATGTTGTAGCTCTTCTTGCCCTTCTGCTCCGCCAGGTGGTCCACGTAAATGTCCAGCTGGTAGAGATGGGCGGTGGATTCGGGAATCGTGGCGATGGCGATGGGCATGATGGCCAGGACCGCCTTCCCGCTGATGGATGGGAGCGTGAAGTGGGGCACGGCCAGGATGTTGCCGGCGAACACGGCGCTGAAGTCGATGATCCCGAAGAAGAGGGCGGTGATGTAGCCGACGACGATGCCGAGAAGGATGGGGAGCTGGCCCCAGGTTCCCTTCAGGTACACGGAGAAGATCATGGTGGCGAACAGGGTGATCAGGGCGATGATCCAGGCCTTGTTCTGGTCGACGCCGGTAGCGCCGTTGCCTGCGGCGCCCGATATGGCCACCCCGGCCAGGGCGATGCCGATGACGATGGCGATGGAGCCGGTGACCGTCGGGGGCAGCACCTTCTCGATCTTGTCCACGCCGAAGGCGCTGATAATCAGGCCGGCCGCGATGGAGACCAGGCCGGACAGGATGATGCCGAACTGGGCCTGGGAGATCAGCAGGTCTTCCGCGACCTTCCCGAATTCCCGGGCGCCGGTGATCGACACGATGGCCGCGATATAGGAGAAGCTGGATCCGTAATACAGGGGAATCTTGCCGCGGGTGACGAGGAGGAAGCAGAGGGTGGCCAAACCGCTGGCGAAAATGGTGGTGGAGACGTGGAAGCCGGTCAGGAGTGCGACGAGGACCGTGGCGGGAAACATGACCAGGATCTGTTGCAGGGCAAAGAGAATCAGTTTCCAGATCGGGGGTCTTTCGTCGGGCAGGTACCCGACGACGGCTTTGGGTACTAGGTTCATGCTGTGTCCTCCATTCCGCCATTTGAATCATATGTGCCTGAGGCTGTTTCCACTCTAAACATCGCCCTACCCCTTGTCAACGGAAAAGGAATGGATCGGGAGGGGAAGAATTCTCCATGTCAGGATGACGATCGGACATGTGCAATATTGGAGCTTCTCTGTATAGTATGTATATAAGTGGTGGAGGCACATTGCATCCCGATGAAAGGATGGTCCATGTCCCATTATGACAGTCCCGACATCGACCGCCTGCTGGCCGCCTTTGCGAGGCGAAAGCACGACCGCGTGCCGAACCTCGAGATCAGCATCGATCCGGGCGCCCTGGCCGCCATTATGGGATGGGACCATCCCGCTGCGGCCCGGTCCGACATGCTGGAGCCCGAGGTGCAGATCGAGGTCGCCAGGAAGACATCCCAGGACGCCGTGATCTGCAACCTCCAGTCCTGGCTGGGCCAGGGCGGCGCGATCCGGACCCGGGAAGATCTCGAGCGCCTGCCGCCCCCGGACCTGGCCCATGCCCGACACAAGGCCGAATCCTTTTTCCGGATCGTGCCCGACCGGATGGGCGTCGGCCTGATGACGGCGGGTCCCTTCTTTACGACCCTGTACTCGACCGGTCCCATTCCCATCGAGTCGTGCATGCTGAACCTATACGACGATCCGGCCCTTGTCGAAACCATGATGGATCTCCAGCTGGACCGACAGATCGCCATCCTGGAGACTTTGTCAGGCCTGCCCTTCGCATTCGTGGAAATCGCCGACGACCTGGCCGACAACCGCGGCCTGCTGGTCATGCGCGACTTCTACGAGATCGCCTGGATGCCCCGAATCCGAAAGCTGGTCGATGCCATACGTAGCCTGATCCGGACCCCGATCCAGTTCCACTGCTGCGGCCGCCTGGATCCGGTCCTTCCCTGGCTCGCCGAATTGGGAGTCGATGTCCTGACGCCGATCCAGGCAGGGTGCAACGATATCTATGCCATCAAGCGGGCGTATGGGGATCGATTCTGCCTGTCGGGCAACATGGCCATCGACGGCGTCCTGGCCTTCGGAACGCCCGAAGAAGTTGCGGCGGACACCCGAGCCCACATCGACGGACTGGCCGGGGACGGGGGATATGTCTGCGCCTCCAGCCATTCCATCTGCGATGCCGTGCCGGCCGAGAACTACTACTCCATGATCCGGACCGCCATGACCCATGGCCGGTATGCCTGATCGGATGAAAGGGGGTGGGACAGGATGAGAAGCGAGGAGATCCGGATCCGGGACCCGTTCATTCTCCCTGTCGGGGGAACCTACTACCTGTACGGGACAACAGACCGGAACTGCTGGTCCGGCCCCGCCGAGGGCTTCCTCGCCTATTCGGGAACGGACCTGGTCCATTGGGACGGGCCGTATCCCGTGTTTCGGCCGCCGGCGGGTTTCTGGGCGAACGAGAACTTCTGGGCCCCGGAAGTGCACGTGTACAACGGCCGCTTCTTCATGTTCGCTTCCTTTTTCCGCCAGGGGAGACCCCGGGCGACGCAGATCCTTGTGTCCGGGAGTCCCCTGGGCCCCTTCCTGCCACTGGCCGATGGCCCGGTGACGCCGCCGGATTGGGAGTGCCTGGACGGTACCCTTCATGTGGAAGGCGGGACACCCTATCTCGTATTCAGCCACGAGTGGACCCAGGTGCGGGACGGAGAAATCCATGCCATGGCCCTGACCCCCGACCTCACCCGGGCCGCGTCGGAACCGGTCCTGCTGTTCCGGGCCTCCGAGGCCCCCTGGACGTCCCCGCAGAACTGGAACGACAAGACGGCATATGGAGATTATGTGACGGACGGGCCCTTCCTGTACCGGACCCGGGAGGGGTCCCTGCTCATGACCTGGTCCAGCCTGTCCTCCACGGGATATGCGGTGGGGATCGCCCGATCGGTATCCGGATCCATCCTGGGTCCCTGGGTTCAGCAGGAGGAACCCCTGTTCCGACAGGACGGCGGACACGGCATGGTGTTTCAAACGACGGATGACAGGCTCTTCATGGCGCTTCACCAGCCCAACGGCCCACCGGGCGAGGAAAGGCCGAAATTCTTCGAGTTGGTGGAGAACCGCGGCAGCCTGGAGGTTCGGCCATGACCGGCCCTGTTTCCAGGCGACTCCTGGCGGCTCTCGCCGCGGCGTTGGTCCTGCTTTCCTCGGGCGGCCAGGCGGGGATACCCGTGGCCTCCGCCCTGGTCATCCCTGCGGACATTGCCAGTCCGGGGGATGCCGCCTTCGCTGCCGTCGCAGCGGCCCGGACGGATGGGACAGCGATCCCGTATCGGGACTACCTGGCCCTCCATGGCGGTACACCCCCGGCCTCCGGCAGCCTGGAGATCCTGCCGGCCGAAACGGTCGGGGCGGAAGGCTGTACGGTCCTTGCGTCCCTGGGAGGCTGGAACGGCCCCATCCTCGCCACGGGGGAAACCGGGTTTGCGACCTTCGAGATCGACGTGCCGGAAACCGCCCTGTACCAGGCCTGGATCGAGTACTATCCGCTGCCCGGCCGCGGCGGTCTCGTGGAGAGAAGCCTGCAGGTCGACGGGACGGTTCCGTTCCGGGAAGCCGAACGCATCGTCCTGCCCCGGGTCTTCCGGGATTCCGTGCGACCGGGAGACCTGCGGGACAGGCTGGGCAACGACCTGATCCCGCTCCTGGAAGAAGACCCGCGATGGGAGGGGACCTGGATCCGGGACGCCTCCGGCCTCCAGGCCGACCCCCTGTCCTTCCACCTGGAGGCGGGCCTCCATCGCCTGACCTTGTCGTCCGTCCGGGAACCCGTGGCCATCCGCCGGATCCTCCTCGCCCGAGCCTCCCAGGCCCCCTCCGTCACGGAGTTCCTGAACGATGCCGCATCCGGCGGACTGACGGACATGGGCGCCTACCTCCAGGTGGTCCAGGCCGAACAGGCCGGGGCGAAGTCGGACTCGACCCTGGTCGCGCGAAGTGACCGGACCTCCCCGGCCACCTTCCCCTACGACCCGGTCCGGATCCGCATGAACACCATCGGGGGACGGGCCTGGTCCACCCCGGGCCAATGGATCGAATGGGTCGTCCGGGTGCCGGAGGACGGCTTGTACCGGCTGTCCTTCCGGTCCCGCCAGAATTATCTCAGCGGCTCTTTCTGCACCCGGCGCCTGTCCGTAAACGGAGAGGTCCAGTACCGGGACCTGGAGGATCTTCGGTTCCCCTATGGCCTGGACTGGGACTGGCGGGGACCCGCCACGCCCGTCCGGCTCCAGGCGGGAGACAACGTGATCCGGCTGGAGGTCACGCTGGGACAGGCCGCCGACCTGGTGTCCAGGATGGAAGCCATTATCCTGGACCTGAACCGGGCCTACCGGAAAGTGGTCATGGTCACCGGCGCCGTGCCGGATCCGTTTCGGGACTATCTTCTGGACCGGAAATTGCCGGAGGTGTTCGCGGCGTTCTCGGACCAGGCGAAAGCGCTTCGGCAGATGAATGTCGACCTCATGGCCCTGACAGGCGGGCGGGGAAGCCTGAGTGCCGTCCTGCAGTCCCTGGCGGTCCAGCTGGATGAGTTCACGGAACGGCCCGAAGAGGTCCAGAACCGCCTGGCGAGTTTCAAGTCCAATATCGGGGCCCTGGGCACCTGGGTCATCTCCGTCCGCCAGCAGCCGATCGAGATCGACACCATCGCCATCCACGGCCCCGATGCCCTGCTGCCCCCCGCCCGGGCCGGCTTCCTGAGGTCCCTGGCCCACGAAATCCGGTCCTTCCTGGCGTCCTTCCTTTTCGACTACAGTGACCTGGGAGATGTGGAAACCGGCACCGCCGGCGCCATCGAGGTCTGGGTCCAGACCGGCCGGGACCAGGCCAGTATCCTGAAGGAACTGATCGACAACGATTTCACGCCGGGAACCGGGATTCCCGTTGTCCTGAAGCTGGTCCAGAACCAGCTGCTGCCTGCCACGGTAGCCGGCCGGGGACCCGATGTCGCCCTCCAGTGCGGCGGTGCCGAGCCGATCAATTATGCCATCCGGAGCGCCGTCGAGGACCTGTCGGCTTTCCCGACATTCCCCCAGGTAACGGCTCGATTCCGGGACAGTGCCCTTCTCCCGTTCACCCTCGACGGGAAGGTGTTCGCCCTGCCCGAAACCCATACGTTCCCGATGTTTTTCTACCGGCTGGATATCTTCGCGGAGCTTAGCCTCCAGCCGCCGGACACCTGGGATGACTTCAGGACCATCGCCGCCCGACTCCAGAAGAACAACATGAACGCCGGCCTGCAGCCCATCATCCACAGTCTCGGCACGTTCCTCTACCAGCTGGACGGCACTTTCTACATTGATGACGGCCGCCGCAGCGGCCTCTCCGAGACCGCGGCCGTGGAAGCCTTCCGCCTGTGGACGGCCCTGTATACCGATTACAGCCTGCCCTACCGCTATGATGCGGCCAACCGGTTCCGTACCGGCGAAATGCCGGCGGTTATCGAGGACTACACATTCTTCAACCTGCTGAGCCTGTCGGCGCCGGAAATTTGGGGGTTGTGGGATTTCGGGCCCGTCCCGGGCATCCGGAAGCAGGACGGCACCCTGGACCGGGATGTGGCCGGCGGAGGCAACGCCTGCATGATGCTCCGGAACAGCCGGGCCAAGGAGAAGGCCTGGGCGTTCCTCGACTGGTACACATCCGATGCGATCCAGCTCCGCTTCGGCCAGCGGATCGAAAGCCTCCTCGGCACATCGGCCCGGTATCCGACGGCCAATGTGGAAGCGTTCCGAAGCCTGCCCTGGACCGCCCGGGACCTGGGGGTGCTGGAGGACCAGTGGCGCTCGGTCAGGGCCATTCCGGAGGTTCCCGGCGGCTACTACACCAGCCGCCACGTGAACAACGCCTTCCGCCGGGTCCTGTTCCAGGAAGACGAACCGAAGGAGACCCTCCTGGAGTATGTCGAGGTCATCGATGACGAGATTCGGTCCAAGCGGAACGAGCTGGGACTGGATGCGGAAGGGGATGGCGATGATGCGGAGTAGGCCGATCCTGGAGTATCTGAGAAAGCACCGGGCCCCCTACCTGCTGCTGGCGCCCTATCTCCTGCTGTTCCTGGTGTTTACGGTCCTGCCGGTCCTGTCCTCCATGGTCCTGAGCCTGACCTACTACAATGTGCTGGAGGCGCCCCGCTTCATCTTCTGGGAGAACTACCGCCGACTGCTCCTGAATGACGAGGTCTTCCTCATTGCCGTGCGAAACACCTTCGTCTTCGCCTTCCTGACCGGCCCGGTCAGCTACACGGCCTGCCTGTTGCTGGCCTGGCTGATCCACGACCTGCGCCAGGGACTCCGGTCGGTCCTGACCGTGGTCTTCTACGCCCCCTCGATTTCGGGGGCCGTGTACATGATCTGGGCGGTCATGTTTTCAGGGGACGCCTATGGCTACATCAACAGCTTCCTGGTGCGGCTGGGCCTGCTCCGGGACCCCGTGGCGTGGCTGGAGGATCCCCGGACGATGCTGGGCGTCATCATCCTCGTATCGATCTGGCTCAGCCTGGGGACGAGCTTCCTGGCCTTCGTCGCGGGGCTCAAGGGCGTGGACCGGGACCAGTACGAGGCCGGCGCCATCGACGGCATCCGCAACCGCTGGCAGGAACTCTGGTATATCACGCTTCCCAACATCCGTCCCCAGCTGATGTTCGGCGCCGTGATCCAGATTACGGCCGCCCTGGCCGTGGCCGACGTCAGCGTCAACCTGGCCGGCTTCCCCAGCGTCGACTATGGCGCCCACACCATCGTGACCCACATCATGGACTATGGCATCCTCCGCTTCGACATGGGATACGCCTCGGCCATCGCCACGATCCTTTTCCTGGCCATGGTGGGGCTGAACAAGCTGGTCCAGCGGCTGCTGTCGAAAGTGGGGACCTGACATGGCGGAGCAACGAACCCACAAGGTCAACCGGTCCCTGGGCGGCAACATCGCTTCGTTTGCCTTCCTGCTGGTCCTGGCCGGCTTCATGGCCCTGCCCCTGGCCTATGTCATCAGCACCGCCTTCAAGCCCATCGACGAGCTGTTCCTGTACCCGCCCCGCTTTTTTGTCCGAAACCCCACCCTGGACAATTTCGCCTCCCTCCTGGTCCTGATGGGAGAGTCCTGGGTGCCCTTCACCCGCTATGTCTTCAACACCCTCTTCGTCACGACCGCAGGCACGGTCGGCCACGTGGTCCTGGCCTCCATGGCCGCCTTCGCCCTGGCCAAGCATGAATTTCGGGGACGCAACCTGATGTTTTCCACCATCGTCCTGACCCTCATGTTCTCCGGCGCCGTGACCCAGGTCCCCTCATACCTGATCCTGTCCCGACTGAACCTGATCGACACCCCCCTGTCGATCATCATCCCGGCCATCCAGGCCAGCCTCGGCCTGTACCTGATGCGGCAGTTCATGACCACCGTCCCGGACTCCCTGCTGGAATCGGCCCGCATCGACGGCGCAAGGGAATTCCGGGTCTTCTGGTCCATCGCCATGCCCGCCGTCAAGCCCGCCTGGCTGACCCTGGTCATCCTGACGGTCCAGGCCCTCTGGAACAACACCAGCCCCTATATCTACAAGGAACAGCTGAAATCCCTGCCCCAGGCCCTGTCCCAAATCCTGGCGGGCGGCATCGCCCGGGCGGGTACGGGATCGGCTGTGGCGTTCCTCATGCTGCTGGTGCCCCTGGGGGCTTTCATCCTGACCCAGACGCAGGTCATCGAAACCATGACCACGTCGGGCATCAAGGAATAGGGGGAGTGGCCATGAACTGGAAAGCCAGGCGCCCCCGCCCGTTTCTCCGCCCAGCTCTCCGCCCGGCCGTCCGCCCGGCTTCCCGTGCCCTGCCGGCCATCCTTCTCTCGATCCTTGCGGCCGTATGCCCTGTCCTGGCGGGACATCGCCCGGCCCATGCCCTGGAAACCGGCGCGATTCCCTACCAGGGATACCAGTACTCGACGGACCAGGCCACGATTCTCTCCGCCCCGCCGGCCTATCTGCCGGACAGGACCCTGGACGGCGTTTCGCTGGGCGTCGGCGCCCTCTCCTCGCCGTCGGACCTCTTCCTGGACGAGGCGGAGGACCTGCTGGCCATTGCCGACACGGGCAACAACCGGGTCGTCCTGGCCTGGCTCTCGACCGGGGAAACGGAAGTCCTGTCGACCTTCGACAACGACGGCCTCGAGGATACGCTTTCGGCCCCGAGCGGGGTCTGCATCGCGGAAGACGGAACCCTCTATGTCGCGGACACCGGGAACGGCCGGATCCTGTCCTTCGACCGCAGCCTGGCGCTGGTCCGGGAGTATGGACGGCCCGACACGACCCTGATTGGCGAAAAAACCGAGTACAAGCCCCTTCGCGTGGCGGTGGACAGGGCGGGCACCCTGTACGTGGTGGGCGAGAACCTCATCGAGGGCATCGTGGAAATGACGGGCGACGGAACCTTTACCGGGTTCGTCGGGACGAACCTCGTGTCGCCGAACCTGTGGGAGCTTTTCTGGCGGGCGGTGGCCACCCGGCGCCAGCGGGAGGCCATGGGCCTGTTCGTTCCGGTGAATTTCCGGAGCCTGGACCTGGCGGGCGACGGATTCCTGATGGCTGTTTCCCAGATCGAGAACAATCTGTCGGGGTCTGCGGTCAAGCGCCTGAATCCCGGCGGCATCGACGTGATCCGGACCCGGACGCTGCCTCTCATCGGAGACCAGGGCCCACTCTGGGTCGGATCCGAAAGCGGGTACAGCGTCTTTTTCGACGTGGCGGCAGCGAAAGACGGCATCTTCTATACCGTCGACAACAAGCGGGGACGGGTGTTCGGGTACGACCAGGACGGGAACCTGCTGTTCGTTTTCGGGCAGAATGGCAGCCAGGCCGGTACCTTCCGGTCGGCCGTGGCCCTGGACACCCGGGGCGACGATGTCCTGGTGCTGGATGCCGGAACCGCCCTGATCCAGGTATTCGAGCCGACTGTCTACGGCCGCCTGATCCTGGATGCCGTCACGAGCCAGCAGGGCAGCGATTTCGGGCAGGCCGCCGAAACCTGGACCCAGGTCCGGGCCCTGAATGCCAATCTCGAGCTGGCCCATGTGGGGATCGGAAAGGCCCTGATGCGGGAACGGCGCTACCGGGAGGCCATGGCGAGTTTCCTGCTGGGACGGGATCGGGAAGGGTACTCCAAGGCATTCAAGCTGCACCGGCGGCAGGTTGTGTCCCGGATCTTTCCCTGGTTCGCCAGTGCGGCGGCGATCCTGGTCCTGCTGGCCGTTCTCCTCGCGAACCGAAGGAGGCGGCGCGGAGCGGTCCCGGCCGGACCGGGAAAGGCCGACATCTCCCTGCCGGGGGCCCTGGACCACGCCTTCCGCATCCTGGTCCATCCCTTCAGGGGATTCGCGGAACTGAAGCACGAGAGGCGGAACCGGACGACCCTGGCTGCGGCCGGCATCCTGTTGCTGGGATTCCTCGCGGTCCAGGTCCTGCGGATCATGATGACCGGCTTCCTGTTCAATCCGGTGGACATCCGGCATGTGAACCTGGCCCTGGAAGTGGCCAAGGTTGTCATGACCCTCTTGTTGTGGTGTGTCGCCAACTGGTGCCTGACTTCCCTCATGGAAGGGGAGGGGACCTTCCGGGACATCGTCGTCTTTACGGCCTACGCCCTGGTGCCCATGGTGCTGTTCCGGATTCCGCTGCTGATGCTGAGCCATGTCCTGATCCTCGAGGAGGGCGCGTTCTATATCGTCCTGGATGTCCTGGCGCAGGTATGGACGGGATTCCTCCTGTTGGCCGGCTGTCTTGAGACCCATGGATTCACCCTGAAGAAAACCGTGGCCAACATGGTCCTGACCCTGGTGGGAATCGTGTTCCTCGTCTTCATCGGCTATCTCGTGCTGTCGTTGTCCGGCGAAGTCCTGACTTTCGTCCGGACGATCTACCGGGAAATCCTGTTCCGGCTGTAGGAAAGGGGACCGGGCATGATAAAAATACGGCCCATCCTGGCATACGGACTCGCGATCGCCCTGCTGGGGGCGCTGTTCGGCTTCGTCCTGGGTCCCGCCCTGGCGGCGGGGACCGATCCGTATCCGGAGTCGGTCCTGGATCCCGATCTCCTGGAGGAGCCGAACGGATCCGGCCTCGGCTCGGAATCATCCTTCGAGTCCTTCCGGAAGGCCCAATCCGTGGAGCCCGTCGACCTGTCCGGGGAGAAGCTGCCGGCTGGAGCGGTCCTTGCGGCCGAGAACGAGTTCCTGGCGCTCCATGTCGACCGGAGCACGGGCGTCGTGGCGGTCGTCGACAAGGAGACGGGCCGGATCTGGTCCACGAACCCCGTGGATGCGGAAGGGGTCCTGGTTTCAGGAGCAAGGATCGGATCCCAGGTCGTCATCCAGTACCAGGACGCCAGTGGCCGGACCGGCACCATGGACAGCCGGACGGATGCAGCCGCCCATAACCAGGTCGACACGGAATCCCTGGAGGGGGGCGTCCGGGTCGGATATCTCCTGTACAACCCGGCCGTGACCCTGGCCGACGTCCCCCAGGTGTTGACGGCCGAACGCTTCGAGGCCCTGCTGTCCAGGGTGGACGAGGCGGGGGCCAAGGAGCTGAAGTCCCGGTACTCCTTCATCACGCTGAAAGGATATACCGATGAAGAGTACCTGGCCGCCATGCGGGAGAAATATGTCCGCGTCGAGGAGTACGACCTGTACGCCCTGAAACCCGGCATTTCCGAGCTGATCCTGGGCCGGATCCGCACGATACTGGACGCGGCCGGCTATACGGCGGAGGACCTGGCACAGGACAACCTCTTCCACGGCATCGAGGTGCAGCTGGCGGAGCGGCCTTCCTTCCGCCTCTCCCTCGAGTATCGCCTCGAGGGACGGTCGCTGCGGGTGGATGTACCCCTGGACCGGATGGAGCATCCGGATTCCGTCGTGCCCGTCCGCATGAACCTGCTGGAATCCTTCGGCGCCGCATCCCGCCAGGAGACCGGGTACATGCTTGTGCCGGACGGCACCGGCGCCCTGATCTACCTCAACAACGGCAAGACCGGCGTCAATCCCTATGCCGCCCAGGTGTACGGGGCCGATCCCTCGATCCGGGCCCCGATCCGGACCCGGAGCGCCGAGGATGTCCTGGTGCCGGCCTTCGGCATGAAGCGCGGCCATACGGGCTTTATCGCCTGGATCGAGTCCGGCGATGCCCTGGCCGAGATCCAGGCCTCGGTGTCGGGGGTAACGGGAGACTACAACTTCGTCGGGGCTTCCTTTCGGCTGACCGCGGCAGACACGGTCTCGCTGGGGAGCGGGTACGAGACCGATCGCCTGACGGTTCTCGAAAGCGCGCCCTATCGGGGCCGGATTGCCATCCGGTACCTGTTCGGATCCGGGGAAGCCGCGACCTATTCCGGCATGGCCGCCCTGCTTCGGGACCATCTCGTCGCCGCAGGCCTGTTGCCGGGAGAGGCGGATCGTCGGCAGGACCTCCCGGCGGTGCCCCTCCAGGTCGGCCTGCTCGGCAGCGTTCCCAAGGAGCGGCTCGTGCTGGGGGTCCCGGTTCTGTCGAAAGAAGCGCTGACGACCTTCGGGCAGGCCCGGGACCTGGTCCTCGACCTCGCGGCGTCGGGCGTTTCCGGGTATGACCTCCTGTTTGTCGGGGGATTCAATGGCGGCCTGCTGTCCACAACCTCCGCCCGGCTCCGGGCGGAGACCCTGCTGGGAGGAACCCGGGGGCTCGCATCCCTGGCGGATACCCTGCGGGCATCCGGATCCCGATTGGTGCCAAGCCTTCCGCTCCAGGCGGTCCCCCGTTCGGGAAGCGGATTCGCCTCCGTCCGGGATGGCACCCGGGACCTGTCCCGGGACATCGCCATCCTGTCCGCCTACAATCCAATGAACCATGCCCGGAGTGGCGAAAGGCCCCCGTCCTGGCTCCTGTCGCCGACCCGCCTGCCGGATTTTGCCAACTCCCTGGCCGATTCCCTGGACGACTTGTCCCTGGACGCGGTCTCGTTGTCGGATGCGGGGTCCCTGCTGCTGTCGGATTTCGATCCCGATCGTGCCGTCAACCGCCAGGAGGCCCGGTCCCTGGTGCTCCAGGCTCTTGCCATCCTGTCCGAAAGCGGGAGCCTGGACCTCTCCCGCGGCAACCTGTATTCGATTCCCTACGCCCGGTCCCTGTCCTCCATGCCGGTCTCGGACAGCGGATTCGACCTGTGCGACCAATCGGTTCCCTTTCTCCCGCTGCTGATCCGGGGGACCGTTGCCTTTACCGGGCGGCCGCTTAATTATGCAGGCGACTACCGATCGCAGTTCCTCCGGAGCCTGGAGTACGGAGCCGGCCTTTCCTGGCTGGTCTTTTCGGAACAGGCCGGGCTCACGAAGGATTCGGCCTACAACCAGTACTTCAATGGCCGGTACCGCGACTGGAAGGAGCGGATGGTTCGGGACGTTCTCGATGTGCAGGAGGCGTTCGGGGACCTGCCGGCCGCACGGATGGCCGGCCATGACCGGCTGGCCGAATCCGTCTACAGGACCGCGTACGAAGACGGAACCGAGGTGTATGTCAACTATGGGTCCGACGCCTGGTCGGCGGACGGCATCCTCGTGAACCCAGGCGGGTTTGCAGTTCGAAAGGGGGTGGGTCCGTGAAGAGGAAGCGCGTCGTCTCCCTGAAACAGGCCAAGGCCCGGATCGGGTATGTCTTCGTGCTGCCGACCCTCATCGGGGTGGTGCTGTTCTTCGGCTACCCGATGATCCGGTCCCTGGCGTTCAGCTTCAGCAGCGTCGGCATCACGGAGAAAGGCATCGCCCTCGCGTTCGCAGGGTTCGGGAACTACCAGCACGCCTTGTTCGTGGACGCGAACTATCGGGAGATCGTCGCCCGGTCCCTGCTGGACACCCTGATCAATGTCCCGGTCATCACCTTCTTCAGTTTCTTCGTGGCCACTCTTCTCAACCAGAAATTCCGGGGCCGCTTCCTGGTCCGGACCATCTTTTTCCTGCCCATCGTCATGGCCTCCTCGGCGCTGATGGCCCTGGACCAGGGTGACCTTCTCCAGACGGTCATGGGAAGTGCCCAGGGATTCAAGGAAAGCGCGGCCTTCGGCGGCGGCAACCGGCTGGCCGTCCTGTACAGCCTGATCGAAGCCGGCCTGCCGCGGCCCGTCGTCGAGTACATCGTGTCGGCCACCGCCCGGATTTTCGACATCGTCATGCTGTCCGGGGTCCAGGTCCTGATCTTCCTGGCAGGCCTCCAGTCCATCCCGCGCAGCGTGTACGAAGCCGCCATGATCGAGGGCTCCACGGCCTGGGACAATTACTGGAAGATCACCTTTCCCATGATCAGTCCCCTGATGCTGACCGCCGTCCTGTATACGGTCATCGATTCCTTCACCGCTGCAGGCAACGAAACCCTTGCGATCATCCAGAACACGGCGTTCCGCAACCAGAATTTCGGCCTGTCCGCTGCCATGTCCTGGCTCTACTTCCTTCTGATCGGCCTGCTCGTGGGCATCCTGGCCCTACTCCTGACAAGGTGGGTGTTTTACTATGACAAACCGTAGAGGGGTTCCCGCCCCGCATCCTTCCGCCTTCCGGGCCGCCATGGACCGGTTCGGGCACAGGCTCCGGCTCCGGGCCCGGCACTGGCCCTGGATCCTGGTCCGGACGATCCTGGTGGTCGGGATCTCGTACATCATCCTCTATCCCATCCTGGTCAAGCTCTCGGTCTCCTTCATGTCCCGGGAGGACCTGTACGACATGACCATCCGGTGGCTTCCCAAACATCCGACCCTGGCCAATTTCCAGCGCATCTCGACGCTCCTGGACTATGGGAAGACCTTGTCCACCACCGTGCTCCTGTCCGGCGCCTCGACGCTGCTGCAGGTGGGGGCGGCCATCCTGGTGGCTTACGGCTTCGCCCGCTTCGAGTTCCGGGGCCGCCGATTCCTCTTCCTGGTCGTCATGCTGACCCTCATTGTACCGCCCCAGACCTACTCCATGACCTCCTACCTGACGTTTCGCTACTTTGATCCCTTCGGTCTCCTGACAGCCCTGGGAATCGGTCGGGTCTCGATGATCAACACCCCCCTGCCGATCCTGCTCCTGTCCGCCACCTGCATGGCGGCAAAAAACGGGCTTCTCATCTACCTGATGCGCCAGTTTTTCCGCAACATGCCCCTGGAGATGGAAGAGGCCGCCTGGGTGGACGGGGCCGGTGTCGGCCGCACCCTCGTTTCGGTCATGCTGCCCAACGCCCTGCCGGCCATCGCGTCGGTCCTGGTCTTCTCCTTCGTCTGGAACTGGAACGACCTGTACTCGGCCGCCCTCTACATGCCGAAGATGCAGCTGCTCCCGATTCTCCTGTCCACCCTGCCTTCCCGGATCTCCACGAGCTTCGGCGGATGGTCGAACATCGATTTCGTGTCCATATCGGTCCTGTCCAACGCCGGGTCCCTCCTGCTCCTGCTGCCGATCCTGGCCTTCTTCCTGGCCATGCAGCGGTTTTTCGTCGAGGGCATCGAGCGGACCGGACTGACGGGGTTGTGATCATGAACAACAGGGTGCGTATCACCTGCCTCGTTCTGGGCCTCCTGGCGGTCATGTCCCTCCTTCCGGCCTGCCGCCCGGCCTCCACGCAGACCCCTGCCCCCACGCTGCCGACAGGGGCCCCCTATGCGCCGGATCCGGATGCGGAAAACTACCCCGGTGTGGACCGCTCCGGGAAGGGCGTGGTGACTGTTGATTTCCTGCGTCGCGAAGGCATTCCCCTGGTCAAGAAGATCGCCCAATTCACGCCATCCCACGCCACGGTCTCCCTGGTGGGGCGAATGGAAGACCTGCAGGCGCTCCGCCCCCACAACATGCGGATCGACTTTTTCTGGGGCCTGTCGGGCGGCATGGGAAACAGCATGGTGCAGGGCACCCGGGAAGCCCTTTCCTACAACTTCCTGGCCGTCAATACATTGGCCCGAAGGCTCCTGAAGTACGAGGTCCTGCCATATTGGGTCTATGCATTCAACCCGGCCCCCCTCCAGCCGGAAGGCGGCGACTTCCGGTCTCCTCCCGTCGACCTGGACGCCTGGGCGGAAATCTGCCGCCGGACTGCGGCCAATTTCCGGTCCGAGGGAATCCGGGTTGCCTTCCATGAGATCTGGAATGAACCGGATTTCCGCCAGGAGTTTTTCACCGGAACCTGGGACCAGTACCTGGACCTCTATCGACATGGGGCGAAGGGGATTCGGGAGGGAGATCCGGATGCCATGGTCGGGGGCCTGTCCCTGGCCTACCTGGACCAGGCCGCTGCCCGGGGTGAATTGGACAGGTTTCTCGACATGGTCCTGGCGGAGAGCCTGCCGCTGGATTTCATCTCGTTCCACAACTACGGCCTGGCGGGGGCGGACCGGCATATCCTGGCCGCACGGGAGGCCCTGCAGGGGGACTCCCGGTTCCGGACCGTCCAGATGCATTACAACGAATTCAACACCATGACCTGGCCCTGGGAAAACAAACGAACCTCCTTCATGGTCGCGGCGGACATCTGGTCGGCCATTGAACTCTTCCTGGGGCACACCGACCTGACCCTGGTCCACTGGGCGCTCTTTCGGGATACCCGGGAAGGCCTGGCCCTGGTGGATGCCGCCGGGAAAAAGACGGCGGCGTACAACGCCCTGGAGATCTTCGCCCGCATGCCCTTCGACCGGGTCCGAACCGAAACGGGGACGGGGGACCTGCATGCGATCGCCTCGGCGGAACCCGGACGGGCCTGCCTTGTCCTCTACAACACCGGCAGCCGGAAAGTGGCGGCGAAGGCGCTCCTGGACCGGATTCCCTTCCTGGCCGGCCGGCTGGATGTCTACCGGATCGACTCCCGTTACTCCAGCCGCCAGGACGATCCGAACAACCCGGATTGCAGCCTGGAGCGGACAGAGAGCCGGACGTTCCAGGATTCCCGGGGATTGCTGTGGGAAGGCGATGTGCCTGCCCGGGGCGTGGTCTTCCTGGAGGCTGTCCATCCCGACGCGCCGTCGCTGCTGGCGGACCGGCCGGCCGTCGGCACCGTCGTCCGGCGGGACTACGCATATCCCAACCGCGGGACGGACTGCTTCGCCGATGCGGACGAACCGACCCGGACGGCCTGGACCGGGATGGGAAGCCAATCAGCCGCATCCGCCCTGGTGGCCCTGACCCTGGACGACTGTCCCGATGCCTTCCGGTTGGAGATCGATCCGTATGGGACGCCCCGAGACGAGAAGGCAGATCCCGACGCGGCGGCCGGTGTCCGGATCGACTTCATGGATGCAGCCGGTTCTCCGGTCCACAGCGTTTTTCTCCACGACGGCCGGGATGCCGATATCGTTCTTCCCTGGGGGACCGGCCGGACGGCGGACACATCCATCGGGATCGTGCCGGGGGAGGATCGGTGCGTCCTCGTGGACCTGGCCGCCATGGCGCCTGCAGGCTGGAACCGCCGGATCGTGGTCACCTTCCTGATCCAAAACGGAACACCCGGGGAAGTGATCCGCTATCGGCTGCTTCCCCTGGAGGATCAGGAAACATGACTCCATGTCAAGGCAACCCTGTTCCCTGTAGATGCACAAAGAATGGGACTAGAATGGAGATGCAATTATGATATCCGCTTGCCTGTCGAACAGAAGGAGGTGTCCGATGTCGAGACGAACCCTGCGGCTCCTGGTCGTGGTCCTGGCCTGCGCTGTCCTGGCAGCGGCGTGTGCCCGGGAACCCGCATCCCCGACGCCGACCGAGGTCCCGACGCCCACTTCGGTCCCCACCGAAGCCCCCATCGACCTGGAAGGCCGCATCGTGAAAATCGCCCACTGGGGAGACCTGAACCCGAATCCCGATTCGGCCGATTACGCGGATTATGTCGCCCTCATCGACGAAGTCGAGAGCAAGTACAATTGCACCTTCGAGTTCATCACGACCAACGACTGGCACGCATACAACACCTTCATCCTGACCACGGCCCTGAGCGGGGAGCTCATCGCCGATGTCTTCTGGGCCGGCGACCAGGTCTTTCCCAAGTGGGTGTCCACGGACCTGGTCCTGCCGCTGAACGACATCTTCGACCTGGAACACCCCTGCTGGAACCTCAAGGCCAGCGAATCCTTCAAGCTGGATGACCAGTATTACGGGTTGACCAACTGGCCCGACGCCCTGGGCCACGTGGTGCTGTTCAACAAGCGGATCATTTCGGAATTCAACATCCCCGACCTGTACGCCTTGCAGGAATCCGGGGAATGGACCTGGGACAAGCTGGTCGAATATGCGAAACTCTGCACAAAAGACCGGGACGGGGACAGCAAGATCGATGTGTGGGGATTCGGCACCTACGGGTCCACCGGCGCGAATCCGGAACCCTTCATTTACTCGAACGGCAGCACCCCCTGCTACTTCGATGAACAGGGCAAGCTGGTCTTCAATCTCGACGATCCTGCTGCCATCGAGGCCATCGATTTCTGCCACAAGCTCGTGGAGGAGTACAAGGTTGTCTACACCGCCGAGCCCACCTGGGGAATCTGGGAGGGGCTCTGGAAAAAGGGAAAGATCGCCTTCTTCTCGGCGGCTTCCTGGAACCTGTTTCCCTACCGGGAAGCCCTGGCCAACGACCAGTTCGGCATGCTGCTGATGCCCAGGGGACCCAAGGCCGACGACTATGTCAACGCCCAATCCTATCCGTCCGGCGTCTTCATGCAGAAGATGGTCGAGGAGCCGAAAAAAGTCGCCGCCGCCCTGTCCGATCTCTTCATGCCCCAGGAATGGCAGGCCAACAGCGACCATACGAAGCTGTGGGAGAACTTCGTCTTTGACGAGGAATCCCTGGACACCGTCCGCATGATCAAGGGCCGGACCGTCTCCCTGATGGGCGGCTCCGCCATGTGGTTCCGGGACAACGTGCTCTGGTACGACTGGGGCATCAACCGGAAGATCCCGACCCAGACCTTCATCGAGGAGATCCGCCAGCCCTCCATCCAGTCCTTCGAGGACCTGTGGAGCGGCAAGCTCGAACTTCCCACCCCGGTGCCGGAGGAGTAAACCAACTGCCACGGCCTGCCGGATCGTCACTTTCCATCGCGACCCGCCCGTTCACGGAACATCGTCGTTCCGCGCAGGGGTCGAAAGAAAGAAGGAGGGAACCTGATGAAGAAACTGCTCGTCTCCATCGTCCTGCTGGCCATGGTGTTCCTGCTGGGATCCGTCGGATCCGCGGAAACCACCTATGTGCTCGGCAATAACCGCAACCCGCTGTCGGCCCAGGGCGTGGATGGCTGGTACATCATGTACAGCATGACCGCCAACGTGACTGAAGGGAATTTCCCGCTGGAAACCCTCAAGGAATGCCGCCTGAATGACGGCGACCAGTGGAAACCCCAGCTGGAAGACAGTGATCCCTACGCCTGGACCTGGTTCGGCATCGATCCCGGCGTCAATATGTCCACCGACGGCCTGACCTGCGCCATCAAGTGGGTGTGCCCGGCCGCCGGCACCTACCAGGTCAAGCTCGACTACTGGGCGGGCACATGGGACCCCAACGCCTCCACGGCAGATGGCGTCATTTTCAGCATTTACCACAACACAACCAAGCTGTCCACCGCCGAGACCTTCGGCCACTCGACCAACCAGAAACAAGCCAACAGTGAGGCCGATCCGCCGATTCCCTTCGACGTGGACCAGGAACTCGTGATGGCCGAGGGCGATGCCCTCTACCTCCTGACCGACGCCAAGGCCAACGGCGGATGGGACCAGGGATGGTGGACCGCCGACATCACCCTGCTGGAGGATGTGGAACCGACCGCC
>JAKPNJ010000185.1 GCA_029548445.1 Bacillota bacterium | reverse complement strand
GAAGAACGTCTGGAGGAGGTTCCCGATGGGGGATGCGACGGGGACCAGGAGGAAGGCGATCCATCCCAGGAGATAGGACACCAGGGCCAGGAGAATGTTCGACACCGGTCCCGCCACGCTGGTCAGGACGATGCCGGATTTCATGCTGCCCCGGAACCGAACGGGATTGATCGGCACGGGTTTCGCCCAGCCGATGCCGCCAATCAGGAACGCGACGGCGCCCAGGGGATCGATGTGCACCAGGGGGTTCATGGTCAGCCTTCCCTGGTAATACGCCGTATCGTCTCCCCGGCGCAGGGCCATCCAGGCGTGGGCCATCTCGTGGAACGACAGCGAAACCAGGAGGACGATGATGCGGATCAGGTAGAACTGGATCGTGGCGAACAGGTTCTCGGGCATGTCGGGCTCCTTGTGCAGAAAGTCGGCCTGGAAGGTGCATGGCGCATTCGGCCGGCATCGGGATGAAACGGTCAGGGGGCGAGGTCGTCCGGGATTTCGTCCCGTTCCAGGAGGTTTTCGTAGGTTTCCCGGCGGACGATGACCCGGGCCCGGCCCTCCCGGCAGAGGACCATGGCCGGACGGGGGTTCCGGTTGTAATTGCCGGCCATCGAGTAATTGTATGCACCGGTGGCCATTACGGCCATTATATCACCGGGACGGACCCCGGGCATCGGCAGGTGTTCCTGGATCAGGTCCCCGGACTCGCAGCACTTGCCGGCGATGGTGACCGGCCGGACCCGCTCCGCCAGGGGCGCGGCGGCCAGGACCGCGTCGTAGGGCGACCCGTACAGGGCATAGCGGGGATTCTCGAACATGCCCCCGTCCACCGCCACATAGGTCCGGATGCCCGGAATGGTCTTGACCGAGCCGACGGTATAGAGGGTGATGCCGGCGGCGGCCACCATGGCCCGGCCCGGCTCGATGGCCACGAAGGGCATGGGAAAGTCCCGTTCGCTGCAGAAACGTCGGATTTCCGCCGCGCAGGCTTCCATGAAGCGGGCTGGCGGGAGGGGTCGGTGCTCGTCCACATAGCGGATGCCGAACCCGCCGCCCAGGTTCAACTCCTCCAAAACTTTTCCGGTTGCCTGGCGGAACTCGTCCATCAGGCCCAGCATGACCCGGACGGTCTGGACAAAAGGCTCCACTTCGAAAATCTGGGAACCGATGTGGCAGTGGATGCCCCGCACCCGGATGCCGGGCCGGTCCCAGGCGTCCCGGAGGATGTCGAGGGCTTCCCCGTTTTCCAGGGCCACGCCGAACTTGGAATCGATCTGGCCGGTCAGGACATAGTCGTGGGTATGGGCGTCAATACCGGGTTTCACCCGGAACAGGACATCGGCCTTTCGGCCCGTTTCCTCGCACAGCCCCGACAGCTGGTCAAGCTCCAGGCGATTGTCCACGACGAAGCGCCCGACGCCGGCGGCGAGCCCCTGGCGGATTTCGGCGAGGGTCTTGAAATTGCCATGGTACATCAGGGTGTCTGCCGGAACGCCGGCAGCCAGGGCCGTGGCCAGTTCCCCGCCTGAGACCACGTCCACGCCGATGCCTTCCTGGTGCATGATCGACAGGATCGCTTTCGTGCACAGGGCCTTGGACGCGTAAATCACCTTCCCTCCTGCCCCGTAGCAGGTCTCGACGGCCTGCCGGAATGCGCGGCAGTTCGCCCGGACGGCCATCTCGTCCATGACATAGAGAGGGGTGCCGAATTCCCGTGCCAGGTCCAGGCAGTCGCACCCCCCGACGGACAGATGGCCCGCCGGATTGACTTCCAGGGTTTCACACACGAAATCGCCCATTCGTCAGTCCTCCCGATCCACGGCCATCACCAGGCGGCAGGCTTCCCCATTGATATCCCAGGTCTTCCCTTCGGCCTCCTCCGGAGCAGGACCGGATACCGTCACGATTTCCAGGTACGACGCCAGGACTTCCTCGGAAAGCTCCCTGCGATGCCGTTCCGCGATATCCGAAAGACGGGGGCCCGTTGCGATCCGAAGCCGGATCCGGTCTTCGACCTGGAAGCCGGATTCCTTCCGCATGGTCTGGATCTTGCTGACCATCTCCCGGACAAACCCCTCCTCGACCAGGGCGGGGGTCAGGGTGGTTCGCAGTGCCACGGTAAAGTCCCGGTCGCTTTCGACGGCCAGGCCTTCGGGTTGGACCGTCTCGACCAGGAGGTCCGCTTCCCCGAGGGAGATCGTGTCCCCGTCCAGGTGCAGCACCAGGGCGCCTTCGGACCGCAGGGACCGCATGGCGGCACGCCCGTCCAGGCCCCGGAGGGCGGCCGTGACCGCTCCCAGCCGTTTTCCCAGCCGGGGACCCAACGTCCTGAGCTGGGGCTTGAACCGATAATCCAGCAGGCCGTCCGCGGAATCGGCCTGCTCGATGTCCTTCACGTTCAGCTCGTCCGTCAGCAGCCGGCGGGACTCGGGAGACAGGGGCTTGGGGGCGACGACGATCATGCCCGACAGGGGCTGGCGGACCTTGAGTCCCGCCAGGTTCCGGGCGGCGCGGCCCATGCCGGCCAGGCGGATCAGGTCGTCCATGTCCGATTCGAGGGCCTCGTCGACCCACTCGGGCCGGAACGCCGGCAGGTCACAGAAATGGACCGATTCCGGGGCGTCGGGCCGGACGGACCGGACCAGTTCCCGATAGGCCGACTCCGCCATGAAGGGCGTAAAGATGGCGGTCAGGCGGGTGACCGCGTCCAGGGCGGCATACAGAGTCATATAGGCGTCAACCTTGTCATCCGGCATGCCGGCCTGCCAGTACCGCTCTCGGTTGCGCCGAACATACCAGTTCGACAGCTCGTCCACGAAGTCGCCGAGCCTTCGGGCGGCACCCGTAATATCGTACCCTTCCAGGCGGCCATCCACATCCCGGATGGTGGAGGCGGTCCGGGACAACAGCCACCGGTCGATGGCCGAAAGCCGGGAGGGATCCAGTTCATGGTCCGCCGGATCGAATCCGTCGAGGCTCGCATACAGGCAAAAGAAGGCCAGGGTGTTCCAGAAGGTGCCCATGTAGCGGCGCTGGCCCTCGGCCACGGCCTCCTCGTAGAACCGGCTGGGCAGCCAGGGGGCGCTGGCCGTACAGAAGTACCACCGGACGGCGTCGGCGCCCAGGTGGTCCAGGACGGTCCAGGGATCCACCACGTTGCCCTTGTGCTTGGACATCTTGACGCCGTCCTTGTCCAGGACCAGCCCCATGACGATGCAGTTCCGGAACGACGACCGGTCGAAAAGCAGCGTCGAGATGGCCAGGAGCGTATAGAACCATCCCCGGGTCTGGTCGATGGCCTCCGAAATGAAATCCGCAGGGAACGACCGCTCGAAGAGTGCCTGGTTCTCGAAAGGATAGTGCCACTGGGCGAAGGGCATGGCGCCGGAATCGTACCAGCAGTCGATGACGTCAGGCACCCGGGTCATCCGGCCGCCGCACGCCGGGCAGGCCAGGTGGACTGCGTCGACGAAGGGCTTGTGGAGCTCGATGTCGGCGGGGCAGTCGTCGGACAGGGACCGGAGCTCTTCGATGCTGCCCACCAGGTGGCTGTGGCCGCACTCGCAGGTCCAGATCGGGAGAGGCGTGCCCCAGTACCGTTCGCGGGAGATGCCCCAGTCGATGACATTCTCCAGGAAGTTGCCGAAACGGCCGTCCCGGACGTTTTCCGGGAACCAGCGGATGGACGCGTTGTGGGCCAGGAGCCGGTCCCGGACGGCGGTCATCCGGATGAACCAGGAATCGCGGGCATAGTAGATCAGGGGGGTGTCGCAGCGCCAGCAGAACGGATAACTGTGGGCGTAGGGCGTTGTCCGGAGGAGGCGGCCGTCATCCGCAAGTTTCGCAATGAGGCCCGGATCCGCTTCCTTGCAGAACTGCCCGGCGAAGTCCGTCACGTCGTCCGAGAAGGTGCCGTCTTCCCGGACCAGCTGGACAAACGGCAGGTCGTACCGGCGGCCCACCCGGGCGTCGTCTTCCCCGAAGGCGGGCGCGATATGGACGATCCCGGTGCCGTCGGTCAGGGTCACGAACGGGTCGGACACGACCCGGAACGCGTCCTGTCCGGACTGGCGGACCGGTTCCGCCGCATACGGGAAGACCGGCTCGTACGTCATGCCGACCAGGCCGGAGCCAGGGCGGACCTCCAGGACCCGGACTCCCTCCCCGAAGAGGGAAGGTGCCAGGGTGGCGGCCAGCCAGCAGCGGAACGCGTCCCGGCCGACGGCGGGATCCGCGGGCACGTCGACCAGGGCATAGGGGTGCTCCGGATGGACGCAGAGGGCGACATTGGACGGCAGCGTCCAGGGGGTCGTGGTCCAGGCGGCCAGCCAGGTATTTCCAACCGGCCGGGTATCCGATCCGCCCGGATCGGACAGGACCCGGAACCGGACGAAAATCGAGGTTTCCTCGATGTCCCGATACCCCTGGGCCACTTCATGGCTGGAGAGCGGGGTTCCGCAGCGGGGACAATACGGGACAACCTTGTGTCCCTGGTACAGGAGCCCCTGGTCCCAGATCCTCCGCAGCGACCACCAGACGGATTCGATGTAATCATTCTCGTAGGTGATGTAGGGGTTCTCCATATCGGCCCAGAATCCGACCCGTTCGGACATTCGCTCCCACTCGGCCTTGTATTTCCACACACTCTCCTTGCACTGGCGGATGAAGGGTTCGACGCCATACGCCTCGATCTGGGGCTTCCCGTCGATCCCCAGCGCCTTCTCGACCTCCAGCTCAACCGGCAGGCCGTGGGTATCCCAGCCCGCTTTCCGGAGCACATGGAATCCCTTCATGGTCCTGTACCGGGGAATGACATCCTTGATCACCCGGGTCAGGATGTGCCCGATGTGGGGCCGTCCGTTGGCCGTCGGGGGACCGTCATAGAACGTGAACGAAGGCGCCCCCTCCCGCAGCGCTACGGATCGCTCGAACACCCGGCCCTCCCGCCAGAAATCCAGGACGTCCCGTTCCCTTTCGGCGAACCGCATATCGTGGGGAATCTTGCGAAACATGGCAGCGTTCCTCCTCCTGTCGGACCGGCGTCCCTTGGCGGCCGGTGCGTTCCGGCCATCGGCCGGTTCCTGTCGAAAAAATGGAAAACGCCCCGGAAACGGGGCGCTCGAGACGGCGCGGTACCACCCGATTCGGCGGACTGGCCGCCCTCGTGGCCCTGGTAACGGCAGGGACCCGGTCGCCCGGGCTGTTCCGGTCCCGCCTACGTCCGCCTTGTCGCGGATGTCGGGAGACGGCTCGCGGAGGATTCCCGTCCGGCCCTCCCGCGCGGCTTCCACCTGCCCGCGCTCTCTGTGGAGAAGGATCCCGGACGGCTGTTCCGGTCATGGCCTTTATCTCGAAGATTATATCCGTTCCGGTCCGTCCGTGTAAAGGCCCGAGCCATCGCCCGGGTCAGGAACGTGCGGTATGGAAACATGGATTCCGTCCCCCAGGCGGACCGAATCCTGCGTCGGCTTTGGTATACTGTCTGTGACACGAGGAGGGATCGGCCATGCTACCCCGTCCCACGACATGACAAGGCAAGGACGCCGATTCGTCCGGATCCTGGCCGCCGCAGCGCTCCTGGCGGCAGTCGGCCTGGTATGGCTGTTCGGGATCGAGCCCGCCATCCTGACCGTGACCCGCGTTGCCTATTCGAGTCCGGACCTGCCGCCCGCCTGGTCCGGCCGGACGGTGGCCTTTTTCTCCGACCTGCACGCAGGGCCGGGATTCCCGCTGGACCAGGTGAAGCGCGTCGTCGAACGAATCCGGGCGGAATCGCCGGACCTGGTGGTCTTCGGCGGCGACCTCGTTGACAGTGCAACGCCCCTGGAGCCGGCGTTCCTGATCCCCCTGTCCGACCTCCTGTCCGAAGCCAGGGGACGGCTGGGCAGCATTGCGGTGCTCGGAAACCATGACAACCGGCTGGCCTCGGAGCGCCAGGCGGTCCGGACGGCCTGGGCCGATGCCGGATTCGTCCTGCTGGAGAACCAGTCGATCCCGGTGGACGGAATTCGAGTCGGCGGCCTGGCGGAAAGCTACTTCGGCCGGCCCGACTACGGAGCTGCCTTCGGGGATGCGAATCCGGAGGAGTTCAGGATTCTCACAATGCACCAACCGGACCCGGCGTCGGCCTTTCCGGCCCATATTGTCCTGTCGGGCCACACCCACGGCGGCCAGGTCACGTTTTTCGGGTATCCTCTCTTTGCAATCCCCGGCGGTGCGAAGCATCCGTACGGGCGATACGACCTGCCCCCTTCCGCGGCCGGGGGATTTCCCGGGATGCTGTTCGTTTCACGGGGTCTCGGCACCTTCGGCATCCGTGCACGGTTCTTCTCCCCGCCTGAAATCGTCCTGATCCGTCTCGTCCGGGAATAACCGTTCCTGCGCCGGGTCGCGGCGTCAATCGGGCTGCGGCGACTGCAGGCCGTGGGCAACGGGCTTCCAGGTGCGCTGCGGACGGAACAGCGACAGGATGCCGATCATCCCGAAAAGCGCATAGGCCCAGGGGAACAGGACGATGCCGCGGATCGAGCCGGATCGCAGCCGGCCGTCCAGGGCCAGGATCGCGGCGCCGACGCACATGCCCGCCAGCTGGTTGACGGCGAGGCACCCGAGGATCCATTCGGCGGACAGCAGGCTGCCGAAAACCATCCAGGAGGTCAGGGGGCCCAGAAAGGCCTGGATCAGGCCGACCATGCAGGTAAACGGGATGGTCAGGGACATGAGCAGCGACAGGGCGGGACCGCCCCGGTCCGCCTTAACCCGCTGGACGATGGCCGGGAGGTAGGTCCGCAGGCATTCCAGCTGGCCCGATACCCAGCGCCGCTGCTGGCGCCACAGCATCGGGAAGGAGGAAGCCATCTCGGCCTGGCAGCGGGCGTCGTCGCAATACAGGACCTTCCCGCCGGCGAGGGCCGTGTGGACTGTAAACTCCGCGTCCTCCGCCAGGGTCCGGATTTTCCAGCCGACCCGCAGCAGGTGGCTGCACCGGATCACGTTGCCGGTGCCATATATGAAATAGGAACGCCCGCGGTTTTCCAGCGGCACGTTGACCAGCCGGTTTTCCATGGCGGTCATGATGTCCATCATCGCGCTGAGGGCCGAATCCCCGGGATTCATGGCGTCCCGCCGGCCCTGGACGACATCCGCCCCTTCCTGGAGCTTTCGGTCGGCCTGGAGGAAGAAGTCGGGATCCACGGTGTTGTCGGCGTCGATGATGCTGATGGCGTCATACCCGGCATGCAGGAGGCCCATGTCCTCAAAGGCCCAGCGCAGGGCGCCGGCCTTGGTCTGGGAAGAGAGGTCGTGGCGCTCCAGCACCTGGAATCCGGCGGCTTCGGCGATGGCGGCGGTATTGTCCGTACAGTTGTCCGCCAGGACCCGCACATCGAGCAGATCCCGCGGATACCGGACTGCGGCAAGGCTCGACAGGACGTTCCGGATGACATTCTGTTCATTGCGGGCCGGTACCAGTACGAGAATTCGGTGCCGGGGCCGGAACCCGTCGGCCGATACGGCCTTCCGAAAGGGGGCCCGGAGGAAGGCCCATGCGAAATAAAGCCCCGTGGCGGCGGGGATGAGGGACAGGACGACCTGCAGGAGAAGCAGGATCAGGTCCATCTGGCTCAGGGCGATCGGTATCATGGCTGGATTATACCACCATTCCGTCCGGTTGGTCCCGGGGGGGCGCTGCGGGCGTCATGGGGCTTCCGCCCGGGAGGCACTCCGACAGGAACCGCCTTCTCCGGTCCATGCGTCGGCAGGGTTCCGCGAGATACAGGTCCAGGTTCCGGGGATTGGGCACCCGCTCCATCCGGTGCGACGACGGCCAATGAAACTTGGACATGGCCCCGGCACCGAGGCCGATCACGGTGCAGGCGTCCCCCATCATGGCGGCGTTGTAGAGGCATTCCGTTCCCGGGAGGGCGTACCCGGTGTTCTCATGTCCCCCCGCCATGTCCTTCTGCCGGTACAGATAGTAGGGACGGTACCCGTCCGCATGCAGCCGGGTCCAAGCGCCGGACAGCATGTCGCCGACCGGGTCACCGCCCGGCGGGTCGGCTGGCGGAAAGGTTGAAAGATGGGCCCCCCGCTTCCGGGAGAGGGTGTGGATCGTCAGGTTCTCCGGCGAAAAGGCCCGGACCTGGTCCAGGCTGTCAAGGAAGGTCGCCGCTGATTCGTCGGGAAGGCCGGCGATCAGGTCCATGTTCAGGATGGGAAATCCGTGGGCCCGGACCTGCGCCACCGCGCGTTGTATATCGTCGGGGCCATGACGCCGCCCGATCCGCACCAGGGTGCCCGGATCCATGGACTGGGGATTCACGCAGATCCGGCGGAAGCCTGCCTCCGCCGCCAGCTGCAGGTTGGACTCGGCCAGGGTATCCGGCCGGCCGGCCTCGAGGGTGGTCTCGCACCCGGACGAAAGGGGCAGGTCCGTCCGCAAGCCTTCCAGCAGGCGCGCCAGGTTGCGGTCGGACAGGACCGTGGGGGTCCCCCCGCCGACATACAGGGCGAATGCCGACAGGCCGGACTCCCGAAGGAGGGTTCCGGCGGCCCGGACTTCCCGGAGCAGCGCGTCCACATACGCGTCGTGGCGGTTGGTCCGGAGGGCGTCGGTCGGATCCACAAAGGAACAATAGGCACATCGTGTCCGGCAAAACGGGACATGCACATATATGGCCACGGGATCGGCAGGCAGGGACGCCAGCAGCGCCCGTTCCCGTTCCAGGACGAGAAACGCCAGGCGGGCCTTGTCTTCCCGGACTCCGTACTCCTCCACCAGGCGGCCGGGGGTCATGCCGGGCCATGCGGCCACGAGGGACGGCCGGATACCGGTCAGGGACCCCCAGGGATAGGATCGGCCGGTCAGGTCCCGAAGGGTTCGATACAGGGTACGCTTGACCGCCCGGCGGACTTCCGCCGGCAGGGGATCCGCCCCCTCCGGCAGGGGACCCG
>JAKPNJ010000153.1 GCA_029548445.1 Bacillota bacterium | reverse complement strand
ACATAGTTGTACCCATACAGGCTGCCGGGCTCCCGTCGCACCATCGGAACCTTCTTCGATCCGAACACCTGGAACAGGGTGGGGTACCCGAGATACTCCTCTTCCTTGAACATGGAGAAATTCGGGAAGGAATAGGGGGTTTCCCAGTTCCGGGGGGAGACGCCGGAGGCCTTGTCGGCGATGGTGTCGGCGGAATAGAAGTACCGGTTCGTATAGAAGGACAGCGATTCCATGATCTCCCGCACGGTCGTGCCGAGGCTCATGCCCTGGAGGCCGTCGACCCGGGGGTATTTCGTCAGCGCCGAGGCCACCGGACCCGTAATGGCCTGCTCCGTGATTTCATATTTCGGGTGGGAATCGTTCCGGACATGGGACGGCTGGGTCATGTCCGCCACCAGGTGCATGACCTCCCCCAGGCCCCGCATGGCCTTGCCCAGGTACATGCTGCGCATCTCGTCCAGGTCCGCAGGCTCGCCGGCGAAGTCCCGGAAATCCCCAGTCACGGGGATGGCGGCCACGGCGGAATCCGACGGGATCTCCAGGCTCTTCTTGTAGTTCAGCATGGCCTGGCGCAGGTTGTAGGGGTTCTCCGTCCGGGCCAGGGCCCATTCCACCGCCGGGATCGCTTCGTAGGTCCAGCCGTGGGCATACTCCTGGTCCGTCAGTTCATGCTTCCCCGACAGGGCCAGGGGATCGTAGAAGTGCTTCATGGAGACATAGATGTTGGGCTCGTCGGCGGAGAAGCCCCCCTGGATGATGTGGGAGGCAACTGAGTCGAAGGACCACATCTGGTTGTAGGACATGGAGAACTTGCCGGAGGTATAGACGATGGGCGCGTCCACGAACCGGTCCAGGGCGACGCCGGCGTTCCGGTACTTGCCGGATCCGCTCGCGCCGCCCTTGAATGTCTCCACCGCCGCCCGGTTGATCTCCATGTGGGCCGGCTGCTCCCAGGCGATGGCCACGGCGGACAGTTGCCAAAGGAGGATCATGGACACCAGGAGCAGGCAGGTCGCGCGACGGAACACCCGCCGGTTCGACTGCCCCAAGGTCTGCGACATGACGTTTACACTCCCTCGCATCACAGGACATCCACCTTCCATACTTCATCCACCTTGACCAGGTTGATGGTAAAGGCCTGCCTCGCTTGTCCATGCCCGTCCGCTTGCCCCTGGCCGTCCGCTTGCCCCTGGCCATCCGCCTGCCCCTCCGTGTCGTCGAAGCGGGCTTCGCAGCGGGCCATCCGGGTCAATTCATAATTCCCCTCGTCGGTGCTGAGAAAGACGAGGGTTACGTTCCGCAGGGCCGCCGCCAAGTCGGGAAGGGAGGTTCGGTTCGCCTCGAACAGCGTCGCGTATTCCGCCCGGCGGTCGGGGTGGATCTCGTCCAGGGCCGCCTGGACATCGCCCTGCTCCAGGGCGTCCGCCAACCGGCCCAGGCATTCCAGGATGGCTTTCTCCTCGGCTTTCCGGTCCGGCTGGCGCTCCCATTCGGCCGCGGCCCTGGCCAACGCCCGGCTGCGCCACACCCCGGTCATTTCGCCGGCCTGCCGGATGCCATACCCCAACAGGCTGGCCGCCAGGGCGCCCACGACGCACCAGGCCACGATCCGGACCGGTTTCGGGAGGCGCTTCCGGGTCCGGGTCCGGGTCCGCTGGCTTCGCTGCCGTTTCGGCGCGTGTTGCGCGACGGGTGGTGCAGCGGCTGGTGCGTAGGGCTGCGCAGCGGGCGGCGTATAGGATGGACCAACGGGTGGCGCATGGGGCTGCGCAGCGGGCGGCGCCGAAGCCTGCCCCTGTGCGACCCGCTGGCCGCATTGGGTGCAGAATGTCGCGCCCTCGCCCAGGGAACGCCCACACTGGGTACAGAATCCTGCCATCGAATCCCTCCCAACGGACATTTTCAAGGCAAGAATATCACAAGAATGACATCGATAAAAAGCGCCCTCGCCGGCTTGTCTTCCGGCCGGTTCCGTCGTACCATCCGGACAGGTGGATATATTCCTGAAAGGAGCCAATCCGGCATGCATATTTTCGAGGCCCTGATGCTTGTCTGCTTCGGCGCTGCCTGGCCGGTGTCCATCCGCAAGTCCATCGTGTCACGACGGACCGGCGGGAAGAGCGTGGGGTTCATGTTCATCATTTTCGCCGGTTATCTATCCGGGATCGCGAACAAGCTCCTGAATGCCCCCGGGGATCCTGTCCTCTGGCTGTATGTCCTGAACGGCGTCATGGTCGCCACGGACATCGCCCTGTACTTCCGCAACCGCCGCATCGAGCGAACGGAAGAACGCCGCGGATGAGCACCAGGGCTGAATGCGCTGCCGTCCGCCGCGTCTCATGGCCTTTTTTGACTCCATGCGAAAACGGCGTACACAATGTACATTTTCAAGGCAGCTTCCCTCGTGACCTGGTATCGGAAAAACGCAGTTCAAAAATGTACGCAATGTACGCCATAACCACATAGACTTTAAAACACCCCATGCACTGCCCACCATGAATGGATGAGGACACCCCCATGCCCGACACCGCACCGCCTCCCCTGGCTATCGATGGCGCTCCACCCTCCCTGGCCCGGTACACCTTCGATGGCCCGGTCCCCAGCCCTCCCGGAGACCTGGACGCCTTCTGGGCCGGGATCCGCAGGGCCGTCGACGCACACCCCCTGGCTGTCCGCAAGGGCCCCTGGCGGACCAGCAATCCACGGGACACGACCGTCAACAGCCGCCCCCACAACCGCCCCCACAGCCGCCCCCACAGCCGCCCCCGGAACAACGCCCCCGACCGCCTCCGCCCAATCCGCTTCTGCCATCTTCGCTTCCGCTCCCTGGACGGGACGCCCATCCGCGCCCTCCTCGTCCTCCCGGACAGAGAACAGGCCCCCGCGCCAGCAGCGCCCTCCGCGCCAGCAGCGCCCTCCGCGCCTGCAGTGCCCCCCACCCCTGCAACCCCCCGCGCCCCCATCCTCGTCCAGTTCCCCGGCTTTGGCGGCGACTGTGGCCGTCCCGAGGACTTCCGGGCCATCCTCGATAGGGGGATCGCCGTCCTCTCCATTGACGCCCGGGGCCAGGGCGGCGCCACGCCCGACCGAGCCAGAAGCGACGGGAACACCTTGTACGCGGCAGGCCTCGCCGATCCCAAAACCAGCTACCTCCTCGACCTCACGGTCGATGCCCTGCTGGCCGTCCGTCTCGCCCGCTCCCTGTCGGAAGCCGACCCGGACGGCGCCCCCGCCCGCATCCTGGTTCGCGGCGGCAGCCAGGGCGGCGCCCTGGCCCTCCTGGCCGCCGCCCTGGACCCGGCCGCCGTCCGGGCCTGCCTCTGCGACGTTCCCAGCGGATGCCGGCCGGACGTCCGGGTCCTGCTGGGCGCCGGCGTCTACGGCCGGGTCCGGGAGCTTCTGGCGGCACATCCCGACAGGACGGACGAGGTCCTGCGGACCCTGTCGTACTTCGACCTGGTCCACCTGGCCCCCAGGATCCGCTGCCCGGTCTTCGCGTCCGCGGGCCTGGCCGACGACGTGTGCCCGGCCGGCCTCTTCCTCCAGGCCTACCAACGGATCCCGGCCCCGAAGCAGGTGATCCTGTATCCGGAGGCCGGCCACGAAGGCGGCGGGGACCGCCATGAACTGGCCCAGCGAGAGTGGATCGACCAGTGGCTCGCGCCCCAACTGGCGAAGTGACGGAATAGCAATACGATATCGACATTCTGGACTTCAACTTGTTCAATGTGGTAAGGTGGGAGGCAGAACCGGCCCCCATGGCCGGCTCGGCCACACCGCCCGGACAAGGAGGTTCGCATGCAGGGAAGACAGAAGAGCAGCAGGAAGCTCGTCATCCAGAACGAAGAGAGAATGAACCGGCTGGAGCACGAAATCGCCGATTACCTGTCGGTCAAGGACATGATCCCGACCGGATTCGACGCCGACGCCGCCGCCCGGATCCAGGCACAGAAAAGGAAAATCCTGGCCCACCTGGGCGCCGACGAGACCCAGTGGCGCGACTACCGCTGGCAGCTGGCCAATCGCTTTACAACGGCCGACTCCCTCCGGGCCATCCTGCCCCTGGCGGAGCACGAAATCGCCGACATCGAGGAGGTGGCGTCCCGCTACCGCTTCGCCATTTCGCCGTACTACCTGTCCCTCGTGGACCCGGACAATCCCGGCTGCCCCATCCGCCTCCAGGCGATCCCGAGCCGGCCCGAGCTGGACCCCGCCGGCGAGCTGGATCCCATGGACGAAGCCGGCAGCTGCCCCACCTCCGGCGTGACCCGCCGCTATCCCGACCGGCTGATCATCAAGGTCACCAACCAGTGCGGCATGTACTGCCGCTTCTGCCAGCGCCGCCGTCTGATCGGCGAGCAGGACCGCCACACGGACCCGAAACGCCTGGCCAACGCCCTCCAATACATTCGGAGCCATCCGGAGATCCGCGATGTCCTGCTGACCGGCGGCGACGCCCTGATGCTGTCCGACCTGGCCCTGGAGCGCCTGCTGAAGCAGCTGCGGGCGATCCCCCACGTGGAGATCATTCGAATCGGCTCCCGGACGCCGGTGACCCTGCCCCAGCGGATCACGCCGGAGCTGGTGGCCCGCCTGCGCCGCTACCATCCCCTGTACGTCAATACCCACTTCAATTCCCCGGCGGAGATTACGCCGGAGGCCGCCGAGGCCTGCGCCCGCCTGGCCGATGCCGGCATGCCCCTGGGCAACCAGATGGTCCTGCTGAAAGGGGTCAACAACGACAAGTTCGTGGTCCGGAAGCTGAACCAGCAGCTGCTGCGGCTCCGGGTCAAGCCCTACTACATCTTCCATCCGAAGCAGGTCCGGGGCACCTCCCGCTTCTGGGTCCGCCTGGAGGAGGGGATGGAGATCATGGAGTCCCTCCGGGGCTACACCTCGGGACTCGCCATCCCTACATACATCGTCAACGGATCCGGCGGCCTGGGCAAGACCCCGCTGATTCCCAATTACCTGCTCTACATCGGCCGGGACAAGGGCGTCTTCCGCAACTGGGA
>JAKPNJ010000146.1 GCA_029548445.1 Bacillota bacterium | reverse complement strand
CCCGGTTCGGGCTCAGCATGTATGCCAGCGTCCTGCTGTATGCCGCCTACTTCCTGGCCAAGGTCCTGCTGGAGGACCGGGAGAGCGGCGTGACCCAGCGGATCGCCTTCTCCCCCGTGCCCCCCTGGCGGTACCTCCTGGAGAACATCCTGGCCTTCTTCGTGCCCCTCCTCGTCTCCAACGCCCTTGTCATCCTGCTGCTCCGCTACGGCGTCGGGGCCCTGGTGCCGAACCTGCCGCTGATGACCGCCGCCTACTTCCTGTACGCCCTGGTCTGCGTCGGCTGCGCCGTCACCGTCGTGACCCTCTGCCGGGGGTCCATGCAGGCCAACGTCCTGATGGCGCCCCTCTTCACCTTCTTCTCCATGCTGGGCGGCCTCTACTGGCCCCTGGAGTTCATGCCCGACTTCATGCGGCGGCTGTCCATGCTGACGCCTCCCTACTGGCTGCTGGTCGCCATGGACCGCATCCACGCCGGCGGCGGGATGGACGAGATGCTCCTGCCCTTCGGGATGCTCCTGTGCTTCGCCCTGGTATTCTTCCTGATCGGGAGCTGGAACCGGCTCCAGCCGAAAATAGCGTAAAATGGGGACATGAACCGAACACTGTGGGAATGGGCCGTCCGCGGCGCCCTCCTGGCGCTGGTGGCGGCGGCGTGGATCCTGGGAAGCGGCGGGTGGGCCGGGGCGGCGCTCCTGCTGCTTCTGTCCGCGGCGGCCGTAGCCCGGCTCCGGTTCGGGGACCGGCTCCTCTTCCCGATTCTGGAGTCGGCGGCCGTCTTCGCCCTGGCGATCCCCTTCCCCGACCTGGGCTTTTCCGCCTGGATCGCGGCGTCGGTTCCCGTCCTGGGATTCGCCGCCCGGAGCCCCGCCCTGGCCGCCCTGGCGCCGGCGGCGGCGGCCCTGGTCCTTTCGCCCGAATCCCTCCGGCCCATGGTGCTGGCTGCCGTGGCGGCGGCGTTCCTCCTGGGGCGTCTGCTGGCCGAATGGCGCCGCAGCGAGGACCGGCTCCAGGCCGGCGCGGACCGGGAACGGGAGCAGCGGCTCGAGCTGGAGCGAGTCCGGACCGAATTGCTGGCGTCCTCCTCCCGGGCGGCCCGGCTGGCCGAGGTGGCCGAGCGGAACCGCATCGCCCGGGAGGTCCATGACCACACCGGCCACGACCTGATTGGCGTCCTCCTGTCCCTCCAGGCCGCCCGGAAACTGCTGGACCGGGGGGATCCCCAGGCCGGCCCCCGGCTGGATGACGCGGTGGAGCGGCTGCAGCAGGCGTCGGAGCGGCTCCGGGAGACAGTCCATAACCTGCGTCCTGCCGGGCAGGTCCGCCAGGAGGAACTGGAGCGCATCGCCCGGGACCACTCCCATCCCGGATGCCCCGTGGACCTGCGGATCACCGGCGACCTGGACGGCATCCCGTCCGGCCACCTGGCCCTGCTGGAATCGTCCCTGAAGGAAGCCCTGACCAACTGCGCCCGCCACTCCGGCGCTTCCCAGGTCCGGGTTCGCCTGGATCGAACGCCCGCCCTGGTGCGGATGCTGGTCAGGGACAACGGCCGGGGCTGCCAAACCATCCGGCCCGGGCTGGGATTGTCCGGCATGGGCGACCAGGCCCGGCGGCTGGGCGGCCAGCTGACCCTGTCGGGGGAGGACGGTTTCCTGCTGGTCCTGGTGCTGCCCCTGGACGGATCGAAGGAGGAACGCCCATGAGAATCCTCGTGGTGGACGACGACGCCCTGGTCCGGGACAGCCTGGCCCTGCTGGTGGGCCTGGAGCCGGACATGGAAGTAGTGGCCCGGGCCGCCGACGGCGAGGCCGCCCTGGCGGCCTGCGAAGTGCCCGAGGACCGCCGGCCGGAACTGGTCCTGATGGACATCCGGATGCCGGTCCTGGACGGGGTGGAGGCCACCCGGCGGATCAAGGCCCGGTTCCCGTCCATCCGGGTGGTCATGCTGACGACTTTCCACGACGACGACTACATCCGGTCAGCCCTGCAGGCCGGCGCCGAGGGGTACCTCCTGAAGAGCACCCCCGCCGACGGCATCGTGGAGCGGCTCCGGGCGGTCCACAAGGGGGCGGCGGTCATGGACCGGGCCGTGCTGGACCGGCTGGCCCGCCAGGCGGATGACGGGGGCAGCGTGGACGCCCCGGTGTTTCCCGAGCTGACCGGCCGGGAAAAGGAGGTGCTGGAACTGGTGGCCCAGGGCAGCTCCAACCGGGAAATCGCCCATCGCCTGTATTTGGGCGAGGGGACGGTCCGGAACCTGATTTCCTCGATTCTCGACAAGCTGTCCCTGCGGGACCGGACCCAGCTGGCCGTGGCCTACTGGAAGCGGTACCGGAAGGAGTAGGGCGGCTGCAGGCGCTCCTGGCGGCCAGGGCCGCGGAAGAAATCAGGGTCTCGCGAGCCGGACGGCCAGGTCGTAGGCGAATACCAGCTCGTCGATGGAGCAGTGGTCCTGGACGTAATGGGTCGTGCAGAACATGAACCGCTTGCCGCCCAGCAGGGAGAAGACCCGCCGGATTTCCCGCTCCACCCGCTCGTAGTCCCCGAACCCCAGGACTGTCTGGATGCACAGGCCCCCCAGGATGCCGAACCGGTCCCGGTACTTTTCCAGGTACAGCGAATACGGCATGCCGGCGGACTCCTGGAAGGGATGGACCACGTCGAATCCCAGCTCCACGATGCCATCCAGGACCTGCCGGACATCCCCGTCGGAATGGAGGCTCAGGAAACAGCCCCGCTCCCGGACCCGGTCGGCCACGACCTTCATGGTGGGATAGATCATCCCGCGCCAGTCGTCGGGGCTGAACAGCAGCCCCCGCTGGGCGCCCCAATCGTCGGACACATGGACCATGTCGACCCCCAGGTCGATGACATGATCGGCGAATTCCCGGTTCCACAGGGCCTGTCGCCGGTAGACCTCCAGCAGCTCGTCCGGGTACAGGGCCATGTACATGAGATGGTCCTCGATGCTGAACAGCCCGTTGAGGCATTCGAAAATACCGGGAGTCTGAACATAGCAGAAGCGGCCCCGCTCCTCGCCGTGATGGCGCAGCTGGCGGCGCAGGTCGTCATAGTCCCCGCTCCGGTCCACCGGCAGCAGGGGGACCTGGAGGGCCACCTCCGGCGTCACCTCGGTGCCCGACGCCCGGATGGCGTCCAGGGCCGCCGTGTCGAAGGGGCCCGGCCCGCCGAAGAGGTGGGCCATATCGTACTCGTAATGATCCTCGAAGGCCTCCACCGAGCCGAACGCCCTGGCGATGGGCTCCGAGAGGTTGGCGGACACCCACCCGTAGACGGGCACACGGCCGGGGCTGCGCCCCCGGATGGTCTCTGCGACGAGCTGGCGTGAGTTCATGGTCGGGTCCCCCTTGTGCTATCATGGGTTCGTCTTCTTCATGGTGCCCTTCGGGCAACGTTCCCGACAGGGTGGAACCGCGCGAAAACAGGGGGGATTCGCGTCATGTCGCCGGAACAGGAACCCTTTTTCGGGCCGGATTTCCATCCGGAAGTGTCCCCTTCCGGCCGGCTGGCCCGGGAGCCGTTGCTGGGTGCCCAGGGAATCTTCCTGAACCGCGTGGCCTTCGACGCCCCGATCTCCCCCCATTCCCACGATTTCGTCGAACTGGCCTTCGTGGCGCCCGACAGCGGCCGGGGATGGCACGCCACCGGGTCCGAACGGAAGGAAATCGGCCCGGGGGACCTGTTCCTGATCAACTTCGATGTCCCCCACGCCTACTCCCCCTTTCCTGGGGAAACCCTGGTGGTCCGCAACTGCATCTTCGTTCCCGGCTTCCTGGACGCCCGGCTCCTGGACAGCCGGGATTTTCTCGACCTCTCCCGGCATTTCCTGCTCCAGTCCTTCGAGGGGGAGTCCCTCCCCCCCGATTGGCGGGTGTCCTTTCCGCCGGAGGAAGCCGGCCGGATCGAGGCGCTCTACAGGCAGATGCAGGACGAGTACGACCGTCGGGAGGAGGGCTATGTGGAAGCCCTGCGGGCCTGGGTCCTGCTCCTGCTGGTCCAGGTCCTCCGGCGGCTCCGGGCGGTCCGGGGCGCGGAGGTCCGGCGCCAGGCCCGGGACCCGGTGCTGGACCGGATCGTCGCCTTTATGGAATCCCATTACGCCGACGACCTGCGCCTCCGGGACCTGTCCATGATGGCCTTCCTCAGCCCCGCCCACTTCTGCCGCCAGTTTCGGGACTATACCGGCGAGACCTGCCGGGAATTCCTGATCCGAACCCGGGTGGACATGGCCGCCGCCCGCCTCCGGGAGACCCGGGACCCGGTGGAGGCGATCGCCGCCGAGGTCGGGTACCGGGACCTCAAGCACTTCCAGGAGGTCTTCCGTCGGTACCAGGGATGCACCCCCGGGACCTACCGCCGGCGCTGGCAGGTGCGGGAGGGAGGCAATCCGCAGCGGACCTGATCGGTGGCTTGCGGAATCGGCCGCGAGAAGGACATTGGAATGGCACCCTTCTGTCAATGTTAGTCGAATTTCATCGAACTATTCTTTTGTTATCGCGGTCTCCCGGCGTTTGTCCAATTCATCGCAGCCCGATGAAGTGATATACTTTTAATCAGAGCCCAAGACAACATCCTCAATCGCATCAACTGGCCTTGCAGCATGAGGGGGAACGACAGTGAAGATTACTACCAAGGGGCGCTATGCATTGCGGCTGATGCTGGACCTGGCCGAAAACGGGAACGATGTGGACAATGTCCGGCTTCGGGATATCGCGGACCGGCAGCGGATTTCCCACAAATATCTCGAGCAGATCATGATCCACCTGAACCGGGCCGGGTTTGTCCGCAGCGTCCGGGGATCCGGCGGCGGGTACCGATTGACCCGTGCGCCATCCGAGTATACTGTCGGCGACGTGATCCGCGTCATGGAGGGTCCCTTCGTCCCCATGGAGTGCGCCGAACACGAGGGGGCGGAGGACAGCGACTGCCAGCGATATACCCTATGCTGCGCCAAAAGATTCTGGTTCGAGTTCAAGCGGGTCGTCGATTCCTTCCTGGACGGAACAACCCTGGCCGACCTATTGGTCGAGGACTGGGCCGATACCCGGGCCGACAACGTCGGCGCGTCCAGGCGGATACCGGAAGCGGCCATGTCCGACCCCATCGATTAAATACCCGGAATGCCCACCCGATCTCGGGGGCCCGTCAATCGGGTCCTTTTTCATGCTTCAATAGCGACCATGCAATCCATTTAAATTATTGACTGTTTCTGGACATTTGTGGTATTTTTCATTATGTACCCAAAATTTGAGTTGCTCTTTTCGAATTCGCGCTGGTTCGTATTGATTTGGATTGTATCGGAGCGATCCCGACCCAGGAGGTTCCCCATGACGGCATGCCAAAAACGATCCCTTTCCCTTCGCGGCCGCAGGGGGTCCACCCTGGCCCTTGCGATTATCCTCTTCCTGATGGTGTCGATCCTGGCCATGGCCGCGGCCATTCTCGCCGATGGCGAAATCCGCCAGGTGGTAGCCGACGAGAAGAGCCAGGAGGCCTATTATGTCGCCCGGTCGGTAACCGAAACGACAGCCCGCTGGATCCAGGCGAACTGCTCCAACCGGAACGAAATCGCAAAGGTCGTGCCGCAGGAAGCGCAGGCGGGAGAGGACAACGCAAAAACCATTTCCGCATCGCTGGACGGCGTGCCCTACTCCCTCAAGGTATGGCGCAAGGCCGGTGCGACCGGGACGATCCTGGTCGAGACCCGGGCCCAGGTGGACGGGGTCGGGAACTACGCCCGGATGTCAGTCGACGAAACCGTCAGCGGATACCTGCTGTTCGACCATGCCATTTATTCACGCTCCGCCATCGGCCCCAAGGAAGTGAACGGTAATGCCCAGCGGATCGAGGGATCCGTCGCCAGCGAGGGCAGCATAACGGATGAGATCAACGCTACAACCGTCCATCCAAATGAGCCGGCCAGGAATTACCCCGGAATCGTGCCCCCGGAACCGCTGGGATCCCCAATTGCCGGCAATGTGAGCCTCGGAGAAGGGACAATCATGACAGAAAACCGGGATTATACCGGCACCGTGACCATGACGGGAACGGTCACGATCGACAACACGTCCCGGGATATCCATATCCGGATGGCCCACTTCCGGTACGATCGGCTCGTCCTTCGCACCATGAACGGCGGGACCGGCAACGTCTACATCTACGTGACCGGCAGTTTCGACGGAGACAAGAACAATGCGGACATGGACGTGGATCCTCTGCGCATGACACCAAAAATATTCTTCATCTATACAGGCTATACAGACGCGACGGTACGTGGAAACGACTGGATGGCGGCCTATTTCTATATGCCCAACAGCAAGGTGGACCTGGGCGGCAATCCAACCGTATATGGGGCCATGATCCTGGGATCCTTCGAGTTCCAGGGCAAATCCAAGATCGTTTTCAGGAAGCCTGAAATTGAAGGGACTCCCTTTGACGACCTGGGGCTGTTCGACCGAACCGTCACAGTGTCCAACCTGACCTGGCTGCCCTAATCCTGCCGATCGCCTGTTGATCCCGATGCACGAGGTGAATCCCATGAAACGACCCACTATGCCCAATTGCAGCAGGTTCCGAACCCGGCGAGGCGTGACCCTGGTCGAAATCCTCCTGTCCATGGCCCTGCTGGCCCTGGTGGCGGTCTTTGTCACCCCCGTCTTCCTGGGATCATTTCAGCAAATCGCGGCCAGCGGCCGGAGAAACCAAACGGGCTACTCTACTTCGGGGGAATTGGAAAGCATCCTGTCCGGACAGACCTCCCCCGGTGCGTCCGAGGGCGAATTCCCGATCCTGCTGCCTGGCGATATTTCGGTACCATCCCTCAAGCGCACACAGGTCTTGACCGGCCGGGAAGGCACAGTCGACATGTCCATTTACGAACCCCAGCTGGATCCGTCGCCCAGCGGCAGCATTCCGACCGATCCGTCGCCCACGCCGGTTGGACCGGGGCCATCCCCGTCCGTTGCGCCTTCCCCTTCCCCGATTCCGTCGCCGACGGTCCCCGTCGGGCCCAGTCCCACACCAATCCTGCAGGAAAATCTCCACATGCTGATCGTTGATACCCGCGGGTGGAGCACCTCCTCGCCCAACATCCGGGTCTCGGGTGTCAACGCGAACATGGAATACCTGCTCTACGAAAATGGGACCACGCCGGCGGAGATCTTTCTCGCCTTCCCCTCCTCCCCCAATACCTCGATCGCAACCCCTGCCGACAATTCGAAGACCTACCAGCTCCGGGTCCGGCAGCGGAATCTCCCCAGCCATTACAGCGTCTACACCATTCGGTCGGCGCCGACGGTGGAGCTCAATAACAGACAATCCAAAGACGCCTATTTCCAATGGATCTCCCTGGCCCGGCGGGTAGTGGAAGCAGAGGGGCTGGAGTACGCGACCAAGAACGACACCAATACCAGTTGGAGCATGATTGGAAACGGTACAACGGTCGACGCCAACGGAAACAAAACCATCCATGCCCGTTACAAGGCCGAACCCGGGAACCTCCAACAGCCGGCCTCCCTCCCGACGGCCGACCTGGACTGACTGCCCCACAGGGCCCGCGGATTCGGCCAGGCATCCCTCCTCCGCCACTTCTGCGGTATAATGGCAGCCAGGACGAAGCCTGCGGAACCCGGTGTCCCCGGGTTCCGTCCTT
>JAKPNJ010000143.1 GCA_029548445.1 Bacillota bacterium | reverse complement strand
ATGCCCGCGATGGCCCGGGCCGCCACCCCGATGGCCGATACGCCCTTCTCCGGCGCCATGCCGGCATGGGCCGCCCGCCCCCGGATCTCCACCCGGAGACCCCGGTGGCCCGGGGCCCGGACCGTGACATTCCCCGGCGCGCCGCCGGTGTCCAGGACATAGGCCTCCCGGGACCGGATCCGCTCCATGTCCAGGGCCTTCGCCCCCAGCAGCTGCTTTTCCTCCGCCACCGTCAGGATGACCTCCAGGGGCGGATGGGACGTCCCGTCCTCCCGGAGGGACCGGACCGCCTCGAGGATGGCGCACACCCCCGCCAGGTCGTCGCCCCCCAGGATCGTATCCCCCGAGGCGGCCAGGACGCCGTCCTCCCGGAGGAAGGGCTGCTTGCCACGGGCAGGTTCCACGGTGTCCATGTGGGCCATGAAGAGCCGGGGCGGCTCCTGGGCCCGGTCTCCGGTGCCGGGCAGGAAGGCCAGCAGGTTGCCGGCGTTTCCGCCGATCCGGGTGCCGGCGTCGTCCTCCTCGACCTGGAAGCCCAGGTCCCGCAGATCGCCGGCCAGCCGGTCGGCCATGACCCGCTCCTCACGTGAAGGGGCGTCGATGGCCGCCAGGGCGAGAAACCGCTCCACCAGCCGGTTCGTGTCGATCATGCCGAATCGCTCCTTTCTTGTGCCCGGCCGCTCAGGCCAGGCCGGGGAACCCGTGCTGCCGGGCCCACTCGTAGGCCACGACCGCCACCGAATTGGACAGGTTCAGGGACCGGGTCCCGGGCCGCATGGGAATCCGCACGCAGTCGTCCGGCCGGGTCAGCAGCAAGGGCTCGGGCAACCCCCGGGATTCGGGGCCGAACACCAGGACGGCGTCCTCCGGATAGGCCACCTCGGCATATCCCCGGGCCGCCCGGGTGGAGGCGAGGAACAGCCGCCGCCCCGCCATGCCGGCAAGAAACGCCGATAGGTCCGGCCACAGGACCAGGTCCAGGTCGAACCAGTAGTCCAGGCCCGCCCGCTTCAGGGACCGGTCGTCGATGGAGAAGCCCAGGGGCTCCACCAGGTGCAGGCGAACCCCCATGGCCACACAGGTCCGGGAGATGTTGCCGGTGTTCTGGGGAATCTCAGGCTCGACGAGGGCGATCTCCAGGGGCATGGGCCTCCGGACCTCCTTCCCTGGCCTGGATCCGCTCCGTCTCCAGGATCTCCCCGATCTCCCGTTCCAGCCGGCGCATCCGGTGGTTGATGCCGGACTTGCCCAGGGGCGGGGACAGAAGCTCCCCCAGCTCCCGAAGGGACAGGTCCGGGTGGGCCAGGCGGAGTTCCGCCACGTCCCTCAGCTCGTCGGGGAGGCTGGTCGTGTCATGGCGTTCCGCGAAGGCCCGGATCCGCTCCAGCTGCCGCACCGAGGATTCCGCCAGGCGCTGCAGGTTCGCGTTGTCGCAGTTCACCACCCGGTTCACGATGTTGCGCATCTCCTTCTCCACCCGGAGGGCCTCGAAGGCCAGCAGGGCCGCATGGGCCCCCGTCAGGGCCAGGAAGTCGGCGATATGCTGGCCTTCCTTGGCGTAGAGGACCTGCAGGGGTCCCCGGCGCAGGCGGGCGACCCGGATCCCGTGGATTTCCAGCAGCCGCAATCCCAGCAGGGCGGCCTGGGACCGGCGGGTGGACATCTCCAGGTGGTAAGCCTTCAGCGGGTCGGTCAGGGACCCGCAGGCCAGGAACAATCCCCGGAGGATCGCCCGTCCGGCGTCTTCCGACAGGGAGGCCGCATCCGGCAGGCCATCGGCGGGGGCCTGCCCCCGGGCGGGCTCGAACCGGAACCGGTCCCGCAGGTCGGCCAGGACCCGGCCCTGGCCATCGGCGCCGGTCACTGCCACGGTCCACAGCTCCCGGCCCCGGAGCAGGTCCGGCTGGAGACCCAACTGCGCCTGCAGGCCCCGGACCATCCGCAGGGCCGTGCCTTCATGGGAGGTGGAAAGCCGGATCCCGTCGGACCGGAACCGGGCGGCCCCCAGCAAGGCGGCGGCCAGTTCCCATCCCTGGGAGTCGGCGGGTTTCAGGGGCGCAAGGCACAGCTCGTCCTTGACCTTCCGGGAAAAACTCATGGCGTGCCTTCCGTCGGAACGGCCGGCCCGGTCTCCCGGTCCGCATGCCTTGCCACATAGACCCGGTCCTGCAGCGCCGCCCTCCGGAGCACCAGCCGGGCCAGCCGGTCGGGGTCGTGGCGGATGGCAGCGGGATCCGGGGACAGGAGGTCGCCGGAAAGGACCTCCACCCCCATGGACGCCAGGGTCTCCATCCTGGGCGCTACCGGTTCGGCCCCGGCGGCCCGGTAGGGAGCGGCCCGTTCCGTCGGGACCGGCGCCGCGTTGACCAGTACCGCGTCCAGGAACCCGCCGGTCCGGCCGGGCCCGGCCGGGCGACCGGCATGCCGCAGCAGGGCCTCGACGTGGGCGGGGGCGTCGTACCCTTCCGTCTCCCCGGGCTGGGTCATGAGGTTGCAGATATACAGTTTCGGCGCGGCCGCGGCTTGCAGGGCCGACACCAGCGCGGGGAACAGGAGCAGGGGAATGACGCTGGTGTAGAGGCTGCCGGGGCCCATGACCAGGAGGTCGGCCTGCCGGATCTCGTCCAGGACTTCCTCCAGGGGCGGGGCGTCCGGCGGCACCATGGACAGGGTCCGGACCGGAGATCCGCCGGGAGGGCGGTGTCCGATGGCGCTCTCCCCCAGGATTCGGGACCCGTCCTCGAGGGTCGCCTCCAGGTGCAGGGAGGACAGGGAGACCGGCAGGACCTTGCCCTTGACCGCCAGGACCGACGAGACCTTGCGGACGGCGTCGTGGAAGTTCTCCGAGATGCCATTCATGGCGGCGATGAACAGGTTGCCGAAACTCTGGCCTGACAGGCTGCCCTCCGGGAACCGGTACAGGATCAGGTCCCGCATGACCGGCTCGATGTCGGCCAGGGCCAGGATGCAGTTGCGGATGTCACCGGGGGGCAGGATGCCCAGGTCCCGCCGGAGCACCCCCGATCCCCCGCCGTCGTCCGCCACGGTCACCACTGCCACCGGATGGGCCGTGTAGCGCTTGAGCCCCCGGAGCAGGGTGGACAGGCCGGTGCCGCCTCCCAGGGCTACCACCCGGGGCCCCGATTCGGGATGGAGGCGCCAGTTGTCCAGGGTGGCAGCGATGCCGCTCTCCAGGGAGCGGTCGGGATCAGGCCGGAGTGCCATGGCCCTTCCTCGGATCGTTCTCCAGGTCCCGGTGATCCACGGCGACCTTCAGGCCATGGGCGCGGAGCCGGCGGGCCAGGTCTTCCGCCAGGACCACGGACCGATGACGTCCGCCGGTGCATCCCACCGCGAGATTCAGCCGGACCTTGCCTTTCCGGATGTAGTAGGGAATGGCGTAGGACAGCAGCCGGTCCAGCCGGTCCATGAACTCCCGGGTCTCTTCCTGGCCCAGGACATGCTCCCGGACCTCCGCGTCCAGGCCGCTGAGGGGCCGCAGCTCGGGCCGATAGAAGGGATTGGGGATGAACCGGACGTCGATGACGTTGTCGCTGTCGATGGGAATGCCGTACTTGAAGCCGAAGGACTGGACCAGGATGGACATCCGGTTTTCCGAACCTTCCTCGGAAAGGAGCTTGTACAGGTAATCCCGCAGGTCCGAGGGCGCCATGTTCGTGGTGTCCACCACGTCGCCGGCCAGATCCTTGATCGGCTCCAGCCGGGAACGTTCCAGGGTCAGGGCCTCCCGCAGCCCGATCTCCCGGGCCAGGGGGTGGTTCCGGCGGGTCTCCTTGTAGCGGTTGATCAGCGTCTGGTCGGCGGCTTCCAGGTAAATGATGCGGCAGGGGACGCCCATCTCCTCCACGGCACAGAGGGCCGGACCGATCCCGGAAAACATGTCGGCGCTCCGGACGTCGATGACGAAGGCCAGGTCCTGGATCGCCAGCCCCTCGCCGCCGGGACCCTTGACGAAGGTCCGGACCAGTTCGGGCAGGATCTGGGGCGGCAGGTTGTCGACGCAGAAGAACCCCATATCCTCCAGGTACTGGGCGGCCAGGCTCTTCCCGGCTCCGGACATGCCGGTGAGGACGACGATTTTCATGGCCGGGCCTCCTTCCAGTCGCCAACGAACCGGATCTCGCACTCCATGACCACCCCGGCCCGGCGCAGCACCGTCTCCCGGACATGGTCCACCATGGCGGCGATGTCCGCCGCGGTGGCCCCGCCGGTGTTGACGATGAACCCCGCGTGCTTCACGGACACCTGGGCGCCGCCGATCCGGCAGCCCTTGAGGCCGCACTCCTCGATGAGCTTGCCGGCGAACAGTCCCGGCGGCCGCTTGAACACGCTGCCGGCGCTGGGATACTCCAGGGGCTGGGACCGGCGGCGGCGGGCGGCAAAACCGGACACGGCCCCGGCGATGGCAGCGGGGTCCCCGGCGGACAGGCGGAAGACGGTGGCCAGGAGGATGCCGCCCTCGTCCATGAAGAGGCTGTGCCGATACGCGAACCGGTGGGCCGGCCCCTCCGCCTGGCGGAAGGCGCCCTCCCGGTCGAGGTATTCGGTCCGGACCACCACGTCCTCCATGCAGCGCTCATAGGCGCCGGCGTTCATGTAGACAGCGCCGCCGACGGAGCCGGGAATCCCGGAGGCGAACTCCAGCCCGGACCACCCGTTCCGGGCCGCGGCGGCGGCGGCCGCTGCCAGCATGGCGCCGGCCTCGGCCCGCAGCCGGGCGGTATCGGGCCCGTCCCCGGCCTGGAACGCCAGCCGGGCCATATGGGGTCCGATGGACAGCACGAGGCCCCGGATCCCCTGGTCGGAGATCACCACGTTGGACCCGTTGCCCAGGACGGTCAGGGGAAGGCCGGTGTCCCGGCAGTACGCGGCTGCGGCGGCGATCTCCTCCGGGCCGCCGGGGGACAGGAACAGGTCGGCGGGCCCCCCCACCCGGAAGCTCGTGTGGAGCAGCATGGGCTCGTTCCGGCGCAGCCGTCCGCCCATGTCCTCCCGGGTTCGGCCCAGGCGCGCCAGCAGCCCGGCTTCCGCCAGGTCCGGTTCCAGGGGGGATCCGGCCATGGGTCGCCGGAGGCACAGGGCCGTGTCGCGGTCGATCATGTCGCTCCGGCCCCGGGTCCTTCCGGGGTCCCGGCGAGGGGGGACAGGCGGCCGAAGACCCGTTCCGTCAGGGCCTTGGCGGCGTTGTAGCCCATCTGCTTCTGGCGGAAGTTGATGGCGGCCACCTCCACGATGATCGCCAGGTTCCGGCCGGGGCGGACGGGAATGGTAATGGAGGGCACCTGGATGCCGAGAATCTCGGTGGTCTCCTCGTTGAGGCCCAGCCGGTCGTAGCTCTTCCGCTCGTCCCACAGCTCCAGGTTGATCACGAAGTCGATGTTCTCCTGCATCTTGACCGACGAAACGCCGTACAGCTCCTTGACATCGAGGATGCCGATCCCCCGGATTTCGATCAGGTGGCGGATGATCTCCGGCGCCCGGCCCAGCAGGGTCGAGTCGGACACCCGGCGGATTTCCACCAGGTCGTCGGCGATGAGCCGGTGGCCCCGCTTCACCACTTCCAGGGCGGTCTCGGACTTGCCGACGCCGCTTTCGCCCAGGATCAGGATGCCCTCGCCGTAGACCTCGATCAGCACGCCGTGGAGGGAGGTCCGGGGGGCCAGCTCCACGTTGAGGTACTTGATCAGGGCGCTCATGAAGGAAGCCGTAATCTCCGCGGTCCGGAGCACCGGAATGCAGTACCGCCGGGCGCAGGCTTCCATCTCCGGGAACACCAGGTGGTTCCGGGTCAGGATCAGGCAGGGGATACCCTTGGAGAACAGGCGGTCCAACCGCTGCATCCGGGTGTCGGAGTCCAGCTGCTCCAGGAAGGCGGTTTCCATGTTGCCCAGGACCTGCATCCGGTCGGGCCCGAAATGCTCGAAATACCCCGCCAGGGGCAGCCCGGGACGCGTCACGTCGGCGACATGGATCCAGATGTCGTCGGTCCGTCCGCAGGGCACCACCTCTTCGAGATGGAACTCCCGGATGATGTTCCGTAACGTCACAGGCGCCATGCGGACTCCTCCCGACCGATCTCAAGTGTACCATACTCCCCGGACCGCAGGAAGGCGGCCGGGAGCGGCCCCGGGCCTAGTGGAGCACCTGGTCGCCCCGGTTCCGGAAGGGATTGCGGATGTCGGATACGTCGCCGCCCAGGCGGCGAATGGCCGACACAGTCTCGTAGAAGACATCCCGGGGCACCTGGTCGCCGGCCCGCTCCAGGTAGCCCTTGAGGGCGGGGATCGCCCGGCCGTCCCCATAGTCGCCCAGGCAGATGGCGCCGATGACCTTGTGCTCCATTCGGCGGAAGGCGGTCTTCAGGCACTGGTAGGCCCTTTCGGAACGGGCCTGGGCGCAGAGTTCCGTCAGGAGGATCAGCAGGTACTCGGCGGCGGGGGTCATGTCCCGTCCCGCGGACATCCAGTCCTCCAGCCGGTCCAGCAGCCGGTCCCGGGCCGGATGGCCCAGGTCCTTCAGGTAGGCCCGAAGGGCATCGGTCATGCGATCGTCGGGGGTTTCCTGCTCCAGGAACCGGTCCAGGACCAGGTCCAGGGCGGCGCCCATCCGCCACTCCCCCAGGAGCCGAAGGGCGGTGGCGGCGGCCACCAGTGGCTCGTCTTCCCTGTCGTCCTGGCCGGGCTCCTCCTCCCAGGAAGGAGCCAGCGCCAGCGTCAGGAGCCGGTCCATGGACCGGGGGCCGAAGGCGGCCAGGCGGATCTTGAGCGGATCGGGGAAGTCGCCGTCCAGGCGGGCGGCGGCCAGGGCAAAGAACTCCATCCAGTCGTCCAGGGTCCGGATCCGGTCCAGCAGCGCATCCGGCATCTCGCCGTCCAGGGCGTCGGCCGGCTTGGAGAACCAGGCCGACATGGTGTTCATGACGCTGTGGCGGATCGCCTCCAGGACCTCCGGATCCCGGGTCTCGTCCTCGGTACCGAGCCGGCCCAGTTCCCGGTCGAACGCACCGGCGAAGGCCTCATTGTAAGCATCCAGGAAGCGTCGGGCTTCCTTCCGGATCGGGTTGCGGTCTGTCTCGGTCATGGTCCTGCCTCCCTGGGCCGGTTTCGGAATCCCGTCCGGCCGGCGGGTCCGGACCGGGCGGATGGAGAGGAATGGAAAAAGCCCCTGGCGACAGGGGCTTCCTCTTTGGAGGCACCATCCGGATTCGAACCGGAGATGAAGGTTTTGCAGACCTCTGCCTTGCCACTTGGCTATGGTGCCCTGTAGAACGGCCGGCACTCCCGGGGAGGGAGCGCCGGCCGGGTGCTGGAGCGGGTTACGAGATTTGAACTCGCGACTTTCACCTTGGCAAGGTGACACTCTACCACTGAGTTAAACCCGCGTCTGGTGGGTACTACAGGACTTGAACCTGTGACCCCATGCGTGTGAAGCATGTGCTCTCCCAGCTGAGCTAAGCACCCACTTTTGGTGACCCGTAGGAGAATCGAACTCCTGTTTTCGCCGTGAAAGGGCGATGTCTTGACCGCTTGACCAACGGGCCATTTGGTAGCGGCGGTCGGATTCGAACCAACGACACTTCGGGTATGAACCGAATGCTCTGGCCACCTGAGCTACGCCGCCACGGGGGCTGGGAACGGGCACCGGAAACCCGATGCGCTTAGCCATCATATCAGCGGCGTTCGTCGATGTCAAGACGCGAAGCCCGCATTGGACAAGCGTTTTCGAGGGCTTTCCGTCCGGTTCCCGGAAGACCGAGGGGCGGCCCGGCCACGCCGGACCACCCCCTGCCGTCCAACCGGAAAACCGTCGGTCCGGGCCGTCGGAAACGCCCCGACGGGTGCCCCGTCGGGCAGCCCGACGCCAGTCAGGCGCTCTGCTCGATGGCCACGGCCACGGCCACGGTGGCGCCGACCATGGGATTGTTGCCCATCCCGAGGAAGCCCATCATCTCCACGTGGGCCGGTACCGACGAGGATCCCGCGAACTGGGCGTCGGAATGCATCCGTCCCATGGTGTCGGTCATGCCGTAGGAGGCCGGGCCCGCGGCCATGTTGTCGGGATGGAGGGTGCGGCCGGTGCCGCCGCCGGAGGCTACGGAGAAGTACTTCTTCCCCATCTCCACGCATTCCTTCTTGTAGGTGCCGGCCACCGGGTGCTGGAACCGGGTGGGGTTGGTGGAGTTGCCGGTGATGGAGACATCCACGCCTTCCAGGTGCATGATGGCCACGCCCTCCCGGACGTCATCGGCCCCGTAGCACCGGACCGCCGCCCGCTCGCCGCTGGAGTAGGGAGTCTCCGACACCACGGCCAGGTCGCCGGAGGCGTAGTCGAATTGGGTCCGGACGTAGGTGAAGCCGTTGATCCGGGAGATGATCATGGCGGCGTCCTTGCCCAGGCCATTCAGGATGACCCGGAGGGGCGCCTGCCGGACCCGGTTGGCGGACCGGGCGATGCCGATGGCGCCCTCCGCGGCGGCGAAGGACTCGTGGCCCGCCAGGAAGGCGAAGCACCGGGTCTCTTCCCGGAGCAGCATGGCGGCCAGGTTGCCGTGGCCCAGGCCGACCTTGCGGTCTTCCGCCACGGAGCCGGGAATGCAGAACGCCTGGAGGCCCTCACCGATGGCCTCGGCGGCGTCGGCGGCCTTGGTGCAGCCCTTCCGGATGGCGATGGCGGCGCCGACGACATAGGCCCAGGCGGCGTTCTCGAAGGCGATGGGCTGGATTTTTTTACACAGGGCATAGGGGTCGATCCCCCGCTGCTCGCAGATCGTCCGGGTTTCCTCGATGGAGGCGATCCCGTACCGGGACAGGGTGGCCTGGATCTTGCCGATCCGGCGGTCGTAACTCTCAAACAGCGCCATGGGCGTCTCCTTCCTTACCGTTCCGACGGTCGGTCACTCGTGACGGGGATCGATGACCCGGACCGCCTCGTCGAAGCGGCCGTAGGTCCCGATGCAGGCCTTGAACGCCTCGTTGGCGTCGGTGCCTTTCTTGACCATGTCCATCATCTTCCCCATCTGGACAAACTGGTACCCGATGATCTGGTCGTCGGCATCCAGGGCCAGCTTCATCACATAGCCCTCCGCGATCTCCAGGTAGCGGGGGCCCTTCTCCAGGGTTCCGTACATGGTGCCCACCTGGCTCCGGAGGCCCTTGCCCAGGTCCTCCAGGCCGGCGCCGACGGGCAGCCCCCCCTCGGAGAAGGCCGACTGGGTGCGGCCGTACACGATCTGCAGGAACAGCTCCCGCATGGCGGTATTGATGGCATCGCACACCAGGTCGGTGTTGAGGGCTTCCAGGATGGTCTTGCCCGGCAGGATTTCCGCGGCCATGGCGGCGGAGTGGGTCATGCCGGTGCAGCCCAGGGTCTCCACCAGGGCTTCCTCGATGACCCCGTTCCGGACGTTCAGCGACAGCTTGCAGGCGCCCTGCTGCGGCGCGCACCAGCCGACACCATGGGTGAAGCCGGAAATGTCGGTCACCTGTTTCGCCTGGACCCATCTGCCCTCTTCGGGGATGGGGGCGGGGCCATGGTTCGGCCCCTTTGCCACGCAGGTCATGGCTTCGACTTCATGTGTCTTCATCATGGATCGTTCCCCTTTCAAGCGGATGGCCGGACCGGGTACGGAAAGGGACCCGGGAACCGGCCTGGAATCCGCGTTCGATTATACCTGACGAAGCGTGTATAATCCATACGTCAAGAGCACGAAACCGCACCGGACGGTGCCTGCCAGGGGAGACGGATCGACCATGCAGGATCGGCTGCAGGCCATCGAGACACGATACGAGGAACTGAACCGGATGATGGAGGAGCCGGGCCTCTTCTCCGATCCGGCCCGGTATACCCGCCTGGCGAAGGAACATGCGGAGCTCGCGCCCCTGGTGGCGCTGCTGCAGGCGCGTCGACAGGTGCTTTCGGAACTCGCCGGGCACCGGGAGTGGCTGGCGGACGGGAGCGACGAGTCGGATCCGGATTTCAGGGCCCTGGTCCGGGACGAAGTGGACGCGCTGGAGCGTCGGTCGGAGGCGCTGGAGCGGGAGATTCGGGAGCGGCTGGTGCCCCGGGATCCCCGGGACGAGCGCAGCGTGATCCTCGAGATCCGGGCCGGGACCGGCGGCGAGGAAGCCGCCCTGTTCGCCGGGAGCCTGTATCGGATGTACACGCTGTATGCCGACGCCCACGGCTTCCAGGTCGACCTGCTGGACTCGAATCCCACCGAGTTGGGCGGTTTCCGGGAGGCGGTCCTGGCCATCGAGGGGCGGGGTGCATACAGCCGCCTCAAGTACGAAAGCGGCGTCCACCGGGTGCAGCGGGTCCCCGTCACCGAGTCCGGCGGCCGGATCCATACCTCCACCGTGACCGTGGCGGTGCTGCCGGAAGCCGAGGAGGTGGAGGTGGCCATCAACCCCGCAGACCTGGAGATCGACACCTACCGGGCTTCCGGGGCCGGCGGCCAGTATGTCAACAAGACGGAGTCCGCCATCCGGATCACCCACCGGCCCACGGGTCTCGTGGTGACCTGCCAGGACCAGCGGTCCCAGTACAAGAACCGGGAGAGGGCGATGACCATCCTCCGGGCCCGCCTGCTGGAGCGGGAGCAGGAGCGGGTCGTCGGGCGGATCGCCAGCGAGCGGAAGAGCCAGGTGGGCACCGGCGACCGCAGCGAGCGGATCCGGACCTACAACTTCCCCCAGGGGCGCATGACCGACCACCGCATCGGCCTGACCCTGTATCGCCTGGAGAGCATTCTCAATGGCGACCTGGACGAGATCGTCGACGCCCTGACCACCGCCGACCGGGCCCAGGCCCTGGGACAGGGGCAGGGGGACGGCCGGGAACGGGACACGGGGGACTGAGGCCGTGGCGGGACAGGAAACCGGCGTGATCGGGCTGGCCCCGGATTGGCTGGAGGCCGCCGCCCGGATCCTGCGGGACCTCGGCCCCGGCGTGCCGACCGGACAGTGGCTGCCCCTCATGCCCCGCCCCCTGGCGGACGCCCTGGCCCCCGCTGCCCTGGCCCTCCGCCGGGGCGAGCTGGTCGCCTTTCCCACCGAAACCGTCTACGGCCTGGGGGCCAACGCCCTGGACCCGAGCGCCGTGGCCCGGATCTTCGCAGCCAAGGGACGTCCCGCGGACAATCCGCTGATCGTCCATGCCGCCGCCCTGGACGAACTGGCCGGCCTGGTGGCCGAATGGCCGCCGGCGGCGGCCACCCTGGCGGGCAGTTTCTTCCCCGGACCCCTGACCCTGGTCCTGCCCCGGAGCCCCCGGATTCCGGACGCGGTCACGGCCGGGCTCTCCACGGTGGCGGTCCGGATTCCCGTCCATCCGGCCGCCCGGGTGCTGATCGCCCTGGCCGGCGTGCCCGTCGCCGCCCCCAGCGCCAACCGGTCCGGCCGCCCGAGCCCCACCCGGGCCGGCCATGTTTTGGAAGACCTGGGCGGGCGGATCGCCTTCCTGGTGGACGGGGGACCCTGTCCGGTGGGCGTCGAGTCCACCGTCCTGGACCTGTCCCGTCCCGGGGAACCCCAGATCCTCCGGCCCGGGGCCGTGACCCGGGAGCACCTGTCCTGGGTGCTGGGCCGCGACATCCCCATGGCCGGCGACGGTGAGGAGGAAGACGGGACGGCTCCCCCCCGGTCTCCCGGGATGAAGTACCGGCATTATGCGCCGAAAGCCCGGATCCGCATCGCCTTTGGTCCCGATGCCGAAGCCCGGCGGGAGGCCCTGGAGCGGCTGGCGGCGGACGCGGCGGCCCGGGGCGTCCGGTTCGGCGTCTATGCCTCCCAGGAGACCCTGGCGGGACTGGCCTGTCCCCTGGTGGCGGCCCGGACGGGCGGCGGCGGGGAGGCCGTCGCCGACGGCACCCGGATTTCCATGGGCCGACGGGGCGACGCCTCCACTGCGGCAGCCGGCCTGTTCGACGCCCTGCGGCAGCTGGACGACACCGGTGTCGCCGAAATCCTCGTGGAGGCGGTGGAAGACACCGGGTTGGGGACGGCGGTCATGAACCGTCTCCGTCGGGCGGCCCGGGCGGAACCGGTCCGGGTCCTGTTCGTCTGTTCGGGCAACACCTGCCGGAGCCCCATGGCCGAGGCGCTGTTCAACTTCCGGGTCGCCCGGACCGGCCTCGCTGCCGCAGCCCGCTCCGCCGGCCTTTCCGCCCGGCCCGGGGAACCGGCGTCCGCGCCGGCCGCCGCCGCCCTTGGGGACCTGTTTGGCCTCGACCTGTCGGACCATCGGGCCCGGGTCGCCACGCCGGACCTCGTGCAGGATGCGGACCTGGTCCTGGCCATGACCCGACGGATCCGGGACCGGCTCCGGGACCTTTCGCCGGGCCGGGAAGAACGGATCCTCTCCCTCTCCGAGGCAGCCCTGGGAGCGGACCATGACAGCGACGTGGAGGATCCGTACGGGGGAGACCCGGAGACCTATCGCCGGACTGCCCTGCAGCTGGACCGGCTGGTGCGGCGGCTGGCGGAGAGCCTGCCGCTGATCCCGTCTACGTCGGCGGATCGTCCGATTCCGGCCGCTTCCGGCAATCGGGACACAGGCCAAACCACTCCATCCGGTGGCCGCTGACCCGATACCCGGTCTCCCGGGCCACGTCCTCTTCCAGGCAGGACAGGCTGCAGGACGGAACGGGAACCGAGCGGCCGCAGGCCAGGCAGGCGATCCGGTGCCCGTGGTGTCGTCCCTTGGCCACGTACAGGGCCTCTCCCTCCGTGCCCGGTCCCGTCCGGTCGCACAGGCTCGCCCGGACCAGGGTGTCGAGGACCCGGTAGACCGTGGCCAGGGGCATCCGGGCCGATGGGTCGCCCTCCCCTTCCAGCCGTCGGGGGATCTCTTCCGCGGAAACCGGCTGTTCCGCCTCCTCCAGCAGCCGCAGGATCCGGAGCCGTTGCCGGGTCACCCGGAGACCGGCCTGCTGGAGGCAGGTTCTGGCATCCTCGTCGCTGCACCGGTGGCGCGGGTTCATGGGGCGTCCGCTCCTTCCTGTTCCCGGCGCTGCGCCAGGCGGTCCGACAGGGCGCGTCCCCCGAGCACCAGGATGAAGACCCCGCCGTTCAGCAGGACGATGGTGGCGCCGGTGGGCAGGTTCAGGGCCACCGACAGCACCAGACCCGATAGCAGGCAGGCCACCGACACCAGGACCGACAGGCCCAGGGTGCCGGTGAAACCGCGCCGCATCTGGAGGGCGGACAGGGCGGGAAACACGATGAGGCTCGAGACCAGCATGGTACCGGCCACCCGGATGCCGAGCACCACCGTCACCGCCGTCAGCACCGACAGGATGGCCCGCAGGCGGCGGGGGGAGAGGCCCAGGACCTGGGCGAAATCCGGGTCATGGGTCGCGGCCAGCAGGGGACGGCGCAAGGCCAGTATCACGGCCGTCACCAGGATCGACAGGCCCGCCGACAGGAACACGTCGGTCCGGGAGATCATGAGGATATTGCCGAACAGGTAGCTCGTGAGATCCACCTGGAATCCGCCGCCCAGGCTCGCCAGCACCACCGCCGCCGCCACGGAGGACGCCGCCACGAGGCCGATGGCCGCATCCGACCGAACCCCGGCCCGCTCGTCCAGGCGCTGGATCAGCAGGGAGGCGGCCACCACCAGGGGAATCGACACCAGCAGGGGAGAGGCCCCGAGAATCAGGGCGAGGGCGACGGAAAACAGGCTGACATGGGCCAGGCCGTCGCCGATCATCGACTCCCGCCGAAGCACCACCAGGGGCCCCAGCAGGGCGCAGGACACGGCCACCGCCAGGCCGGCGGCCAGGGCGCTGGTCAGGATGCCCAGCCGAAACGCTTCCCGAAGGACCTCGATCCAGGGCATGGGGTCGCTCACGGTCCCGTCACCCCCTCCGCATGAATCGGCACGTCGGATCGCTCCAGGACATCGTCCCGGCACAGGGTACGGTCCAGCCAGAGGATCCGGTCCGTGTGGCGGCGCAGGGCCTCCTCGTCATGGGAGACGAGCATCAGGGTCATGCCCTCCTCCCGGTTGAGGCACCGCAGGGTCTCATAAAATGTCTCCCGGGTCGTCGGGTCCAGGGCGGAAGTCGGTTCATCCAGCAGCAGCAGCGAAGGACGCCCCACCAGGGCCCGGGCCAGGAGCACCCGCTGGTGCTGTCCCCCGGACAGGGCCCCGATCCGGGCCCCGGCCAGCCGGGCGATGCCCAGTCGTTCCAGTTCCTGCTGCACCCGCCGGCTCTCGTCCCCGTTCCGAAGGCCCGCCCGGCCCTTGCCCAGGAGGCCCGTGGCCACGATCTCGCGGACCCGGGCCGGAAACAGCGGATCCGAATGGCTCGCCTGCTGGGGCAGGTACCCCACCCGGGCCCCCGGATGGATCCGGACCACTCCCGATGCGACGGGCAGGAGGCCCAGGATCGCCTTCAGGAGCGTGGTTTTCCCGCCGCCGTTGGGTCCGGCAAGGCCGACCCGTTCACCCGCCCGAACGGAGAAATCCACATCCCGGAGGGCCGTCTCCCGGCCGTACCGGACTTCCAGGCCTTCCACCCGGAGCAGGACGCCGTCCTCATCCATCGGTCGGTTCTCCAAGTCCCAGCCCTTCCTCCAGCCGCAGCAGATTGTCCTCCATGATGGAAAAATAGGTGGCCCCCGCCTCCATCTCAGCCGGCGACACGTTGTGGCCCCCGTGCAGCAGGACCAGCCGGGCCCCTGCCTTCTCGGCCAGGACCGCGGCCACCCGCGGATCCACCAGTTCTTCGTGGAAGATCGTCCGGACCGGCAGGGTTTCCAGAATCTGACCCAGTTCCACCAGCCGCTGCACCGTGGGCTCCGCGCTGGGCGAAAAGCCGGGATAGGGCGACACGAAGGTGAGGCCGTACCGAAGCCCGAAGTAACGGAACGCAGAATGGCCGCCATACAGGAGGGTCCTCTGGTCCGTCCTTTCGAACAGGGCGAGGAAGGCCCGGTCCAGCTCGTCCAGCCGCCGGTGGAGTTCAGCCTCCCGGGTCCGGATACCGTCGGTTTCGACCGGGAAGGCCTCGACGAAGGCATCGGCCATCCGGGTCACCATGCGGGCCGCCAGGGTCGGATCCAGCCAGACATGGGGGTCGAGCTCCTCGTCTCCATGCTCGTCGTCCCCGGCATGGGCGTCTTCCCCGTCTTGTCCGGTCTCCCCATCGTCGTGGTCGTCTTCGGGGTCATGGCCCATCAGCGGAATGCCCTGGCTGGCTTCCACAACCCGGACCCCGTCGTCGTCCAGCCGGCCGGCCAGGCCGGCGACCCAGGGCTCCATGGCCGGCCCGGTATAGACGAAGACAGCGGCGGTTCGCATCCGAACCACGTCTTGGGGCGTCGGTTCATAGGAATGGGGTTCCATTCCCGGCGGCAGGACCAGCGTCACCCGGGCGACCGGGCCCAGGAGGCTCCGGGCGAAATCGTACAGGGGGAAGAGGGTGGTCACCACAAGGGGGCTGTCCCCTTGCCCGTCGGTGGGTCCGTCGGTGGGTCCGCCGGTGGGTCCGCCGCATCCGGCAAGCCACGGCAGCGCCAGGACGGCGGCCAGCAGGAGGGGAAGCAGGGAGCGGACAACGCGACCTGTCCGGGCCTTTCGGGCGCACCGGGGTGTTCGGGCGTTTCGGGAGGGGAATGATGCCATGGCGCCTCCATTAATGCGAATGATTCTCATTCTCATTTTATCACAGGAGGCTCCGTTCGGAAAGGCTACGGGCTCTTCGATGAACGGGTCACCGGCTTGGCCGCCGGCTTGCCCTGCGGCTTGGCCGCCGCCTTGCCCTGCAGCGCTCCCGCCGGCTTGCCCGACGGGATCCGGGTCGGCGCGCCCGCCGGAGGTTTCGGCTGGGGGGTCTCCGCCGTGTCTGCCGGCACCACGCTTCGGGTCGACTTTTCCAGGGTCCGCCGGGGAAAGACATGGAGATGTCCGCAGGTGTCGCACCGGAGGGCGATGTCCATGCCCGCCCGGAACACGGTCCAGGTTATGCCGCCGCAGGGATGGGTCTTCTTCAGGGTGACCCGGTCCCCGGGCTTGTACGGGTACAGGGCAAAGGGGCTGCTCATGGGATCTCCTTCCCGCGCAGGGCCAGGGTGATCCGGGGCAGGCCCCCTGCGTCCCGGATCATCCGTGCGGATCCGAATCCGGGCTGGTCCTCGAGCAGGGACGCCACCGACGGGGCCTGCTCCGCCCCGTGCTCCAGCATCAGGGCGCCGCCCGGCAGCAGGCGGTCCGGCGCCAGGGCGACGATGCGGCGGAGAATGTCGAGGCCGTCCGGCCCCCCGTCCAGGGCGGATCGGGGGTCGTGGAGGGCGACTTCCGGCATCAGCCCGTCCAGGGCCGGGGTCGGGATGTAGGGGGGATTGGACACGACCAGGTCCAGGGCCAGGGTCTCCGGGGGAAAGAGGTCGGCATGAACCAGTCGGACCGTTTCGGCCAGGTCCAGGCGGGCCAGGTTCCGGGCAGCCAGTGCCAGGGCTTCCGGGCTTGTGTCGCTGGCCAGGGCCTCGTGGCGAATGCCGCGTTGCCGGAGATGGAAGGACAGGGCGGCTGCCACGCAGCCGGTGCCGGTCCCGATGTCGAGAAACCGGAGGAGGCCCGGACGGGAGGCTGCCCGGGCTGCAAGGAAGTCGAGGGCCGCCTCAACCAGGGTTTCCGTGTCCGGTCTTGGTACCAGGACCCCGGGTGACACGTCGATCTCCAACCCCATGAATCCCGTCGAACCGGTCAGGTGCTGGAGGGGAATCCGCCGGGCCCGCAGCGCGGCCAGCCGGTCGAGCTCGCCCTGTTCGCCGGGGGCCAGGACGCGGTCGACATCGGCCAGGAGGCGGGACAGGGGCAGGCCCAGGACGTGGGAAGCCAGGCACCGGGCCTCGCTGCGTGGATTCGGGATGCCGGCGTCGGCCAGGAGGCGGGCGGTGGCGCGGATCCAGGAAGTCAGGGCGATCCCGGGCCGCTCGTCGGCTTCCGGAGGGAGAGGCGGTTCCCGGTCGACTGCCACGGGAGAACCTACCACCGGTCAGCGTCGGCCTGCAGGGGAATCACGGGCAGGGTGGCGGCGATGGCCACTTCCAGCATGGCGTCGTCGGGCTCCCGGGTGGTCAGGGCCTGGAGCCTCAGGCCGGGCCAGGCCACGATCCGGGACAGGAGGCCGTCCCGCCGCCCGGTCCAGCGGACGATCTCATAGGCGATGCCTGCCACCAGCGGCACCAGGGCCAGCCGGATGGCCAGGTTCGCCAGCCGTCCGTACCAGCCGACGAAAGAGAAGACCAGGATGCTGACCATCAGGACCAGGAAGAGGAAGGCGGTACCGCACCGGGGATGGCGCGTGGAGAAAGGGCGGATGTTCTCGACGGTCAGGGGCTGCCCGCTCTCGTAGCAGGCGATGGTCTTGTGCTCGGCCCCATGGTACATCCAGACCCGGCGGATGTCCTTCATCCGGGAGGCCAGGGCCAGGTAGGCGACGAACACGATGATGCGGATCAGGCCCTCGAACAGGTTCAGGGCCACGACATTCCCAAACCCGTTCTCCCGGGACAGGGGCGTGAACTGCTCGATGAAGCTTGCCAGGAAGTTGGGCAGGAGGATGAAGAGGACAACGCTCATGAGGATGCCCAGGGCGGCGGCCACGATCATCATGGCATCGGAATGGCGTCCCAGGAAGGCATCCAGCCGGCTTTCCTTCCGTTCGGGGCGCTTCGTTGCCGCGCTCCCGGCGGGTCCTGCCGGCGCCTGGGCTCCTTCGGCCGTGTCAGAGGCCGATGCCTGCGGCTGCTCGGCCGTATCGACATCCTGTGATGTGCCGATCCCGTCCGCCGGCGTCCCGGCCCTGTCCGATTGCGTCCCGGGATCGCCCGGCGTCTCCGTGTCTGTCGGGCTGCCCTCTCCTTCCGCGAATTCCGCGGACCGCAGGAGTGCCCGGACCCCGGTCACCAGCTGCTTGAACAGCCGGACCGACCCCCGGACGAAGGGAATGTCCGCGGCCTTGGGGAGGGCCGCCTTGGGCAGCGTCTCCACCCGGATCGAGCCGTCGGGCAGGCGAACCGCCATGGCCGCCGATTCGGGTCCCACCATCATGAGTCCCTCCAGCAGGGCCTGTCCCCCGATGGTGGTCTTTTTCACGCAGGGGGCCGCGGCCTCCGGCCGGTTCCTTTTCATGGGTCGCCTCCTCCGGCCTGCCTCGGCGTCGCCCGGCTCCGTCGACCGGGGGGCATCGCCCGCAGGCTCCCTATGGACAAAGGGAGGGCTTCTTCGGAAGCCCTCCCCTGCATCGATTCCGCTCCATCCTTCCGCAGATGGCTGCCTCCGGATCGCGAACCAGGTTACTTTTGCTCCATGCGCCGCTTGAACTTGTCAACCCGTCCGCCGGTGTCGACGAGCTTCTGGCGGCCGGTAAAGAACGGGTGGCACCTGGAGCAGATATCCACCCGGATTTCGGGCTTGATGGACGTGCTCTCGAAGGATTCGCCGCAGGCGCAGCGAATGGTGGCCTTGACATACTTGGGATGGATGCCCTTCTTCATGGCGGGTCCCCTCTCTGGATCGCGGCGCGTGTCCTCGCCGGTGGCCTCGACACGTATGCCGCGTCGGATCTGGACAGTGCAAAGAGCATAGTACGGCATGAAATCGGGAATGTCAATGGATCGACTCCCGTGTGATCGGCCCCCGTGTGTCCCGGGCTCCTGTATGCCCATGCCGGCGCATCAGCGCCGCCGCATCCTTTCGAAGCACTCGTTGTACCAGAGGGCGTTCTCCACCGGGGTATTGGACGGGATGTGGTTGCCCACCGCCATGAAAAAGCCGGGGCAGGCCTTCCCGATGTCCATGCAGCGCCGGACCTCGGCCTCGATCTCCTCCCGGGTGCCGGACAGCAGGATCCGGGTGTCGGCGTTGCCGACGAAGGCATGGGTCCGGCCGTAGTGTTCCGCCACCAGGGCCATGTCCGTCACGGGCTCCATGACGAAGCCGTGGACCCCGCAGTCGGCGATGTCGTGGATAAACTCCGTATAATTCCCGTCCGATGTGTAGAGGATGATCTTGCCGGCCTCCCGGAGGGGGGCGAAGTAGCGCTTGTAGGCGGGGAACAGGTAGCGCCGGTACCAGGCCGGCGGCAGGAAGGCGCCTTCCGTCCACACGATGTCGTCGTGGACCATGACCACCGGGGCGTCGCTGTCGGCCAGCCCCTCGAAGTAATGGAGGAACCAGTCCGCGTACCGGGTAGCCAGGTCGCCGAACCGGTCCTCGTCGGTGCCGGCCATCTCCAGGAGCGTCTGCCAGCCGAATATGTCGATGAGGCCGGAGAGGCAGGTCACATAGGTGCCGGTCATGTTCAGGATCCCCGGATTCGCCTCGTTGGCGGCGGCCAGGTGGTCCGAGAAGGCCCGGGCGATCCCGCTCCGGGACGGGAGCGGATAGAGGGCGAAGGGATCCCACCGGAAGGCCTCTTCGGGATCGTCGTACAGGGCCCGGACGCCGGTGTCGAAATCGACGCCGCCATCGGCATAGACCGCGTGGCCCATGGTGGTGCGGTGGGCGCCGAACACGGAGCCGGTCACCAGGACATTCCAGATGAAGCCGTAATCCCAGGCCTTCCGGAAGGCGGCGGCAGCCTTCGCCTGCAGGCCGGCCGGGCTGTCCGGCGTTACGTCGATCCCGGTGACCGCCCGCACCAGGGGCCAGTGTCCCTCGGCGGAGTATTCCGTCCGCGGAACCCGGTCGGGCATGTCCAGCCGCAGGGCGGCCATTGCATCCTCATACGCCATGGTTTTTCCTCCCGTCCGTCGTCTCCCGCCGGGACCGTTCGCTGTGCTACACTGGAGCGAGGCCGGGTCCTGCCCGGCACCTCCATGATGGATGTACCGCAAATCCGCCCCGCCTCCCATGGACGGGGGAACGCAATCCATGGACTCTGCCATGCGGAACGAGATATTTGACGCATATCGGCGCCTGTCGGGCCTCCTGCACCTGGAGGTCCTGGAGCACGGCCTCTTCAGCGGCGACCGGAACTGGAACTTCGCCCGCATGTCCTCGCCCTTCAACCGCCTGTACTTCCTGCTGGAAGGCGCCGGCTGCCTGGAGGGAATTGAGGGCCGCATCGACCTTCGGCCCGGTTCCATGTATCTCATCCCCATGGGCTCGGTCTACGATTACCGGTGTGACGAGAGCATCCGCAAGTTCTATGTGCATTTCCGGATCGGGATTGCCGACGGCCCGGACCTCTTCGAGGCGACGGATCGCTGCCTCGCGCGACCATTTGACGCCGGATTCCTCCTGCCGCTGCTGGACGGGCTTCGGGACGGCCGACCTGCCGCTGTGCTCCGGCTGGACTCCCTCCTGCTGGCCTGCATCGCGGACTTTCTCCCGTTGCTGCCGGAAAACGCCGCCTCGGCCCTGGAAACGGTCTCCCGGCACCACGCCGTGTTCCGGACCATCCGGGACAGCTGCCGGGCGGACCTGTCGCCGGCGGAGGTGGCCCGGGCCCTGGGACAGCCCCTGCGGCCCCTGGCCGAAACCTTCCGGAAGGATACGGGCCGGACCCTCCGGGACCAGATCCGGGCGTCCCTGGTCCGGAAGGCGAAGGACCTGCTCCTGACCACGGACCAGAGCATCCGGGAGATCGCCTATGCCCTCCGGTTCGACGACGAGTTTTACTTTTCCCGGTTCTTCAAGCGGCGGACGGGGTTCTCGCCCCGCCAGTACCGGGATCGCCACCGGATGGGCCGGCCGGACTGACGGGGCGGCGCCGTCGTTCCGGATCAGGACGCCAGGTAGCGTCCGAGGGGGAACGGCAGGTTCCGCAGCACCAGGAACAGCAGGGCCAGGCCGCCCAGGACCGCGAGCCAGGGCCCCAGCCGGCGGGGCCGGGGCAGGACGGTCCGGCCCAGCAGCGCCCGGAGCCAGGCCCCCAGCGCCAGGTAGAGGCCAGCCGGCAGCAGCAGGACGAACAACAGGTTCCGATCCAGGGCCTGTCCCACCTGTCCCCCAAGCAGGGCGTGGAGGGCCCGGCTCGCGCCGCAGGCCAGGCAGTCGAGGCCGGTCAGGGTCCGGACGGGACAATCGGGCAGCCACCGCACGACGGACGGATCCAGGACAGCCAGCAGGAGGCCGCCCAGGAGGACCCCCGCCGGAAGGCCCCACAGCAGCAGCCGGCGCTGACCGGGATCCATGGGCGGCTCTGCGGCCGGGGCCGTCCGGGAATCGCCGGGCCGGGATGCGCCGGAACGGCTCACGCCCTGGGGGGCCGGTTCCGACCGACCAGCAGGGGCCGGAGGCTCTGGTACATGAGGGCGACCACCAGGGAGACCACCAGTCCCTTGAACAGGTTGAAGGGCACGAAGACGAACAGGATCAGGGTCCCCATGTCGGTCACCAGGGTGTTCCCCACCGACCGGGTCAGGTCAATGATGGCCTGGAGGGGCATGAACTGCTCGTAAAACGGCAGGATCACCAGGTAGTTCATCAGGGCCGCCATGCCGGCCATCACCAGGGTCCCCACGCCCATGGCCACATAGGCCATCGCCCGGGACCGGTGGAGCCTGTACAGGATGCCGGCGGTGACCGTCAGGGAGGCGCCCACGATGAAGTTGGCCAACTCTCCCACGCCGCCGGTCTGGGTAGACAGCAAGTGGAAGAGGTTCTTGATCAGCTCCATCAATAGGGCCGCCACGGGCCCCAGGGCGAAGGCCCCCAGGAGGATCGGGATTTCCGAAAAGTCGAACTTCAGGAACGTGGGCATCAGGGGCAGGGGAAACTCCAGGAACATCAGGACGATGGCCGCGGCAGACAGGATGCCCACCCGGGCGATGTAGAGGATCCTGCCGGATCCGGGCCGGGCGACGGGGGCGGCGGGGACGGGGTCGGGCGTGGTCATGGGTCGTTCCTCCCTTTCTTGCTGCCTCCGGACGCAAAAACCGCCCGGAGAGCGGCTCCAGGCGGTCATTTCCGGGTTCGCGGGAAGAGACGGCGCCCCCTGGCGCCCGATTCCGTCCCGTTCTCCTTCCATCCAGACTGTACTGTCGGCCAAGGAATCACACCTTGTCTGCCATCGGCTCGCGGGCTCGTCCTCGCTGGGAGGCATCACCGCCGGTCGGGAATCGCACCCTGCCCTGGAGATCGTTCAGCCAGACTATAGCAGACGGGTCCCGGCGGCGCAAGAGGGGTACGGCCGGGGTGGGCGCGGCCGGTGCGGCCATGCGGTCCGACGCTGTCCGACGCGGTTCGGCACGGTTCGGCGCGATCGGGCTTGGTCCGGCACGGCCCGTCTCCCGTCTGTCAGCGCCCGTCCCGGGCGGCCATGGCCTCCCGGGCCTTTTCCACGATCCGCTCCGCCGTCAGCCCGTACATCGCCATCAGTTCCAGGGGCTTGCCGGATCGGCCGAAGGTGTCCTCGACCCCCACCATCCGCAGGACGCAGGGCGCCTGGGTGGAAAGGACCTCGGCCACGGCCCCGCCCAGGCCGCCCAGGATGACATGCTCCTCGGCGGTCACGATGGCGCCGGTCTCCCGGGAGGCAGCCGCCAGGGCGTCCCGGTCGATGGGCTTGATGGTGTGGAGATCCAGCACCCGGGCGTCGACCCCCTCCTCCGCCAGCCGGTCGGCCGCCTTCAGGGCCTCGTGGACCATGATCCCGGACGCCGCCAGGGTCACGTCCCGGCCGGCCCGAAGAACGATGGCCTTGCCGACCTGGAAGGGGCAGTCCTCCCGTCGGTAGATTCGGTCCACGGGCATGCGGCCCAGCCGGATATAGAAGGGACCGGGCCGGTCGATGGCGGCCCGGATCGCCAGGCGGGTGGATTCGGCATCGCAGGGCTGCACGACGGTCATGTTGGGCAGGGCCCGCATGATGGCGATGTCCTCCACGCACTGGTGGGAAGCCCCGTCCTCGCCGACGGTCAGGCCCGCATGGGTGGCGCAGACCTTCAGGTCGAGCTTCGGGTAGCAGGCCGAGTTGCGGATCTGCTCGCAGGCCCGCTCCGCCGCAAAAATCGCGAAGGTGCTGGCGAAGGCGACCTTGCCGCAGGTGGCCAGGCCGCAAGCCACGGACATCATGTTGCCCTCGGCGATGCCCATGTTGAGGTGCCGCTCCGGGTACACCTTCTGGAAGGTGGCGGTCATGGTGGACTTGGACAGGTCCGCGTCCAGCACCACGATCCGGGGATCGGCGCCGAACTCCGCCAGCGCCAGGCCGTACGCCTCTCGGGTCGCCATCCGGTCCGCCATGGTCATGCCTCCCCTTCCAGCGCGGCCAGGACCGCGTCGATTTCCGCAATGGCCTCGTCCCGCTGCGCCTGTTTCGGGGCGGTGCCGTGCCAGCCGGCCTGGTTCTCCATGAAGGACACGCCCCGGCCCTTGACCGTTGCGCCCACAATGACCGTGGGGCGCCCCCCGGCGGCCCGGGCGGCCTGCAGGGCCCCGTCCAGGGCCGACAGGTCGTGGCCGTCCACCTCCAGCACGTTCCAGTTGAAGGCCCGGAATTTGTCCGCGACGCATTCGGGAGACAGGACCTTCTCGATAGCCCCGTCGATCTGGAGGCCGTTGTGGTCCAGGAAGGCGCAGAGGTTGTCCAGGCGGTAGTGGGCCGCCGCCATGAACGCCTCCCAAACCTGTCCCTCCTGCAGCTCGCCGTCTCCCAGGATGACGTAGACCCGGTAGTCCTTCCCGTCCAGGCGGCCGGCCAGGGCCATGCCCACGGCAGCGGAAATCCCCTGGCCCAGGGAGCCGGTGGACATGTCCACCCCGGGGACATCTTTCAGGCTCGGGTGGCCCTGCAGGTAACTGTCGATCCGGCGGAATCCCGAAAGGTCCGCCTCGGGAAAGAAGCCGCGACCGGCCAGGGCGGCATACAGGGCGGGAGAGCAATGCCCCTTGGAGAGGACGAACCGGTCCCGGTCCTCCCAGCGGGGATTGGCGGGATCCACCCGCATTTCCTTCGCGTACAGGACGGCCAGCATGTCCGTACAGGAGAGGGACCCGCCGGGATGGCCGGACTGGGCGGCAAACACCTGCTCGACGATGTTCCGGCGCATGACGGCCGCGAATCGGGCGAGTCGTCGGGTCTCGTGGGCGTCCATGGTCGATTCTCCCTTCGGCCGTGTCCGGGCCTGCGGCAGCGCCGGGTCCGGGCGGCATCGCTCCCATGGTAGAGGAAGCGCGCCCGGGGAACAATCCCGATTCGGCGGGAGTTCACACGAATTTCCGCGTTGGAATCCGTCAGGAGGAATCCGGCTGGTTCCGCATGGGGATCAGGGGCTGTCGGGCAGCAGGTAGCGGGCCACGGCGCGGAGCCGGCCGTCCCGGAGATAGGATCGGGGGATCCGGCGACCAATGAGGCAGGCGACCTCGTAGGAGATGGTGCCGAGCCAGTCCGCCACTTCCTCGATGGGCAGGCAGGCCTCGTCTCCGTCGGGTGCCCGCTGGCAGCCGAAGAGCACCGCCTCGTCCCCCACCGCCGGGGGATCCGGCAGGTCCGTGACGTCCAGCAGGCAGCTGTCCATGCAGACGCGGCCCACCACGGGGACCCGGCGTCCCCGGAGCAGCACCGAGGCCTTTCCGGACAGGGACCGGAGATACCCGTCGGCATATCCGACAGGCAGGGTGGCGATCCGGGAGGGCCGGCCGGTGACGAAGGTCCGGCCGTAGCTGATGGGTGTTCCGGGATCCACGTCCTTGACCAGGACGACATCGGCCTTGAGGGTCATGGCCGGCCGCAGGTCCCGCCCCGGTTCCCCGCAATGGGCCGGCAGCAGGCCGTAGAGGATCAGTCCCGGCCGAACCAGGTCCAGGTGCATCCGGGGGAAGCGCAGGAGGGCGGCGCTGTTGCAGCAGTGCTGGAGGGGAATGTGGAGCCCGATCCGGCCCAGTTCCGCCGAGATGCCCATGAATTGCTCGAATTGGCGGAGGGTAAAGGCGGGGTCCGCCTCGTCGGCGGAGGAAAAGTGGGTGTAAAGCCCCTCGATGACAAGGCCCGGCAGGGCGCCGATCCAGGCGATGTCCTTGATGGCGCCGAAACCGGCCATGAACCCCACCCGCCCCATGCCGGTGTCGATCTTCACATGGATCCGAACCGGCCGGGCCATCCGGACTGCGGCGTCCGACAGGGCCTGGGCCAGGTCCCGGCTGAAGACGGTCTGGGTCACGTCGTGGTGCAGGATCTCCTCCGCCCGTCGGGGATCGGTGTAGCCCAGGACCAGGATGGGGACCCGGACGCCGTCCCGGCGGAGCTGGATCGCCTCGTCCAGCATGGATACCGCCAGCCGGGAGATTCCGTTCTCCAACAGGACGGGGACCACGTCCCGGACGCCGTGGCCGTAGGCGTCGGCCTTGACGACGCCCATGACGTCGGCCCGGGGGTGGACGAGGCGACGGATGGTCCGGGCGTTGGCGGCGATCCGGTCCAGGTCCACCTCGACCCAGGCCCGGGTGGGCAGGTAGGACTCGCTCATGAGAGCCTCCCTTCGGGGGCGGGGATCCGGTCTTCCTGGGGCAGGGCCGCTTCCAGGGCCAGGAAGGCCTCCGGCAGGGCGGCCAGGACATCGACGGGGCGCAGGGCGCGAACGCCAGTCCGGGCGGCGGCCAGGTCTGCCGCCAGGCCGTGGAGGCAGGCGGCCAGGGCGGCGGCGTCATGGGGCCGGAGCCCCTGGGCCAGGAGCCCCGCGGCGAGGCCGCACAGGATGTCGCCGGATCCGCCCTTTGCGAGGCCGCTGTTCCCGGACAGGTTGATCCGGACCTGCCCGCCGGGCGTCGCGGTCACGGACCCGGCGCCCTTGTACAGGACGACGCATCCGGTTCGCCGGGCCAGGGCCCGGGTGATGTCCAGGCGGGAGGCAAGCGATTCCCCCGCCGGGTCCCCGACGGGGGGGAAGGCCTCCAGGAGGCGCTGCCCTTCGCCGGGGTGGGGCAGCAGCAGGGCCGGGGGAAGGCCCCGGGCCGCGCGGCCGGGGAGGAGGGGCGCCAGGTGGTCGGGACTGCGGGCGACCTGGTTCAGGGCATCGGCGTCCAGCACCAGGGACCGGACCTCCAGGAGCAGGCGCTCCAGGAGCGGGTCGGGCAGGGTGCGGCCCAGGCCCGGACCGACGCCGACGGACGACATCTCCGGAAGCAGGGCCGGCAGGGCGGCGGCGTCCAGGGGATGGAACAGGACTTCGGGGATCCGGGGCAGCAGGGCGGGGACCAGGGACGGATGGGTGGCCAGGTGGACCAGGCCGCAGCCCGACCGCAGGGCTCCCTCCGCGGCCAGGGCCGCGGCGCCGGGCATGAACGGGGATCCGGCCGCCAGGGCGACCCGGCCGAAGGTACCCTTGTGGCCGTCCGGCGGCCGTTCTGGGAGCAGGGTCCGGGCCAGGGCCAGGTCCACGGCTTCGCAGGAAGACGCGCCGATCGCATCGTCCAGGAAATCCCCGGGCAGGCCCAGGGGATCCGACAGGATTTCGCCGGCCCGTTCCCGGCCGGGCCACGACACCAGGCCGGTCTTGACGGCCAGGAACGTAATGGTTCGGACGGCCCGGGGAGTTTCCGGGGGGCAGAGGCCCGTGTCCGCGTCCACGCCGGACGGCAGGTCCGCCGCCACGATCCGGGCACCCTGCCGGCGCAGGGCCTCCCACCGGGCGAAAAGGGTCCGGACCGGGTCCGGCAGGCCCTCGCCCCGAAATCCTGTTCCGAAAACGGCATCCACCAGGAGCAGGTCCTCCGCCGGGCCGGCCTCGTCCTCCCGGAACATCTCCGCCGGCCGGACCGGAATGCCGGCCGACAGGCAGGCCGACCGGAACCGTCCGGTTTCCTCCGACAGGCGCGCCCCCGGAAAGGTGTCCCAGACCCATACCCGGGCGCCCCGGGCTTGCAGCAGACCGGCGGCGGCGTATCCGTCCCCGCCGTTGTATCCCTTTCCGCAGAAGACATGGAACCGGACGGCGGCCGGATCCCGGGAAGCCCGGGCCAGCCCCTCGCATCCCCGGGCCAGGGCGGCGGCGGCCCGTTCCATGAGCACGCGCCGGGTCACGCCCGGCAGGTCCGCAGCGGCCTGGTCGATCCGGGCGGACAGCTCGCTTCCGATGGTCTTCATGGGCACTCCCTCCGCATTCCCGGCTGGTCCCATTATATCGCGTTATCCCGAATCCCGCCGGGATTGCGGGCCCGCCGGACATCCCGTAGGATGGAGACGGCGCCGCCAGGACACCAACGGCGGGAGGCCCGCAACCAGGAGAAGGGAGGGAGGCCTGTGAGCCGACCCCTGTCCGGGGCCCGATTCGAGGGCGTCGTCCGGAAGGCTGTCGAGGAGTACGGCATGATCCGCTCCGGGGACCGGATCGCCGTGGGCTTGTCGGGCGGCAAGGACAGCGCCTGCCTGGCCTGGGCCCTGGCCCGCCTGAAGCGGTATGCTCCGTATTCCTTCGACCTGGTGGCGATCCACCTGCAGCCGGGATTTCCCGGCGACGATCCGGCGGCTCCGGACCGCCTGGCCGACTTCTGCGGAACACTGGGCATCCCCTTCGTCCCGATTCCGACCCGGATCGGGTCCATCGTCCTGTCCGGCCGGGACCGGTCGACCCCCTGTTCCCTCTGCGCCAACCTGCGGCGGGGGATCCTCCATACCGCGGCCCTGGAGCGGGGCTGCCGGACCGTGGCCCTGGGACACCACCGGGACGACGCGGTGGAGACCCTGCTCCTGAACCTCTTTTACGGAGGAAGGCTGCACTGCTTTGCGCCGGTGACCGACCTGGACCGGCGGGGGATCCGGGTCATCCGG
>JAKPNJ010000127.1 GCA_029548445.1 Bacillota bacterium | reverse complement strand
CCGGATGCGCCATCGGGTGGTGGAGGAGCGGATGCAGGCCCTGGCCGCCTGGACGGACTCGTCCGAGTGCCCGGTCCACCTGGAGCGGCCCGGGATGTCCCGCCTGGGGATCGTCACCTCCGGCGCGGCCTGCCGGCTGGTCGAGGAGGCCCTTCCGGGCGCCTCCATCCTGAAGCTGGGCCTGGTCTGGCCCCTGCCGGTGGAGAGGATTCGGGCCTTCGCCGCCCGGGTGGACCGCCTGGTGGTGGTAGAGGAGCTGGATCCGTTCCTGGAGACCGAGATCCTGGCCCGGGGCATCCCCTGCGAGGGGAAATCGCTGTTTTCCCTGCTGGGCGAGTACACCGCCTCGATGATCCGGTCCCGGCTTGCGGGAGAGCCCGAACCCCGTCCCGGCTTCGCACCGGACCGCCTGCCGGCGGCCCCCGCCCGGCCTCCCGTCCTCTGCGCCGGATGTCCCCACCGGCCGGTCTTTCTCGTCCTGTCGAAACTCAAGGCGGTGGTCAGCGGGGACATCGGCTGCTATACCCTGGGAGCCCTGTCCCCGTATTCCGCCATGGACACCTGCGTCTGCATGGGGGCGTCCGTCGGCGTCGCCCACGGCATGGCCAAGGCCTCCGGGTTCCACGAAACGGGCTCCCCGGACGCGGGCTTGGCCCGCCGGACCGTGGCGGTCATCGGCGATTCCACCTTCCTGCATTCCGGCGTGACCGGTCTCATGAACGCGGTCTACAACGGAAGCGGCATCACCCTCCTGATCCTCGACAACTCGATCACCGGGATGACCGGACATCAGCAGAACCCGTCCACCGGACTCGACCTTCGGAAGCGCCCCGCGCCGTCCGTGGACCTGGAGGCCATCTGCAGGGCCTGCGGCGTCCAATGGGTCCGGACGGTGGATCCCGTGGACATGAAAGCCCTGGAAGCCGTCTTCCGGGAAGAGATGGCCCGGGACGAGGTGTCGGTAGTGATCGTCCGCAGTCCCTGTGCCCTGATCCCTGCCGGAAAACATGCGGACGCGCCCCGGTTCATGGTCCTTTCGGACCGCTGCCGGGCTTGCGGCGCCTGCATCCGGCTTTCCTGCCCCGCCATCGACCGGGATCCGGCGGGCAAGTCCCGCATCGATTCGGTGTCCTGCTCGTCCTGCGGGTTGTGCTTCGGGGTCTGCCGGTTCGATGCCATCGTGCCGATGGACGGGAAAGGAGAACGATAGGGGATGGAGAAGACCATTGACATGGTCCTGGTCGGGGTCGGCGGACAGGGTACACTGGTGGCCGGCAAGGTCCTGGCCCGGGTGGCGGAACGGATGGAGCTCGACGTCAAGATATCCGAGGTCCATGGCATGTCACAGCGGGGCGGCAGTGTCATTACCCATGTCCGGATGGGCCGGGCCGTGGCGTCACCCCTGGTCGAGGAGGGCCGGGCCGGCTGCATCCTGGCCTTCGAGCCCCTGGAAGCCCTGCGCTGGGCGCCGCTGCTCGCCGAAGACGGGGCGCTCTTCATGAACGATGAGTCCGTCGTGCCCCAGAGCGTCCGGACCGGGGCCGCCGCCTACCCCGACGGGATTGCCGAGCGCCTCCGGGAGGCCGCCGCCCCCGGCGTCCGGGTCCATGTCCTGCCGGCGGGCCGCCTGGCCCGGGAGTCCGGCAGCGCCAGGGCGGTCAACATGGTTCTCCTGGGGGCCTTCTCACGGGAATCCGGAATCCCGGAACCCGTTTTCCGGGACGCGATCCGGGATGTTTTTCCCGAACGGCTCCGGTCCATAAACCTCGACGCTTTCGAAGCCGGACGCGCTGCGGTATAATTTTCCTGCGGAATCCATCCTGTCGACCGGCCGACGAGCCCGGTCCGGTTTCGGTTCCGACGTTGCCAGGAGGTGCGCACATGGTCGTATCCCAGATTTCGGTCTTCCTTGAGAACAAGTATGGCCGGCTGGCGGATGTGACGCGGACCCTCAGGGCCGCTTCCGTCGACATCCGGGCGCTGTACATCGCCGACACCACCGAGTACGGCATCCTGAGGATGATCGTCGACGATCCCGCCCGGGCCATGGATACGCTGCGATCGGCCGGCTTTACCGTCAGTACCACGAAAGTGCTGGCCATCGCGGTGGAGGATCGCCCCGGCACCCTGGACGATGTGCTGGAGATCCTGTCGGCCAACGAAATCAGCGTGGAATACCTCTATGCCTTTGTCGGCCGGTCCTCCGCCGATGCCATCGTGGTAATCCGGGTCGAGAATCCGGAGGTCGCGTCCGGGATCCTGTCGGGGGCCGGCATCCGCGTCCTGTCTTCCCGGGAGGTTTACGGGATTTGATCCCTCTCCCGGAGCCGGAACCGGCCGTCCTGAAGGCGCTCGAGTCCAGGGCGGACGCCATCGCGGCACCCGCCGTCTCCCGCATCCGTTCCGTTCGTCGGCGGAACCAGGTGCGGGTCCTTATGGCGTTCCGGGAAGCCCGGATCGCGGAAAGCCATTTCGGCGGCACGACGGGGTACGGGTATGGCGACCGGGGGCGGGAAGCCCTGGAAGACGCCTTCGCCCTGGCATTCCAGTCCGAGGCCGCATTGGTCCGCCACCAGATCGGAACCGGCACGCAGGCCATCGCCCTGTGCCTTTTCGGGATCCTTCGGCCCGGCGATACGCTCCTGTCCCTGACCGGTTCCCCGTATGACACCCTGCGGGGGGTGATCGGCATGGACGACCGGTTGCCCGGCCAGGGTTCCCTCCGGGACTTCGGCATCGCCTATGAGGGGATCCCCCTGACTCCCGCCGGAGAACCCGACGAGGAGGCCATCCGCCGCCGGCTCCTGTCCGGTCCCCCGGTCCGGATGGTCTTCCTGCAGCGGTCCAGGGGATATGCCCTGCGGAAGGCCCTCGGCCTGGCCGGGATCGCCGGCCTGTGCCGGCTTGTCCGGGCGTGCGGATCCGAGGCCGTGATCCTGGTGGACAACTGCTATGGCGAATTCGTCGAGGATGGAGAACCCTGCGGGGTTGGCGCCGACCTGGCCGCCGGTTCCCTGATCAAGAACCCCGGCGGGGGGATCTGCCCGACAGGCGGGTATGTGACAGGCCGCAGGCACCTGGTGGAACTGGCCGCCTGCCGGTTGACGGCTCCCGGACTCGGATCCCATGTAGGCCCCACACTGGGCCTGACCCGGCTGCTGACCCAGGGACTGTACTTCGCGCCCCACATGGTCGCCGAGTGCCTGGAAGGCGCCGTGTTCGCGGCCGCCCTGTTCCGGGAGGCGGGATACGACGTCGATCCCGGTCCCCTGGACCCCCGGGCGGACCTGGTCCAATCCATCACCCTCGGATCCCCGGACCGGCTCCTGGCTTTCTGTCGGGCCATCCAGGCCGCTTCCCCGGTGGATTCCTTCGCGGTACCGGAACCCTGGGACATGCCCGGGTACGCGGATCCGGTGGTCATGGCCGCCGGCACCTTCGTGTCCGGCGCCTCCATCGAGCTGTCTGCCGATGCCCCCATGCGCCCCCCGTACGCGGCCTATCTCCAGGGAGGACCCCTGTCCGACACGGTCCGCCATGCCGCCCTGTCGGCCCTGTCCGTCCTCGGTGTGTGCGGCAACCCGGACGCTGCCGGATCGGAGGCGATGCCATGACCTCCCCATCGTCAACCCCGGCGCCCTCTCCGCGCCCAGCCCCGAATCCATCCCGGCTGTCGGTCATCGAAGCCCGGCGGGCCCGCCTCCGATCCATCCGCCTGGCCTTCGTGGTGTTCCTCGTGATGCTGGGGGCCGCCCTTCTGGTTCTCCTGGTCATGCGACGTGCCGATCCCAGCCCCCGTTTCGCCTTCCTCCAGGCCGGGACCGTCGAGCATGTCGCCACGGCCAGGGCCCTGCTGGTCCGGGAGGAATCCATCCTGACGGCCCCGGCGGAGGGCGTCGTGAAGCCGCTGGTTTCGGAGGGCAGCCGCGTGGCGGCCGGTACCCGGGTCGTGCTGGTGATCGGGGAAGGGAAGGAAACCGTCCTCCAGGAGATCCGAACCCTCGAACAGCAGATCGCGTCCCTCCAGCGTGAACTCATGCTGCAGGGAAAGGGCCAGGGCGCCAGCGCGATTTTCGACGAAACCGACCAGGAGGTCTCGATCCTGGCGGACCTGATCCGAAAGGATGCGGCGGTGGGATCCCTGGCCCATATGGAAGCCTATGCCTCGTCGATCTCCGTTCTCCTGGAGCGGCGGACCACGCGGCTCATGGCCATTGATTTCAGGGATTCGCGCCTCCTTCGCCTCCATGAGGAGAAAGCGGAGAAGGAGGAGGCCCTGGGCCTGGATGCCGGCAGTTGCGTGGCCCAGCGGCCAGGGACCGTCCAATTCAGCCTGGACGGCCTGGAAACGGACCTCTTCCCCGGACTCCTGGACACCATTGAACCGGGCGGGATCGCCGCCTTTCTCCAGATGGGAACACGCCGCCACCTGCAGGAAATCCCCGTCGCCGGCGGCGAACCCGTCGCCCGGATCGTGGAGGGAATGTACCAGTATCTCGCCGTCCTGCTTCCCGGTGTCGGGCCCGATGCCCTGTCCGTCGGCACCCTCCAGGAGGTCCGGCTTCCATCCGAAGGCATTGTGCTCTCTCCCTGCCGCGTCACGCGCTCCGAGATTACGCAGGAAGGCCTGTTCGTGGTGATGCGGACCGATCGCCACCTGGACAGGCTGGCGGGAAACCGGACCCTGGATGTCGAGATGGTGTCTTCGTCCACCACGGGTCTCCAGGTCCCCCTGGCCGCCCTGACCGAGCGGGACCGGGACGAAGGGACCGCGTCCCTCCATCTCGTGTCCGGCGGCATCGTGAAGAAAATCCGGGTCCGGGTCCTGGACGAGGACCGGGAATCCGCGGTCCTGGAGCCGATCGGTTCCGATTCCGGGCTCGTGGCCTATGCCATGTACCTGATGAACCCGGGATCCCTGGAGGAAGGGGAGGCCATCGGATGAACGGGGAGGCCGCCCCGCTCCACGCGATCCTGGGGAACGTGACGGAGGTCATGGCCCGCATCGGCGTCGCAGCCCGAAAGGCCGGCCGGGATCCGGGCGACGTGACCCTGGTGGCGGTCACCAAGACGTTCCCGACGGACGTGGCGGCCGAGGCCGTTCGCTGCGGCCTGGGCCACCTGGGCGAGAACCGGGTCCAGGACCTGCTCGCCAAGCGGGACGAGCTGTCCGCCATGGGGCTCGAGCCCCAATGGCACATGATTGGCACACTGCAGCGGAACAAGGTTCGTTACCTGGCGGGAAAGGGGATCCTGGTCCACTCCGTCGATTCGGAGGCATTGCTGGCGGAGATCTCCCGGCGCTCCCTGCAGGTGGGCACAGTCCAGGAGATTCTCCTCCAGGTCAACCTGTCGGGGGAAGATACCAAGCACGGATTCACCCCCGACATCCGGCCGGACGACCTGCTGCCCCTTTTCCGGGTTCCAGGCCTGGCCATCCTGGGCCTGATGACCATTGCAGCGCCAAGTCCCGATCCGGCGGATGCGATCCCGACCTTCGCCAGGCTGCGGGACCTGCGGGACGAAACAGCCGGCCGCCTTCGGACGACGGACCCCGCCGCCGCGGACCGTTTCCGGTTTCTCTCCATGGGCATGAGCCACGACCTGGAACCGGCCATCCAGTGCGGCGCGACCCATGTCCGGATCGGCACCGCCCTGTTCGGGCCGCGGCCTGTCCCATAGCGTTCGTTCCATTCCACACCGGTGGGAATCGTGATGTTGCGCAGCCGTTACGGGGGCCTTACTTGTTGCGGATCGGCCTTGCCTGCGGATCGGCGCCTTCGTACAATGGCGGCATGGGGGATTCCGGACCTTGCATGGAATCCGATTCGATGGGGAGGACAGAACGATGGCCGAACTGATCAGCCGGATCCTGGGAAAAATGACTGCCTGGGGTGCCGACGACGAATATGAGGAGACCTACTCGGACGATATCGAGGAGACGGCAGCCCAGGAAACCCCGGCGCCGGAACCCCTGGTCCGGGAGAGGACCGGCGGACGCCGGGCCGGCAAGGTCGTGGACATCCGGCAGGCTTCCTCCCAGCAAGTCATCATCATGCAGCCCTCCTGCATCGAAGCCGCCCAGGAAGCGAGCAACCACCTGCGGGCCGGCCGGACGGTCATCTGCAATTTCGAGCGGATCGACCAGAAGGTGGCCCAGCGGGTCATCGATTTCATCACCGGCGCCACCTTCGCCCTGGAAGGCCAGATCCACAAGGTGTCGCCGGCCATTTTCGTGGCGGTTCCCCGCCACGTGGCCCTGCTGGACGAGAATGGAGGCGATTCCCCCGAATCGATCCAGGTCGCCGGACTGGCCCGCTGACCGAATCCATTTCGAACCCGGCACGTCGCAACGTGAGAAGACCGGCCCTGGCCGGTCTTCTTTTGCCCATTATGGTATAATTATCAACAATTTCGTCGCGTCACAGGGAAGGAAGGGGAGGAACATGCGGGTGGTCATCGGGCTCGATATCGGGGGCAGCACCACGAAGATCATCGGAATGGCCGATGGCCGGGTCCTTTCCCATGAACTGGTCAAGGCGGATGATCCCATCGCCTCGGCCTTCGGGGCCCTGGGCAAGTTTTTGGACAGCAATCGGCTCGGCCTGGCCGATGTGGACCGGGTCATGGTCACGGGCGTGGGAGCTTCCTTTCTCCGGGGCGACCTGCTGGGGGTCCGGACGATCCGGGTGCCGGAATTCCAGGCCATCGGGCTGGGGGGCCTGTACCTGAGCGGGCTCCACGAAGCGGTGGTGGCCAGCATGGGGACCGGGACAGCCTTCGTCATCGCCAGGGGGCGCGATGTCCGCCATCTGGGCGGATCCGGCGTCGGCGGCGGCACTCTCCTGGGACTGGCCAACCGGATGCTGAATGTCCGGGATTTCCAGATCCTGGTGGACCTGGCCGCCCAGGGAAACCTGGGCGCAGTGGACCTGCAGATTGCCGACATCTCCCACGATGACATCCCAGGCCTTCGACCTACCGCCACCGCCTCGAATTTCGGGAAATGGAACGATGCAGCGACCCGGGAGGACATCGCCCTGGGGATCCTGAACCTCGTTTTCCAGTCCATCGGGGTGATGGCGGTCATGCTGTCCCGGGGACACCAGGACCTGTCCGTGGTCCTGACCGGCAACCTGACGCTGGTTCCCCAGTCCGGGGCCATCTTCACCGACCTGGCGGACCTGTTCCGGACCCAATTCATCATTCCCGCCGACGCCGAGTACGGACCGGCCGTGGGAGCCGCCCTTTGGGACACCCCTGCGCCAATCGGGGCCTGATCCCCCTGCCACGGACTCTGCATCGGTTCCTGCATCCCAACGAGAGAGGAATGCGCCCATGAAGATCGCCTTCTCCACCCTCGGTTGCCCCGACTGGTCCTTCGACGAGATCTATGCCATGGCCCGGGACCTGGGTTACGACGGCATCGAGATCCGTGGCCTCGGCCAGGAGATGTCCGTCTACCGATCGGGTCCCTTCCAGCCGGACCGCCTCGCGTCCAGCAAGGCGCGGCTGGAGGCGGGGGGGCTCGCGATTCCCTGCCTTTCCTCCTCGTGCTGCCTCTGTGATGCCGATGAATTCCCGCTGCTTGAGGAAGCCCGGGCCTACCTGGACCTGGCCGCGTCCCTGGGCGTTCCCTATGTCCGGGTTCTTGCAGACCGGTCCCCGGCGCCCGAGGGGGAAGTCGACGATGCCCTGGTCCTCTCCCGGTTGGCCAGAATCCTGCCCCTGGCCGAGGCCGCGGGCATCGTCCTTCTCCTCGAGACCAACGGCGCCTATGCGGATTCCACCCGGCTGCGCCGACTCCTGGACGCGGCCGACCATCCCGCCGTCGGCGTCCTGTGGGACATCCACCATCCCTTCCGCTTCTTCGGCGAGTCTCCCGCCGATACCTATGCTGCCCTGGCGCCGTTCATCCGGCATGTCCACCTCAAGGATTCCGTCGTCGAAAACGGCATCGTCCGGTATCGCCTGACAGGGGAGGGGGATGTGCCGGTCCGGGAGGCCCTCCTCGTCCTGGCCCGGAACCGCTTCGACGGGTTCGTCTCCCTGGAGTGGGTCAAGCGGTGGAGCCGCGACCTGTCGGACGCCGCCGTGGTCTTCCCCCACTTCATCGACCTCGTGCGCCGCTGGCTCGGGGAAGCCGAGCTGGCCTGCCATTTCCGCCCCTATGAGGGGTTCCCGGAGACCCTCCCCCCAGACACGCCGGAGCTCCTGGACCTGACCATCGGGGACATGCTCCTGCGGATGGCCCGCCACTTCCCGAACCAGCCCTGCGTCACATATCCCGACCGGCCGTTCCGTCTGACCTATGCCCAGTTCCGGGAAGAAGTGGACCTCATCGCCCGGGGATTCCTGGCCATGGGGATCCGGAAGGGCGACCATGTGGCCATCTGGGCCACGAACCACCCCGAGTGGCTGCTGACCCTCTTCGCCACCGCCCGGATCGGCGCCGTCCTGGTGACCGTCAATACGAGCTACAAGGCTGTCGAGCTGGAGTATGTCCTCCGCCAGTCGGACGCCATGACCCTGGTCCTGATGGACGGCTACAAGGATGTGGACGCCATCGCCATCCTGAACGAGGTCTGCCCGGAACTGCAGGCGTCGGAACCGGGTCGCCTCCAGGCCCGCCGCCTGCCCTGCCTGCGCCATGTCGTGTCCATCGGGAAGCGGAGAAAGCCCGGGATGTTTGCCTGGGAGGACCTGCGGGAACTGGCCGCCGGGGTCCAGCCAGAGGAATTGGACCGAATCGCCCGCACCCTGGATCCCCACGACGTGATCAACATGCAATATACCTCCGGCACCACGGGATTCCCGAAAGGGGTCATGCTGACCCATTTCAACATCCTCAATAACGGCCGGGCCATCGGGGACTGCATGGCCCTCAGCCAGGCCGACCGCCTCCTGATTCCCGTCCCGTTCTTCCATTGCTTCGGCCTGGTCCTGGCCGTCCTGGCCTGCCTGACCCACGCCGCGACCATGGTCCCGCTGGAGTATTTCCAGCCGGGGAAGGCCCTGGAGGCGATCCGGAAGGAACGCTGCACGGCCATGCACGGGGTGCCGACCATGTTTATCGCCGTGCTGGAGCATCCCGATTTCGAGCGGACGGATTTCTCGTCCCTGCGGACGGGGATCATGGCCGGATCGCCCTGTCCCATCAAGGTCATGCGGGAAGTCGTCGAGCGGATGCACATGGGCGAGATCACCATCGCCTATGGCCAGACGGAAGCGTCCCCGGTCTGCACCCAGACCCGGGTCCATGACAGCCTGGACCTGCGGGTCTCGACCGTCGGCCGGGCCCTGCCGGGCATCGAGTGCCGCATCGCGGACCCGGCAACCCGGGAGGTGCTTCCCCCCGGGGTGCCGGGAGAATTCACGGTCCGGGGATACAATGTCATGAAGGGCTATTACAAAATGCCCGAGGCGACGTCGGCCGCCATCGACGGGCAGGGATTCCTGCATACCGGCGACCTGGCCGTCATGGACGAGAACGGGTATTTCCGCATCACCGGCCGGATCAAGGACATGATCATCCGGGGCGGGGAGAACATCTACCCGAAGGAGATC
>JAKPNJ010000357.1 GCA_029548445.1 Bacillota bacterium | reverse complement strand
ATTATTCATATTACAAGCTTCTATATATATACCGTGTCACTATTATTGCGGAAACTTACGGACAAAAAAAGCCCCTGTAATCCTATTGATTACAGGGGCTTCCGGGATTTTGCTATCCCTTCAAACTGTCAAACTCGAGTTAGAAAACCATATCGGGGAAGGCAAATTGGAAAAAGCCTTATGGAAAAAGTGTGTCAAGACTTTCCTGATCAACCCGTCTATGTTATGAGTGATGTAGATCCATATTATAAAAAACTCGGATACCGAAGAGCGGGGTCAATATTTGAAGTCAAGGAATGATGAATCAAGGTACCCTACCCATCCACCTCAACCATCACCCCGGATCTGAAAACCACCTCGAACCGGTCATCATGAACCGTGACCTTGACGATAAGCCGCCGGACCCAGCTTCTCGTCATATTCCTGATGACCGTCGGATGCTTCTGGAGGGAAATGCTCATTTCGGCGTTCCGCTTGCGCAAGTCATCCCGGTTGACGTTTTCCACCTGAGCTTTTTACCTTTCATCGCGCCGGCGGCAGATCTCTTTCGTCACCTGATAAATTTCGGCATGGGCGCTGGCTAACTTCAATGGCCTGATCTGCTATCCCTGCTTGGCTCCCGATATGTGAGTAAAAGAAGTACGGAACAGTAGGGCAGTCTTATCACCTGGCAACTAAATTTGACGTGCTTCAAAGCAAAGGAAATAATCCGTTTGCGGCATCAATTCCTTCTGGAGGCAATCATGATCATGAAACGAGATAAATATTTGAATCAGCTGATTCGAAAGAAACAAAATGGTCTGATCAAAATCATTGCCGGAATCAGAAGATGCGGAAAATCGTATCTTCCATTTGAGCTTTATCACGCGTGCCTGAACTCAATAGGCGTCGAAGACAATTGCATCATGGAGCTTTCGCTTGATGACGAAGTTAATGCGAAGTACAGAAATCCTCTGGAGTCAGGCCAATACATCAGAAGCCTGATTACTGACAAGGATAAGGATTACTTCATCTTTCTCGATGAAATCCAGCAGGTCAAAGAAAAAAGGAACGATCGATATCTATCTGGAATATTTTGAAGAAGCATTTATCATCGATGTTGCCCGCAGATATGATATTAAGGGGAAAAAGTACATTGTTACGCCTGCAAAATACTACTTCACAGATATTGGTCTTCGAAATGCTCGTTTGAATTTCAGGCAGCAGGAGGAAAATCATATCGTGGAGAACATCCTGTTTGTTGAACTAAAGGCAAGAGGCTATAATGTCGATATTGGTGTAGTTGAGTATAGACATATGGACAAAAACGGCAAGGACGTCAGGTCACAATTTGAAGTCGATTTTGTTGCTAATGATGGTGGGAAAATCTACTACATCCAATCTGCGCTCAGTGTTGATGAAGAAGGCAAACGTAAACAGGAAATCAACTCGCTCAGACGCATTCCAGGTTCATTCAAGAAAATTGTCGTGGTAAAAGATGATATTATGCCATGGAAAGATGATATTGGAATCCTTTATATCGGCATCAAGGACTTTCTCCTGGATGCCAATGCAATAAATATGTGATTGGGACATCGACCCAGGGCTCTCGGACCATGTGGAGTGTGTGGTCTTGATGTCAAGGGTAGATAAGTAAGTGTGTGGAAAGTCCAGGAATACGCTTTCGATTATTTGTGATATAATTCCATTTTATGAAAAAAGAGTAATTATCGCTCCGAGGCAATATGTCCAAAAGGCTTATTTTGAGCCGTACAGAGGGATATGGAAGACCAATTCGATCGCTCACATAAAGCTGTCAGGTAAAAATATATGGAAAATGAAGGAGGAAAATGATGATGAAAGAGGAGAAGATGCTGGCATACATATTGGATTCATTCCCATATCCAATTCTTTTTGTAGATACTGAATATATTATTCGGTTCTTAAACAAAACTGCCAAATTTCATTATTACGAAGTTCGAGGCTATGGTGATTTGATTGGGAAGTCGTTGTTTGACTGTCATAATGATGCATCCAAAGAAAAAATAATGGCAGCCGTTGAAAAACTGAAAAACCATTCAAATGAAGTATATCTGGGCACTAATGTGAGCAACCAACGGATATACTTGAATCCTGTTCGTGACGAAGAGGGTCATTTGATTGGATACTTCGAGCGATTTGAGCTCAACTTGAGAATATGAAAATGACCTCGAAACGGGGTGAAGCTATGGAAAATGAAAAACCGAAAATGACAGTACAATGATCCCGGCCAAATTGGAGGGGGTACAATAAACTAATCACAGCTTTTGGAAAAAAGGTGTTGCGTGATGGGAAGGAAGGTCTACGACCTCCAATGCAAGATCGGAACCGTCAAACTGGCGTAGGAGGACAAGATTCCGGTCGCAAAAGCCGCAACGGAATTGTCCATTCATCGCAGCAGTCTGTATCGCTGATCAATGAATATGAGAATGATGGGGCCAATGCGTTCCCAGGCCAAGGCACAGCCCTGTACGGTACTCAGATGGAGATCAAGCGACTGCAGCGCGAAAACAAGGATCTCCGGGAGGAATTGGTACTACAAAAAATTCCGTGCCTTCCTGAAGAAAAGGAATGCTTAAGGTTGTGACAGGTGGTTCCCATGACAGGCATGCGCGACGTGATCCAATGGCTGCTCCAGGGCGACATCTCGGTACAATATATGACGCATCGGCTCCTGCTGGATGCCGACGAACTCCTTCTCACGCACCTGCAGGAGCGAATTGCGACGGAGGGCTTCGGAGCGGCATTCCTATCGCGCCGGAATAACCAGGGCCACTGGGGTCTGTATTACTACCAACCCAAATGGACCTCGACGCATTACACCTTGCTGGACCTGAAAAGCCTTTGTGCGCCGCCAGCCCTGAAGCCGTGCCGCGAGATGGTCATGCGGATGTTCGACGACTGCATGCTGCAGGACGGCGGGATGAACCTGTCGAAGTACGAACACCCCTCCGATACCTGTGTCGACGGCATGGTGTTGCACTATGCATCCTATTTTTGTCCGGATGAGCCTCGCGTCATCCGCCTGGCCGGTCACTTGCTTGCAGTCCAGAAGGCGGATGGCGGATTTTCCTGGGATGACGGTTCGCACAAAGGGGACCCGCATACGACGATCTGTGTCCTGGAAGGACTGGGGCAGTTCGATGGATCCGTTCCGAATCACGGAATTCCAGGGATCGAGGCGGCAAAGGAGAGGGCCGTCGGGTTCCTCTTGGAGAACGGGTTGTTCATGGATAGCGCAGATCAGCGATTTCGGAAGCTGTCCCATCCGTACCGGTACCGATACGATCTCCTGCGGGTGCTGGAATGCCTCGCGGACCTGAGAACCGCCCGTGATCCCCGGATCCGGCCGGCCCTGGATTGGCTGCAGGCCAAAAGAAGAAAGGACGGGTTGTGGCCCCTGGAGAACCAGCATAAGGGGAATGTCCATTTTGCCATGGAAAAAACCGGGGACCCCAGTCGGTTCGTAACAGTGAAAGCATTATACGTGTCAAGGCATTTTCGCGATAACGGATGATGGGAGGAACGGTCATGTCCAGGCATCGGGTCTACTCAATGCGTTTCGCCAGCGTGTATCCGCTTTACCTTGCCAAGGCCGAGAGGAAGGGACGAACGAGGCAGGAGGTCGACGAGATCATCCGCTGGTTGACCGGGTACACCCGGGAGGCCATGGAGGAGCACCTCGGAAAGCAGACGGACCTAGAAACCTTCTTCCGGGATGCGCCGTGTCCCAATCCGGCGAGACGGCTCATCCGGGGCGTTGTCTGCGGGGTCCGGGTCGAGGCGATCGAGGAACCGACGATGCAGGAGATCCGATACCTGGACAAGCTGGTCGACGAACTGGCGAAGGGTCGGCCCATGAACAAAATCCTTCGGAAGAGTGAGGGAGAAGAAGCCGCCGGTCCGGGACAGGCCGGGGCATGAAGGAGACAGGGATGGACATCCGGGCGATCGGGCATGACTTCTCGGTATGCAAAATCAGGGACCTGGCCGGGATCGACCTGGCCGGGGAGTTCGTCTTCATCGGCAAGACGGACGAGGAGATCTCCCTGGTCTGCCTCACGGAACGCGCGCCGGTCGACGCCCTGGCCAGGGAGGACGGCTGGAAGGCGTTTCGGATCGAAGGGGTCCTGGACTTCTCGCTGGTCGGGATCCTGTCGGGCCTCTCCTCGGTCCTGGCCAGGAACGGCATCGGCCTGTTCGTCATCTCGACTTTCAATACCGATTACATCCTAACGAAGGCGGACCAATTCGGGAGGGCCCTCGAACTCCTGTCGGAAGAAGGGTACCATATTGTGTAGGATCATCCGCACCGAGACATGGAGGGGAGAAAGAATGGGAACACAGGGGATCATCGTATACGGCAGCCAATACGGAACCGCCAGGCGCTATGCCGACGAACTGTCCAGGCGAACCGGCATGCAGGCTGTGTCGTATGAAGGAGTCGACGGCCTGTCTTCCTATGGCCTGGTCGTATTTGTCGGCGGGCTCTATGCAGGCGGCGTGATGGGATTGTCGGAAACCATGAAGCGGTTTCCCCTGCGTCCCGACCAGGCGATGATCCTCGGAACCGTCGGGCTTGCCGATCCTTCGGATCCATCCAATATCGACAGCATTCGGCAATCCATCCGGAAGCAGGTCCCGGAGGCGCTCTACGGCCGGATCCGGATCTTCCACCTGCGAGGCGGGATCGACTACCGGAAACTGACTTTTCGGCACCGGACCATGATGACGCTTCTGTACGGCAAGGTCCGGAACCTGCCGCCGGAGCGACGGAACGCAGAAACGGAGGCGTTTGTGGACACCTACGGCAAGGACGTCGATTTTGTCGACTTGTCCAGCCTGGCGGGGATCCAGGACGAAATCGGACGGCTTGGGATGCAGGAGGAGGGAGCGTCATGACGGACGGAACGGAACGGGAGACGGAGGACTGGCGGGAGCGGATGGTGTCGCACATCCGGGCCCTGATCCGGCAAGTCGACCCGGAGGTCGTCGAGGAATGGAAATGGAGGGGAACCCCCGCCTGGTCCCGCGACGGCATGATCTGTACCGGCGAGACATACAAAAATGTCGTCAAGGTGACCTTTGCCAGGGGCGCGTCCCTTCCGGACCCTTCGCATCTTTTCAACGCGAGCCTGGACGGAAGTGTCCGCAGGGCCATCGATTTCCGCCAGGGGGACCCCGTGGCGGAAGACGCCTTCACGGAATTGGTCCGCGCTGCCATTGCCCTCAACCGGTCATCGGCCGGGAAAGCCAGACGTGAAAAGGGATGAGCATGAAAGGAGTTCGCCATGGCCAAATATGAAAAGGCCCTGACCGGGGATTTTTCGGAATTCCTGGAGCAGCTGCACAGGGACATCACGCAGGGCAGCGTATCCGCCTCCTATGAAGACGGCAGCGACATCCGCCTGGGGGAGGCCGTCCGGCTGGCGGTCCGGGTATACGAACGCTACAGCATGATGGGCGGCAATCGCGTCAGCCTCAATGTCACAGTCCTGGGCCACGGCCGCGACCTGTTCGTATCGGCCATCACGTCCGGCGGGAGCCAGGCCATGTTTGTCAAGTTCAATACCCTTGGCGAGAGCGCGTTTCTTGAAAAATGCATCCAGTCCGTGGAACGGTACCTGGCTCGCCGCTGACTCGGAAGGATAATGCGAAAGGAGACGGCATGATCATGGACGACTTCTCGGAGTACCTGTCGAAACTCGACGACCCGGCGAAGCGAACCCGGGTGGAGGAAGTCCTGGGCTGGGTCGCCGGGACCTTTCCGGCCCTCGCGCCGCGGATCGCCTGGAACCAGCCCATGTTCACCGACCACGGCACGTTCATCGTCGGGTTCAGCGTCGCGAAGCACCACCTGGCCCTATCCCCCGAAGAGGCGACGATCCGGCGCTTCTCCGACGAGATCAGGCAAGCCGGGTATGAACACACCCGCATGCTGATTCGAATCCCCTGGAATCGCCCGGTCGACTGGCCGCTGCTGGAGCGGCTGATCGCGTTCAATATCCGGGACAAGGCGGACTGTGCCACCTTCTGGCGGAAGCCCGACGGGAACAGCGACACGGAACGGGGAAACGCGCCATGAACTATGATGTCCTCGTCATCGGCGGCGGCCTGTCCGGGCTGACCGCCGGCAGCCTGTTGGCGAAGCGCGGCCTTCGGGTCGCCGTGGTGGACAAGAGCCGGCATCCCGGCGGTTCCTGCGGGGCCTTCAAGCGGGACGGCGTCGTGTTCGACCAGGGCGCGGCCATGCTGTACGGGTTCGGGGAGAAGGGCTTCAACGCCCACCGGTTTGTCTTCAATTGCCTGGAGGAGCCCATCGATGTCCTTCGGCACGACCTGCTCTACTGCGTGAATTACATGGGGCACCGAATCCGGTTCTGGCCCGACATGGACCGCTTCGTCGACGAACTGGCCGGCGTGTTCCCCCACGAGGCGGCCGGCATCCGCCGCTTCTACCGGGACATGGGGGTCCTGTACCGCCATGTCATGGTGGAGAATCCGGAGTACGGCACCCCGGACGAAACCAATCCCCGGACCGGTCTCAAGAGCCTCCTGTCCCATCCCGTTTCCTATATCCGCTTTCTCAGTTACCTGAACCGCAGCGCGAAGGACCTGCTGCTGAACTATGTCTCGGACCCCGGCGTCGCAGCGTTCTTCGACAAGCTGACCTCGACCTACTGCTACGCCACCATGGAGGAGGCGCCCGCCATCCTGGCGGCGGTCATGTTTGTGGACAACCATGCCGGCGGCAGCTGGTACACCGCCGGGTCCACACTGTTCCTGCCCGGGAAGCTGGAAAAGGTGATCGAGGAGAACGGCGGCGAGATGTGGCCGGAATGCGAGGTCGTCCGGATCCTGTTCGAGGGCGGACGGCCTGCGGGTGTCGCCCTGGCGGACGGGCGCCGGCTGTGGGCGGAGGACCTGGTCTATTCCGGGACCGTCTGGAACCTGTACGGAAAGCTGGTGGACCCGGTCCATACCCGGCCGGAACGTCGGGCCTGGGCCGCCCGGCAGGCGCCCACCTATCCCAGTGTCGTGCTGTATGCCCATGTGGACCGCCGGGTGATCCCCGGGGACACGGCCGCCATCGAGATGCTGGTGGGGAACCCGGACCGGCTGGACGAGAGCGAAGTCACCGCTTACATCCTCAGCCTCGACGACCGGACCCTGTGCGGGGAAGACAGCCATGTGGTGGTGGCCATCGGGCCGACCTTCGCCGAATGGCCGGAGGCCGGAACCGACGCGTACTTCGACATGAAGGAGAAGGAACGGGAACGCCTGGTGGCGGTCCTGGAGGCGCGGTTCCCCGGGTTCGCGGACGGCGTCCGGTATGCCGAGGTCGCGTCGCCCCGGACCATCGAGCGCTATACCCTGAAGAATGGCGGCGCGGTGGCCGGACCGAAGCAGATGCTGGGGCAGCACATGTTCCGGCGGCTCCATACCCGCAGCGAGTGGGACAACCTGTTTTGCTGCGGGGAATCCACCGTCATGGGGACCGGCACCCCGACGGTGACCACGTCGGGGCTGGCCGCGGCCAACGCCCTGCTGGGGAAACGGGGCCTGGAACCTTTCCGGTACCGGCCGGACCGGCCGAACGGGGTCCGGGAGGTGGCGCGCCCCTTTACCCGGGACCAGCTGTTCGCCGACACCCCCGAGCCGCTCCGTGGGATCCGGTTCAGGGCCGATCGATGCCGGTACTGCGAGAACCCCGCCTGCGCCCCGGACGGAGGCCTGGACGTTCCCGGCATCCTGCGGCGGGTGACCGTCGGCAACCTTGTCGGGGCCCGTCGTCTGGCGGCATCGGGCCGGGCCGGGTCCGGCGCAGCGCCGGGCGGCATCCCGCCGGCGGATCGGGAAGCCCGGTGCATCCTGGCCCAGGAAGGCCTGCCGCCGGTGGAGATCGGGACGATCCTGGACTTCCTGGCCCATGAACCCGACCCGGCCTGACGCGGACCGGGCCCTTCGCCGGAGGACAGCTGCACCATGGACGGACGGTTCATCGAGTTTCTCCTCGTCCTGGCCGGGCTCGCCCTGAGTCCTTTCCTGTTTCGCCGGTTTCCCACCCCCGGCGAACAGGACCGGTCCACCCGAACGAACGCCGACGCCGGAGAGCCGGACCTGTCGGTCGTCATCCCCGCCCGCAACGAAGAGGCAAGCCTGCCTCTCCTGTTGTCCGACCTGGCACAACAAACCGTCCGGCCCCGGGAAATCCTCGTCATCGACGATGAATCCCTGGACGGAACGGCCCGGGTCGCCCGGGAAGGGGGCGCCACCGTCCTCTCCCTGGCCGGGAAGCCGGAGGGCTGGGTGGGGAAATCCTGGGCCTGCCAGCGGGGCGCCGATGCGGCAGCCGGCGAATGGCTCCTGTTCCTGGACGCCGATGTCCGGCTGGGGCCCGACGCGGTGGAGCGGCTGGCCGCAGAATGTGACGAGGACGGGGAAACCCTGTCCGTCCAGCCCTGGCACGCCATGGAGAGGCCCCATGAGCAGCTGTCGCTGTTTTTCAACCTGGTCCAGGCTGCGGCCAACGGCCTGTGCCTTCCGAAAGGGCGGCCCTCGGGGTTGGCCGGCCCCGTCATCCTGATCCGCCGCCTCGAGTACGGATCCGTCGGCGGCCACGAGGCCATCCGGGGCAGCATCGTGGACGACATGGCCCTGGGAGAGCGGCTTCGGCGGGCAGGCCGCCCCTTCCGGGTTCTCCTGGGGGACCGGGGCCTCTCGTACCGGATGTACCGGGACGGTCTCCGGACCCTCCTGCAGGGCTTCGTCAAGAACCAGTCGGCCGGGGCCGCCCGCATCCCTTGGGACCTGCTCCTGGCCACCTTCCTGTGGATTACGTCCTGCACGTCCGTTCCGTACCAGTGGATCCGGGCCCTGGCAGGCCTGGACCTGGCCTGGCTTGCGGTCTACAGCGTGCTGTACCCGGCCTGGGTCCTGGAACTTCGGCGCATCGCCCGCCGGTTCGGCACCTTCGGATGGCCGACGCTGGCCGCCTACCCCCTTGCCCTGCTGGCCTTCCACGGGGTCTTCGTCGTGTCCCTGGCCAAGCGGGTACTGCGGCGGCCCGTCACCTGGAAGGGCCGGAGGATCCGGCCGGGGCGATAGGCCGATCCGGGCCGGCTAGCCGATGGGCTTCGAGAAGTGCTGGTAATCCTTGTCGCCCTGCCAGTCCCCGCCCCAGGACCATCCCCGTTCCGTGAACAGGCGATAGCAAAGGTCGTCATGGTCGATCTTCCCGGGAAACTCCCGGGTTCGGTCGACGTAGGCCGCCGCTTCCGGCGGGGACACCAGGCCGTCATGGAGGTAGGGGTTGAAGAGGGGGTTGATGTCGATGGCGGCCCCGAAGCTGTGGCGGGACAGGGTCCTTGTGCCGGTCACGTACCGATAGTTGAAGGCCGAGGTGTTGTTGGCGGCCATGGACAGGTTGTCGCCCCCGGGTTCACCGAAATCGTCCACCAGCCGGACCGATGCCAGGGGGTACCGGGCTTCGTACAGGGCGAGGAAAACCTCGGTCACTTCCCGGGCCAGGGTGGCGTGGACGATCAGCTCGCCCTCGCGGACGCGACCCTCGAAGTCCACGTGGAGCAAGGCGATGTACCGAAGGTCCCCGTAGCGGATGCGGACGTCCGGGTCGTCGGCGGGGAAGCTGATGCCCGTGATCCGGCGCTTCAGGTCCTCGTCCAGGGGCTTGTACCGGAATCCCTGGGCGATCGTGACCCATCCCTCGTCCGGGGTCGGCGACGCAGTCGGTTCCGGGGTTGGGGGTGCTGTCGGGGTCGGAGTGCCTGTCGGCTCCGGGGTCGGGGAAGGCGTCGGGGAGAGGGTCGGGGTGACCGTCGCGGCAAAGGTCGGGGTCGCGGTGGCAGCGGCAGCGGGGGATGGGGTGGCAGCGGCGGAAGGAGCCTGTGATGTGCAGCCCGAAAGGACCAGGGACAGGGCCACGGCCAGGGCCAGGGCCAGGGCGGACGCGGCTCGGGTCCGGACGACTCGGGACCGGTCGACTGTCGTCGCGACGCGGGACATCGGCACGCTCCTTTCCCCGGAAACCGGATATACTGATCATGATCACGAAGTCGCCCGGTGTCAAACCGGCCGGGCGGGAAGGAGCGTCGCCCTGGAACGCGTTCGCAGGCGGGAAGCCCTCTTTGGCCGGATCGCGCCGGTCTACGGCCTGTTCTACGGCCGCCAGCGGCGGCATTTCCTGGCGATCCTGGACCGGCTCCAGGAGGCGGGTGAGCTGGATCCCGCCGTGCATCGGCAGGTAGTGGACATCGGGTGCGGCACCGGCGCCCTGTGTGCCGCCCTGGGCCGCCGGGGCTTTGTCGTGACCGGGGTGGAGCCTGTGGCCGCGATGCTCCGCATCGCCATGAGGAAGAAGGAAAACCGGGCGGTGGCCTTCCTGCAGGCCAGCGTCCTGGAGCCCCTTCCCTTTGGGGACGGGCAGTTCGACGTCGCCATCGCCACCCATGTGGCCCACGGCCTGGATCCGGACGAGCGCCGGGTGATGTACGCGGCGATGCGCCGCATTGCCCGCAGGAGCGTGATCCTGTACGATTACGGCGAGCGGCGGTCGCTTCCCGTGGACCTGGTGGAACGGATGGAAGGCGGGGACTACTTCCGGTTCATCCGGGAGGTCCGGCAGGAGCTGGGGGATGCGTTCGGCGGTGTGCGGGTCCTGGGGGTGGGCGCCTGGACGGCGCTCTATATCTGCCGTGTGGATACGGCCCCACCGGCCCCCGGCCCATGAACCGAACCAGGATGGCAGGCAGCACGGACAGCAGGACAAGGGAAGGAGCCAGGGACATGGAACGACGGGTTGGAACCATTTCGAGGGGCATCCGGGCGCCCATCATCCGTCAGGGGGACGACCTTCCGGCCATCGTGACGGAGGCAATCCTTGCGGCGGCCCGAAGCGACGGGTTCGGGATCCGGGACCGGGATGTGGTCGGGGTAACCGAGGCCGTGGTGGCCCGGGCCCAGGGGAACTACGCCACGGTGGACCAGATCGCCCGGGATGTCCGGAATCGGTTTGGCGGAGGCACCCTGGGCGTGGTCTTCCCGATCCTCAGCCGCAACCGGTTCGCCATCTGCCTGCGGGGCATCGCCCGGGGCGCGGACCGGATCGTGCTCCAGCTGAGCTACCCGTCGGACGAGGTGGGCAACGGGCTGGTGGATCCGGACCTCCTGGAAGAGAAAGGGGTCGACCCCTGGAAGGATGTGCTGTCGGAAGAGGACTTCCGCCGGCTGTTCGGGTTCCGGAAGCATCCCTTTACCGGCGTGGACTACATCGGGTACTACAAGGACCTGATCGCCTCGGAGGGATGCGGGGTCGAGGTCCTCCTGGCCAACGACTGCCGGGCGATCCTTCCCCACACCGGGCGGGTGCTCTGCTGCGACATCCACAGCCGGGACCGGACGAAACGCCGGCTCCGGGCGGCGGGGGCGGAGAGGGTGTACGGCCTGGACGACCTGCTGCGGGAACCTGTGGACGGAAGCGGGTACAACCCGGAATTCGGCCTGCTGGGCAGCAACAAGGCCACGGAGGAGAAGGTCAAGCTCTTTCCCCGGAACGGGCAGGAGTTTGTCCTGGCGGTCCAGGCCGCCCTGTTCGGGAGGACCGGCCGCCGGGTGGAGGTCCTGGTCTACGGCGACGGGGCGTTCAAGGATCCCGTGGGGGGCATTTGGGAATTGGCGGACCCGGTGGTCTCCCCGGCCTACACGGAGGGCCTTGAAGGCGTGCCCAGCGAGGTCAAGCTGAAGTACCTGGCCGACAACGAGTTCGCGGGCCTGTCGGGAGAGGCGCTGCGGACGGCCATCGCCGGCTCCATCCGCAGCAAGCGGAAGGACCTGGTGGGGGACATGGCGTCCCAGGGCACGACGCCCCGGCGCCTGACCGACCTGGTCGGGTCCCTGTGTGACCTGACTTCGGGCAGTGGGGACAAGGGCACCCCCATCGTGCTGATCCAGGGGTATTTCGACACGTACGCGGACGGGGAGGAAGGCAACGGTCCGTCCGCCGATACCGCGGACGGGGAAGGCGGCGCCTGACCGCCTGCCGGTCAGGCGGAGGGGGAGTGGACAGCGGGCTTCGAGTCCGCTGCAAAGCGGCGACCCCAGGCCGTGGCCCAGGCCTCGCAATACAGCCGGTCATAGGGAATTCCCCGACGGGCCCGCAGCCTGCGGAACGCCGGCAGCCCGGCCCAGAGCATGGACGGAATCCCCACCAGGAAGGGAAACAGGGGGCCCAGGAGAAGGACCTGGCAGGCGTGGCCATACTCGTGCACCAGAAGGGCCTGCCGGACCGTCCCCGGGAGGGGGGGCTCCGGGTCAGGGCCTTCGAGGAACAGGAACTCGCCCAGGCACATCCCGCGAACGAAGGGGCCCCGGATCCACAGGACCCGGGCGTGGCGGAACCGGCCGGGCCGGCCACCCCGGAGCCGGAGAACGAGATGGAGCAGGGCGCCGGCCAGGTTGGCCGGCAACCCCCAGGTCCACTGGACCAGGTGGAACAGGAAGGCTCGGATCGCTGTCGGCCGCCTCGGACCGTCCGTCATGGCGTTCCCTCCTTCCCGGTTTCCGGAACCATCGCGACGAACTATAATAGTATTATTATTGCACATGGCGCGGCCCGCGCCGTGTGTCCCCACCCTCCTTTCCCGGCCTGTCCCGACGCCCTGCGCACCGGGGAACGGCCGGGTTTCGATTCCGGTCCCGCCAGAGCCCGTCCGCCTGGCTTCACCAGGGGACAACGAAAGGGAAGGAGCCTTCCATGAAACGCACGGTTCTCATCCTGCTGCTGGTCATGGCCCTGATCACCATGACCCTCCCCGTCTCGGCGGCAGCGCCCGTCCGGACCATCGGCATCAACGTCCTCCTGAACACCGACGCGACCCCTGCCATCCTCAAGGCCCTGGGGTCCTACGGTCGGGTCCTGGACCAGGTGGCCGACATCGACGCCCTGACCATGCGGATCCGGTCCGACCGGCTCCCGGCCATCCAGGCCCTGCCCTTCGTGGCCGCGGCCAACCCCGACGCGGAACGGAACGGCGCCCCGGTGGATACCGTGGCGGCGACGGATTTCGCGGACGGGCTCAGTACCTGGGACCTGGATGCCGTCAACGTGACGGACTTCGGGTTCGACAACCGCCAGGTAGCCTATGACGGAACCGGCGTCTACGTGGCGGTGCTCGATACAGGCCTGCTGGATTCCTGGCGGCAATATTTCCCCGAAGAGCGCATCGCCGAGGAGTATGCCATCTGCTTCGGCGGCGGCGGGGGCGAAACGGGCTTCGTCTCGACCCAGCCCAACAAGTGGGAGCATGACCAGAACTCCCACGGCACCCACGTCACCAGCACCATCCTGGGGTACAGCCTCGGCGGAACCCCTGTCAACGGCGTAGCGCCCATGGCCACGGTCATTCCCGTGAAGGTCCTGAACCAGAACGGGTCCGGCTGGTCCTCGGTCATCGCCCGGGGCATCACGTATGTAGCCGACCTGAAGGACGGCCCCCTGGCTGCGTATCCGGTGGTCATCAACATGAGCCTGGGCGGCACGGTCCTGGATGCCGTGGAGAAGGCGGCCATCGACTACGCCATCGGGAAAGGCGTCATCATCGTGGCCTCCGCGGGCAACCGGGGCACGGCGGGCATGGGCTATCCCGGCGCCTACGCGCCGGTCATCTCCGTGGCGGCCTCCGGTTGGGTCGGCGAGTGGACCGGCAGCAGCGCCTGGTGGTATATGGGCAACGTGGATGAACCCACGAGTCCCGAGGACTTCTACATCACCGACTTCTCCAGCCGCGCCCTGGCCGGGCAGGACCTGGACGTGGCGGCCCCCGGCTCCTGGATCGTGGGCCCCTACCAGGTGAACAGCGGCCAGACCAGCTACTATTTCCTGGGCGGGACCTCCATGGCCAGCCCCCATGTGGCGGGCATCGTGGCCCTCATGGCCCAGAAGGACCCGGGCCTGACCGCCCCCGAGGCCGAGGCCTTCCTGGAAGCGTCGGCCATTCCGCTGGCCCCCGGCTGCCGGACGATCAAGGGACCCTCCGGTACGACTGAGGTCTGCTGGGGTGCCGACGCCACCGGGGCCGGCCTGGCCACAGCCGACGGAGCCCTGAACGCGATGCCGTAACCCTCCCGCTCCCGTTCGACCCCATGCGAAGGCTCCCTGTCCCGATTCCGGGACGGGGAGCCTTTCCGTTGCCTTCCTAATACCTACCGCCTCTTGGCCTGCATCACGGCGGCGTGGTCGCGGAACACGGTCCGGACCACCGGGGACTCCCGGTTCATGTTGAAACCGCCCCCGCCGGCCTGGTGGTAGCACCAGAACAGGTCTCCCGCTGCGTCCTGCTCCTCCACGGCCCGGTACATGGCGCGCCAGTACCCTTCGTAGTCCTCGAACCGGGCCGAATTGAACTCCTCCATTATGTAGGGCTTGCCGAGGATCCCGTGGGCCTCCCGGACCTGGCGGACCACCAGGTCATGGGCCTCCCCGGGGGTCAGGCCGCACCACTCGGCATCCGGATACGGATGGGAGGTGCAGAAGTCCACGAAGGGCGACTGGTGGATTGCGAGGTAGTCGTTGCCCTCGTCGCCGCCGAAGCGATACCGGCTCCCGTGGCCCTCCAGGCCGGCCCCCAGGAGATGGCGGGGGTCCAGGGCCTTGACCCAGGCACCCATGTCGTCGACCCAGCCCCGCAGGATCCGGCTCTCCCGGTCTTCCTGCTCCGACACGCCCTGGCAGCGGGGCTCGTTCATGAGCTCCCACGCCAGGATCGTCGGATCCTCCCGGTACGGCAGCCCGGTCCGCCCGTTGGTCCGGGTCACCACGTGGCGCACGTAGTTCCGGTACCCTTCCCGGCAGCCGGGATGCCGGAAAAACGCCGCCAGTTCCCGGGGCTCGTTCCCCGACAGGCCCTCCCACTCCAGGCGGGCCCGAATGCCCCCGTAGTCGGGCCAGTAATTCTCCAGGACCAGGATCAGCCGCAGGTCCCGGGCCGCCGCCTCCTGCAGGATTTCGTCCAGCCGCTGGAAATACGCCTCGCCGTACTCGCCCTTGGGCCGCTCCACCGGGCAGGACGCCTCGTGGCCGAACACCCAGATCCGCACCACCGTGGCGCCGATGTCCCGGATTTCGTCCAGCAGCTGGCGAATCACGGCCGATTCGGAGTACAGCAGGTGGTAGCAATTGCAGCCGGCAAAATGGAAACGGCGTCCCGCCACCTCGAAATGAATGCCGCGGCGAGTGACGAACCCGCTTGTTCGTGTGATCATGGGGCTCGCTTCCCTCCTCTCATGGGGCGTCGCCCGGCAACCGGCCGATGTCGAACACGCTGCGGACCGACAGGGATGCAGCGAAGGCTTCCGCCGCAGCCGGCAGGCCGGGGTCGCCCTTCTCCACCGTCACGCGCTTCGGCGGCCCGGGCTGCAGGTCGAACCAGTTGTCCGAAAAAACGCAGTCGAACCCCTCCGTCTCCAGGAACACCCAAAAGGCCGGGGCCCGGACCGTTACATCGACATAAAAGTACCGCCCGTCCTCCCGGACCGCAACCGCCGCCTCGGGATCCCGGAACCGGAACCGGCGGGGCCGGACGAACAGCATCGTCCCCTCCGCCAGGATCTCCCGATCGTCCTGCAGGGAGAAGGCCAGGAAGACCTCCCGGGGATCGCGCCCCCCGGGGAATCCCCCGGACCAGTCCAGGGATACCGCCCGCCGGGCGTCCATGGGCCCCAGGGCCAGGGCTGTCCCGCCTTCCTCCAGGACCTGCCCCGCCGCGTCCTGCAGGGTCCAGCGAAGCCGGGCGTCCAGGGGAGTGCGGCGCTCGTTGGCCGCGTGGATCTCCGCCCCCGTCTCCGGCAGGTCCCGCTCCAGGCGGGTATCGTCGTGCAGGACCGACCGCCCAGGGATCCCCACGGCGCTGGCGGACACCGGGGCGAAGAACCGCCGGGCCAGGTAATGGGCTGCCTTCCAGCGGCCGTCGTAATCCAGGCTGGACCAGGAGGCCACCGGCCAGTTGTCGTTCAGCTGCCAGTAGACAGCCCCCATGCACCGGCCCCGGTTCCGGCGCCAGTGCTCGACCCCGCACCGGAGGGCCTCGGCCTGCAGGACCTGGGAGGCCTGGACCATCTGCGCCAGGGACAGCGGGTAGAGCAGGGACTCGGCCAGGTACCAGGCGATCCGGGCGTTGCCGCCGGGGCGCTTCTGGTGGACCTCCAGGATGTCGGAAAAGGGATTGCGGTCCCCGGGCTCCGTGACCTGCTCCAGGGTTTTCATGGACGGATAGGACTCGAACCCGAACTCCGAGCAGAAGCGGGGATGCATCTTCCGGTACTCGCCGAAGGGCCGGAGACCATGCCAGACATCCCAGATGTGCATGTCCCCACGTCCCTCGTCGTTGGGGGCGTCGAATCCCCCGCCGGAGGACGGGGAGGCCGGCCAGTAATCCCGCTCCGGGTCCAGCCGGGCCGCCACCTCCGCCAGGAGGCCCTCGAACTGCTCCAGGTACATGCGCCGGTATCGCTCCGGGTGGCCGGACATGGCCGGCAGTTCCACCCAGTGCCATTCCAGCTCGTTGTTGCCGCACCAGAGCCCCAGGCAGGCATGGTGCCGGAGACGCCGGATGTTGTCCTCCGTCTCGGCCCGGATGCTCTCCGCGAAATCCTCCGTCAGGTCGTAGACATTGCAGGCGAAGAGGAAGTCCTGCCAGACCACCAGGCCGGCCTCGTCGCACAGGTCGTAGAAATCATCGTCGGGATAGGCACCGCCGCCCCACACCCGAAGGCAATTGAAGTTCGCCCGGGCGCAGTCCCGGACGAGCCGGCGGGTCCTTTCCGTCGTCCGTCGCCCCGGGATGGCGTCCTCCGGGACATAATCGGCGCCCATGGCGAAGAAGGGCACCCCGTTGACCTGGAAGGAGAACGACTCTCCCCAGGCGTCGGGCTCCCTTCGGAGCCCCAGCTCCCGCAGGCCGATCCGCAGCTCCCGGGCATCCAGCTCCCGACCCGTCGCCGCCGCCGTTTCCGCTTCCGTCGCCGCTTCCGTCGACGCCGGATCCCCCTCGCCGTCCGGAAGGCGCAGGACGGCCCGCAGCCGGTACAGGGGCTGCCCGCCCAGGTTATTGGGCCACCAGAGTTCCGGCGACTCGATCGAAAGCGGCAGGACGCACCGGCCGCCGACCAGGGGGCCCTCCGCCAGGAAGCGGCGTCCGTCGGGAGCCAGGAGGTCCACAGCCGCCTGCAGGACCGGCGACTCCCCGGGAACGGACCCGTCGGCCAGGATCGCCTCCATGTGCATGGCCAGGTCCACCCGGTTCTCCCCGTGGCGCTGGGACACCCGGAGATCCAGGATCCGGGCCCGGTCGGGGAATTCCAGGCGGATGGACCGGAAGATCCCCATATCCGGAAGCTGGGGTCCCCAGTCCCACCCGAAGGCGCAATGGGCCTTCCGGAGGTACTGGTTGCCGGCGACGCAGCCGGTGGGCACATACCGGATGTCGGATCCCTGCCGGCGCTGCCGGACGAAGGCCAGGGCCGATTCGAAGCGGAGGCGCAGCGCGTTCCGGCCCGGCCGCAGCAGGGACGCCACCGGGAACCGCCAGGTCCTGTGCATGTTGTCGGCGGACCCGACCCGGCTTCCGTTCAGGAAAATCGTGCACAGGGTATCGAGGCCCAGGCACACAAGGTCCGCCGGGGCGCCGGCTGACACGTCCGGCCCTTCGAGGTCGAATTCGCAGGCATACTCGCACCCGGATTCGCAGGCTTCCTTGGCCAGGACCTCGTTGTCCCGGAAATAGGGGTCCGGCAGCAGGCCCGTCCGTTCCAGGTCGGCCAGGAACGAGCCCGGCACGATCGCCGGCCGCCACACCGGATCCCCGTCCCGGCGAAACCGCCATCCCCGGTCCAGGTCCAGGCACCGCATCGGCCGGTCCCTCAGGACAGGATCGCCCGGACCCGGTCGGTCCATCGGCGCAGCTTGGGTACATCGCCCCCGACCGTATACAGGTCCCGGAATATGACTTCCACGGGGCACCCGTACCGCGCCGCCGCATCCGCCAGAACCTGCATCTCCCGGTCCACATCCTCCGTCCATTCGTTGGCCCCCGAAATGAATGTCGGGGTCGGCTTCCTGGACAGGACGCACCGGGATCCGACCTGTTCCGCCAGTCGCTCGGTCCGGGTCCAGGGAGAGCAGGAGACGGCCCGGATATTGGGAATCGCGGAGAGGATCTCCTCCCACCGGTCGTCCACCCGCTCGCAGCAGCCGTAATAAACCAGGCCCGCCTGCCGGGCCAGCCGGGCCATGGGCGGAAGGAACAGCTCCCGGAAGGTATCCGGGGACATGCCTTCGGTCTCCTGGGCTTCGGTCCAGGCCCAGACCTGGTCGAAACGAACCGGGACCTCCCCGCCGGGATCCGGCAGGGAGGTGGTGTAGCCCGGACTGCCGGACCCGACGAAATTGTGGCGGACATTGGAGGTCAGGACGCCTTCTTCCTCCAGGGTCCGGATATAGGCGGCGCGATCCTCGTACAGATAGTCCATGAGGAACCGGATGGCGTCGGGCTCGTCCAGGGACCAGACCATCAGGTTCTCGTTGCCGATGAGCTTGAACAGCTCGGAGGTGGTACCCAGGTGGTAGAGACCGCCGCTCATCTCCACGGGCAGGAGATCCCCCAGCAGGTCCTGCAGGAAATCCCGGCGGGCTAGGGACGCCGCCCGGTCGATCCGGTGGGTCCGGGGACGCAGTCGATGGAGATCCTCCGGCGAGCGGATCGGGTGGTCGAAGTGGTACCCGATGGCGGCGGTGTCCGCATTGGCCCTGCGTTCTACGTCAAGGCCCTCTCCGTAGTCGCCGGACCGGACGATCCAGTCGACCTTGAACCGGTCGGGCACGACGAAGTCGTCTCCCATCTCCAGGGCATGGCGCAGGGTCATGCGCAAGCCGTACTCGACGGACCGCAGCGCCGGCGTCTCGCACAGGAGTTCCCCCGGCCGGACGAAATCCTCGATGGGCCACACTTCCAGGAGAATCATGGGACGGACGGGATCCAGGTCCTTGAGCCGGGTCCAGAGATCCCGCCGTTCCCGGTTGGCCGGTTCCCCGGCGAGTTCCGCCTGGCGGCGGGCCAGGTCCCTCAGGATCGACCGTTCAGCCGCCGGATCCATGGCGATCCTCCCCCCACGGCCATCCCGCCGCCCGCTCGCATTCGACGCCAGGGTCGTCGCAGCGGCAAACGCCGCCGTCGATCTCCACCCGGATCTCCCGGAACCGGTCCCTGGACTGATACAGCTGACGGGACAGGGTGCCCCGCTCCCGGGTCGTGTAGATCCGGGCCCGGATCCGTCCCCAGTCCGCCTCCCCCTTTGGCGTAAACGCCCGCTCGTCGCACAGGAACAGGATCGTGTCGTCCCGGACATAGAGGGGGATCCGTTCCAGGGGCGTCTCCACCGAGAGGCGCCGGCCGCCCTGCAGGATGTCTCCCGTGTGGAAATCGAACCAGGTGCCTTCCGGCAGGTAGACGGAGCGGCGGGTATCCCCACCGAAGACCGGGCAAACCAGGAGGCTGTCGGCGAACAGGTACTGGTCGTCGATTCCCCGGACAGACAGGTCGTCCTGGTACTCCAGTACCAGGGCGGACGCCATGGGCCGTCCCTCCTGGCAGCAGCAGATGGAGGCGGAGTACAGCGTCGGCAGCAGGGCATAGCGGAGCCGGGCGAAGGCGAGGCAGATGCCGTAGACCCGGTCTCCGTAGTGCCATGGCTCGTGGGGGAAGCAGCCGTGGGCCCGCATGTGGGAGGTGAAGCAGCCCATCTGGAACCAGCGGGCGTAGAGCTCCGGCGTCGGGGTGCCGGTAAAGCCCCCCGTATCGTGGCTGAAGAAGACAAAGCCGCCCAGGCCCGCGCCCAGGACCGCCCGGAGCTGGCCCCGCATGTTCTCGAAATCGGCGGACACATCCCCGGCCCAGTGGCAGGGGGTCGTGGCGGCCCCGATGAATCCGGACCGGGACCAGATCATGGCGTCTTCCCCCAGGACCTCCCGGCAGGCCTCCCAGGTGGCCCGGGCATAGTCCTGGCAGTATCGGTTGTGGCCTCCCGGACCGTCGAGCCCGTCGCGATACAGCGCTTCCGCCGGACCCAGCTCGCCCAGGTCGTTCTTGATGACGTCCGCCCCCCCGGCGGCCAGGCACCGGATCCGGTCCTTGTACCACTCGGCGGCTCCCGGGCTGGAGAAATCCACGTACGAGAAGGGAACGGACCAGAAGTTCATGGCCCCCTCGTTGACCAGGACCCGGCCCTCGGCGTCCCGGACAAAACAGTCCCTCTCCAGTCCTTCCTCATGGAGGGGACTCCCCACCGGCACATAGGGCGACACCCACAGGCTCAGCTTGAACCCCAGCGCCCGGAGCCGGCGGACAAAACCGTCGGGATCGGGGAACGCGGGCCCCCATTCGAAATCGCAGACCAGGGATTTCTGCCCCATCCAGACCGGGTCCACATGCAGCAGGTCGCAGGGAAATCCGCGACGCCTGAATTCCTCCGCCGCTTCCAGGACGCCCCGGGCGCTGGTGTAGGTCGGCAGGCTGGACATCCAGAGGCCGTAGGACCAGGGCGGCGTGGGGGAGGGGCGTCCCGTCAGGTCGAAGTAGGTGTTCAGGGCGGTCTTCATGGTGCCGGCCAGGACATACAGGTCCAGCGCCTCGCCCTCGGTTTCCGCCATGACGGCCGCCGAGGTGGTGGTTCCCATGTCGAACCGGCTTCTCCGGGGGGAGTCCAGCAGCAGGCCGTACCCGTCCGTCGACAGGTACAGCGGGATGTTGGCATAGGAACCATTGCCCAGGGTGTTGGCCGGGTCGACGTTCCAGATGTCGACGGCCTGGTTCCGGCGGTCCAGGTCCGTAAACTGCTCCCCGAAGCCGTAATAGCTCTCGCCGGCCCGCCGCGCCAGGGCGATCGCCGTGGCGATCCCGTTCCTGCGCCGAACCTGGCACAGGGGATGGGCATGATAACCCCAGTAAATGGACTTGGCCGCCGCCTGGGAGACGACCACGTCTCCCTCGGGATTCCACAGGGTAAAGAGATGGCGCTCCCGGTCGATGGCCAGGTGGAAACCGCCGGCCTCCAGGTGGAGGCCCCCGTCGTCTTCCCGGACGGAAAACGCAGGCGGTGGCCCGTTCGGAACCACGTAGGGATACCGGTTTCCCGACCCCACCTCGACACGCAGTACGCCGTGCCGGGGAAAGGAGAAGGTCACGGAGAAGGCCTGCCCGGTCGGCTCGAGACCGTCGGCGGCGGAATGGCTGGCGAAGACAGCCAGGTCGCCGGTGTCGGCGGCCTGGAAACCTCCCCTGGGAAGGCCCGCCTCGTACAGGACGCGGATCCCCTCCCCGACCGGTTCCCAGGACAGGACCCGGCCGGCACAGAGGGCCAGGTCGTGGTTCAGTTCCGGGGTAATGTCATGGCCGATTCGATGGAAATCCGGCATGCCGACGCTCCTTCCCGATCCAGGTCACGGACGGACAGCACCCGCAGGGCGGATGCCAGGGTCTCGATGGAAACGGACGGGTCATGGGGCCGGACCTGGATCTCCACGACGTCACCGCACAGGTCGACATAATTGTCCGACAGGTCCGCCTCGAGGCCGTCGAAGCCGACGCGCACCCCCTTGGCGAAGGAGGCGGATTCCAGGACGAGGCGCATGAACCCCTCCTCCTGCACCAGCCGGCATTGAATCCCCGGATCCGCAAAGTCGAAATGTTTCGGGCGGACGACCAGCACGGCGGTCCGGGGTGTCGGCCCCCCGTCTCCTGACAGGATCCGGTACCAGAAGAACCGGGTGCGTTCCTTCCCGTCCAGATAGGGGCCTGCGTCGAAGACGGCCAGGTCCCGGGCCGACAGGGCCGGCAGTCGGTAGGGGCGGGTTTCCGAATGGATCACGTCCAGGGATCGGTCGGAGACGCCGAACTCGATGGTGCCTTCGATCTCCGAGAGGGTCTCGTTGGAAAGGCTCAGGGTCATGACGGGTCCCTCGTCGCAGGCCGACAGGAAGACCGGGGCGAAGAAGCGGCGGGCTGCGTAGTGCAGGGCCTTCCATCGGCCGAAATAGTCGATGCTGGACCAGGACGGGCCCGGCCAGCAGTCATTCAGCTGCCAATAGATGGCGCCCATGCATCGGCCCCGGTGGCGGCGCATGTGTTCCACACCCAGTCGTATGGCGTCGACCTGGAGCAGCTGGGACACGTGTACCAGTTTCTCCATGCTGACGGGATATCGGTAATGCTGGGCCAGGTAGGCGAGGATCTTGGCGTTGCCGTCCGGGCACTTCTGGTGGCTTTCCATGACTGCCGAGAAGGGATTCAGGTCTTCCTCCCGGCAGAAGGAACGGAGGGTGGCCATGTCGGGGAAGGCCTCGAACCCGAACTCGGAACAGAACCGGATGTAATGGCTCCGGTAGACATCGAAGGGCTTGCTGCCGTGCCAGGCATCCCAGAAATGCGTGTCGCCCCGGTTGAAATCGTTGGGATTCTCGAACCCGCCCACCGAGGAGGGGGACGCGGGCCAGTAGAAGGTCGCCGGTGCGAGCTGCTCGCAGATTTCGGGCAGCAGGCGCTCGTACAGGGTCAGGTAATCCTGCCGGATCCGCTCGTTGGGCTGCCGGATCCACTCGACCCAGCCGATTTCCATTTCATTGTTGCCGCACAGGAGCCCCAGGCAGGCGTGGTGACGAATTCGCATCAGGACGTCGGTAAACTCGCCCACCAGGTTTTCCTGGAATTCCGGCGTCAGGCGGTAGGTGGCGCAGGCGAACATGAAATCCTGCCAGACGATGAGGCCGTAGCGGTCGCACAGGTCGTAGAAGTCCTCCGGCGGATAGTAGCCGCCGCCCCAGACGCGAATGCTGTTGAAGTTGGCCCGGGCACAGTCCCGGATCAGCCGCTCGGTCCGGGCCCGGTCGATGCGGGGCAGGAGGCTGTCCTCGGGGATGTAGTCGGCGCCCATGGAGAAAATCTTCCGCCCGTTGACGACAAAGCAGAACTCGCTGCCCCATGGGTCCCGGGCAGTGGAGACGGTCAGGGTCCGAAGGCCGATCCGGCGCTCGTCCCGGTCCACCGGGACCCCGTCCCGGGACAGGACGGTCTCGACCTGGTGGAGGGCCGGATCCCCCAGCCCGTTGGGCCACCAGAGAACTGGGTCGGGAATGGACAGGCGGATCGGGGTCCCCGCCGGGGCCCGGCCTTCGAAGATCCGGCCGTCCGGTGCGGTCACCCGGACCTGCCAGGCCAGGTCGTCCTCGCCGTCACCATGGCGATGGCTGTCGCCGTATCGCTCGACCCGGGCCGTGCAGTCGAGTGCCACCCGTCCCGCCTCGTGGCGCTGGCGAATGTCAAGGTCCAGGAGCCGGGCGGCCTGCCGAAACACCAGGGAGACCGGCCCGGGCAGGCCCATGTCGGGCAGCTGGGGGCCCCAGTCCCACCCGAACATGGAGTGGGGCTTCCGGAGGTGCTGGTACCCCCGGCAGACGAAATGCATGCCGAAGAGGGGATAGGCGTCGTCGGCCTTCTCGCAGAACGCCAGGGGGTCCGACAGGTGGACTTCCAGCAGGTTGTCCTCCTGCCGGAGGCAGCCGGTCACGTCGTATTCCCAGCGGCGATGCATGTTGCAGGGTTCCCCCAGGACAGCGCCGTTCAGGACGACCCGGGCGATGGTGTCGATGGCCTCGAACACCAGGAAGGCCCGGCCGCCGTCCGGCCGGTTGGCCGAGAGCCCGAAGCGCTTCCGGAACAGGCAGCCGCCCCGGGTCAGTTCCCGGGCCACCGGCTCGTTCTCTCCGAAGAACGGGTCCTCCATGAGGCCGTGGGCCAGCAGGACGGAGTACAGGGAACACGGAACGTCGGCGGACAGGTTCCGGTGGTCGCGATAGTCCAGGGACCAATCCTGGTTCAGGTCCAGGCGCATGGGCCGTCTCCTTGTCATGTCATTCCATCCCGGGCAGGGCCGTCCCCACGAGGGTCTCGAGGGGCGTGGTCTCCCTGTACCAGGGGCTCAGGCGGATGCGGAAGCGGAAGGATTTCTCCGAGAACCGGTAGGCAGGAAGGAGCTCGGGGCCGCAGCTGTTGGAGCCGATGCCGCTCATGGCATAATCCAGCAGGAGGAAGGTTTCCTTCCTGGGACGGAGCTCGTGGTCGTGCCTGGTTTCATGCAGGTCCCGGGGCGTATGGTGGGAGGCGTTGAAAGAGAACGCCCGGTCCGAGGAGGCCGCCAGGCCGATCCCGTACAGGTTCCGGACCGCGACCCATTCGGTGCCGTTGTGGCTGCCGTTTTCCTGGGGGACGATGTAATCCGTGAAAAGGGCGTCCACTGTCGACTCGAACCGGCCTTTCCAGCAGAGGCGGTGCATGTCGACATAGCTGTCCCAGGGGCCGTTGCCGAGGTATTCCACGGTTTCGTATCCCGCAGGCATCTCGATCCGGAGGCCGAACCGGGGCAGGTAGGGCGCGTCCTTCCGGACATCCACCCGGGTATCGAGGAGGATGTCGCCGTTGCCATAGACCGTCCAGTCCGCCTCGCCCCGGAGGATGGGCACCTGGTTCGCGGCTCCCATTGCGTACCGGGTCCGGAACCGGACCGTCCCCGCCGGGCCCTCCGCCTCCGCGGCGTCCACGACCCGGGTGGTCACCCGGTCAAGCCGCTCCCGGAGCCAGTCCCTGCGGATCACGTTGTCGTTGTCCAGGAGGCCCCGGAAAATCTCGAAATCCAGGGGGTTCGCCAGGAGGGGCCATCCGGCCTTGTCGATCCGGACGAAGGTGCCTTTCCGAAGATCGAATCCATAGGCGAAATCCGTTCCCCGGACCAGGACCTCCCCGTCCCGGCGCTGGACCCGGAGCGGCGGCATCCCGGCGGGATCCGGCGTGGTCCGGACCCGGGTGTCCTCCAGCAGGAATTGGGCGAAGGCGATTTCATGGCCGGGCTCGCACCAGGGCGTCCGCTTCGCCTGGAGGCACCGGACCAGCAGGTGCCGCAGGGCGGGCCCGGCCATGACCCAGGCCGGCGGCGCCGGCAGCCGGACCGGCATTCCGTCTCCCGCCGGGACCGGCGGGCAGTCGAGGCGGACTTCATGGCGCGGCCGACCGTCGACCATCCAGGCCACCAGGAGTTCCACATCCCGGAGGGGTTCAAAGCAGTTCCGGTTCCGGACCAGGATCGAATCCCCCTGCCATTCCAGCCGGATGGGGGCTGCGACCTGCTTCAGCTCCAGCAGCCCGGTGGACGGCTCCCGGTCCGGCGTGACCAGCCCGTCGATGCAGTAGTTGCCGGAATTGGGCCAGTCCCCGAAGTCGCCGCCGTAGGTGTTCACGACACGGCCGTCGGGGAGGCGCTTCCGGACTGTGTGGTCGGCCCACTCCCAGGCCCAGGCGCCCCCGATCCGGTCGGTGCCGTCGATGACCTCCCAGTAGTCGGCCACATCGCCGGGCCCATGACCCACCGCCGCGGCGTACTCGCAGAGGACCACCGGCTTCCAGGCCGGATTGCCGTCTCCGTCCCGGTACCGCCTGGCCCGGATCGTGTGGTCGGCCCATTCCCAGGCCCAGGCCCCGGCGATCCGGTCGGTGGCATCGATCAGGTCCCAGTAATCCCCCGTGTCGCCCGGCCCGTTGCCCATGGCGTGGCTGTATTCGCACAGGACCATCGGCATGGCAGGGCCGTCGAACTCCACGACTTCCTTCCGGAGCCACTCGATGTCGGGATACATCCGGCTCAGGACATCCAGCATGGACGTATCGTACCGGCCGTCGAAACGGGTGTCGAACCGCTTCTCGTAATCCCACGCCCCTTCGTAGTGGAGAAGCCGGGAGGCGTCCCGGGCCTTGGTCCAGCGGGCGATTTCCTCGTGGTTGTGCCCGTAGCGCGATTCGTTTCCCAGGGACCAGAAGACGATGCAGGGGCGATTCTTGTCCCGCTCCACCATCCGGACCATCCGGTCCATGTAGGCGTTCCGCCACAGGGGCAGGTCGCTGGGCTGCTCCTCCTGGGGATAGGGCCAGAAGCCGTTGTGTTCCAGGTCGGCCTCGTCCATGACATAGAGCCCCATCCGGTCGCAAAGGGAGTAGAATCGGGGGTCGTTGGGGTAGTGGGAGGTCCGGACGGCGTTCAGGTTGTGCTGCTTCATCAGGCGGAGGTCCGCTTCCATGTGTTCCAGCGTCACGTAATGGCCCAGGTAGGGATGGGTGTCGTGGCGGTTGGCGCCCCGGAATTTCACTTTTCGCCCGTTGAGCAGGATGCAGCCGTCCGCTACCTCGATGCGCCGGAACCCCACATCCTCCACAATCCATTCCTCGCCGCACCGGAGGAAGAGCCGGTACAGGTCCGGCCTCTCCGCGCTCCAGAGGGCCGGTGCCACCACCTCCATGTGGAGGGCCCCGGCTTCCGTGACCCGGAGGGAGCCCGAGGCTGCCAGGGATCCGTCAGGGGCCAGGAGACGGGCATCCACGTCGACCGTTCCCCGGGTTCGCAGCTCGACCCGGAGCCCCGCCTTCCCGAAATCGGGCGACAGGGCCGTCCGAACGAAGAGGTCCGTCACCCGCTCCCGGCTGCGGCGCAGCAGGGAGACATCCCGGAAAATGCCGGACAGCCGCCACATGTCCTGGTCCTCGAGATAGGTGCCGTCGCACCATTTCAGGACCATGACGGCGATCCGGTTCGAGCCGGCCCGCACATGGGATGTAATGTCGAATTCACTGGTCATGTGGCTGACCTGGCTGTACCCGACATAGGCGCCGTTTACCCACAGGTAGAAGCAGGAATCGACGCCGTCGAAGACCAGGAATCGGTCGTCGGTTCCCGGGTCGTCCAGGTGGAAGTCGGTTCGGTATAGGCCGACGGGGTTCCCGGCCGGTACCCGGGGCGGGTCGATGGGGAACGGGTAGTCGAGGCAGGAATAGAGGGGCTTGTCATACCCCAGCATCTGCCAGTTGGAGGGCACGGGGATCGCGTCCCAGGACGACGCATCGAACCCGTCCTCCTGGAATCCGGGAACCACTTCCTCCACGGACGGATGGTACCGGAACCGCCAGATGCCGTTGAGGCTCGTGAAGCGGTCCGAAAGCCCCCGTTCGCCGGTGGCGGCCGAGGCCTCCGACGAGTGGGGGACAAAATAGGCCCGGGGCGGTTCGCAGCCCACATGGAGCGTGTTCGGGTCTTCCCAGTGCTTCTCGACGAACATGGCCGCACCTCGATTCGGTTTCAGTCGTAGCGTCCCGCTTCCCGGGTTGTCCGCAGGACCGCCTGGTAGTCCGGGAGGCTGATGGAAGGCGGGATCGAGTGGTCGGAGGAGAAGAGATAGCCGCCGTTCTCCTTGAGGATCGGGACGACCTGCCGGATTTGCGCCATCAGCGCCTCCGGGTCGTCGAACAGGGAGGCGTCGATGCCGCCGTGGAGGGCGATGCGGTCGCCATACCGGCGCTTGATGGCCACGGGATCCATGCCCGCCTTGACCTCCACCGGGTTCAGGCAGTCGATGCCGATGTCGATGAAGTCGGGCACCAGGGGCTCGACGTAGCCGCAGGAGTGGATCATGGCGCGGATCCCCTTCTCCCGGGCCCACCGCACGGCCTTCTCGTGGACCGGCCGGAGCAGCGACCGGTAGAGGTCGGGGGAGAAGAAGAGGTGGCCCTTGTATCCCAGGTCTTCGGGCCAGCGGATGGCGTCGAACGTGTACCCGGCGTCCCAGACCTGGTCGAACAGGGCGAGATGGGTGTCCAGGAAGTGGTCGAACATCTCCCGGCACCACTCCGGCTCCTCGATCAGGGCGGCCAGGATCGTCTCGGTGCTGGACACCCAGGAGTGCATCCAGTCGAATCCGAAGAACAGGTCGGCGGCCAGGAAGGCCCCGCTTTCCCGCAGGCGCTTGTAGTGGGCCGCATACCAGGTCCAGTCGATCCGGTCCCGGTCGGGACGGATGCGGGCCTTCGCCCGCCGCCAGCTGTCGGGTCCGTCGATTTCGCAGCGGATGAACTCCGGCGTCGAGTCCAGGTCCCGGAAGGACTTCAGCGTCTGCCCCCAGGAGGTGGTGTAGATCCGGTAGCGCTCGGTCTCTTCCAGCACCTTTCGCTCGAAGCGGGGGCTGTTGTCGGCGAACAGCAACTGGAATCGGTCGAATCCGAAATATGCCGCGGGGTCGGCGTCGGCCGGCATCCCCTCCCGGCGCCACCGGGCCAGGGTACCCTCCCAGGGGGAATCGAAGATGGGGACCCGGTCGGCCTCCCGATGGTCCAGCATCCGGAGAATTCGCTCCCGGGAGGTCATGCCGCCTTCGGCTCCGCTCATGGGCCGGTTCCCTCCGGAGGGCCGTTTTTCCCCGGAAGGCCGGCGTGGACGGCCATGAGGTACAGGGCCGCGGACGAGGTCCAGGTGTACCCCATGTCGCAGAGCCCCCGGCCCGTCAGGGCGTCGAAGTTCTCGTAGGCGCCCGAGGCGGCCACGGTGTCGCAGAAGGCCAGGGCGATCCGGCGGGCCAGCTCCGGGCGGCCGGAACGGACCAGGCCGTCCACGACCAGGAGGGTTGACGGGGCCCAGACCGGCCCCCGCCAGTATCCGTCGGACAGGTAGCGGCGGCTGGCCGGCGACTCGGTGGCGACGCCGTGGGGCGTCACGAACCCGGTCTCGATCCGGCGAACCAGGGCGTCGACCAGGTCAGCCGGGAGGGAATCCCCCGCCACGATGGGCATGCAGGACAGGAGGGATTCCGGATGGGGATCGTATGCATGGCTGCCGCTTTTCCGGGCGACAAAGACCCCTCCGTGCCAGGAGTGGTCGAGGAAGGTGCGCAGCAGCGCCTCCGACCGGTCCCGCCAGGCCGTTGCGTCGCCCTCGCGGCCGAGGGCCCGGGCGATCCGCCCCAGGGTCCGCATCTGGAGGAACAGGTAAGCCGGCAGGTCCGGCGTCTCCATGTTGGTGCCCGCGTCGAAGAGGGTGGCGTTGTCCCAGCCGGAATCGTTGCCCATGATGTATTCGGGGATCCCGTCCCCATCGGTGTCCCGGTAGGTGAAATGCCAGTCGGTCCAGGCGGCCAGGTGGCCGTAGGCCTTCTCCAGGACCGGGGCCGGCAGGTCGGACCGGTCCATCAGGAGGCCGAAGCACCACCCGTGGACCGGCGGCTTGACGGCGGCCCGCCAGTCGATCTCGGTGTTGATGAAGTCCGGCAGCTTGCCTTCCGGGCTCTGCATCTCGAACAGGAGAAAGAACTGCTCCAGGGCCTCCCGGGTCCGGCCGGACAGCATGAGCGCCAGGGCGTTGAAGCAATGGTCCCAGGACCAGACGGCGCACATGGAGGCCTTGGACATGAGCATGGCATCGTACCGGAAGTTGCCGCCGGCGGACACGATGCTGGACCACAGGTTGTACCAGAGCAGCCGGGCCGCTTCGGCATACCGGTCCGGAACCGGCGGCAGGGTGGCGGCCCAGTCCGCGAAGTCCTGCCGGGCTTCCTCCACCGACCGGTCGAAATCCGCCTCCCGGACATCCGGAAGGACTTCACGGGGACTGCAGATGACGGAAAACGACAGCCGGCCGTCCGCATCGGGCGACAGGAGGTATTCCGCGCCAGTCTGCTTGTGGTAGCCGCCCACGAGCTCGACCGTTGTCCGGCCGTCGATGGCGCCCCGGTGCACGACGGCATCCGTCACATGGTTGTGGTTTGTGATGACATGGTTGCGCCAATCATTGCCGGCCGCCTGCCAGCTCCAGCCGCCCCGGGGAACCAGCCGGACCCGCAGCCCTTCGGCATGTCCGTGGATTTCCTGGAGCCGCCCGACGGCAAGGCGGGCCCGGCCCCCCTCGACTGCAATGTCCAGGCAGGAGGGGGTCGCCGTGAAGGCGAAGGGCAGTTCGCGGCCCTGGCTGTCGAGAAAGGCGGCTTCCATGAACCGCTCCTCCCCGAAGAGGCGCCTGCAGTTGCGAAACAGAAGGCGGTTGCCTTCCGCCGCGAGGGTGATCGACAGATACGCTCCCCTGCGCGAGAAGGGAAACCGGCGGATGTCGACTTGCATCGGGAACTCCTTGCCTGTCGGGGATTCGAGGCCGTGTCAGCCCTTGACGCTGCCCAGGACGAGGCCTTTCGTGAAGTATTTCTGGAGGAAGGGATAGAGGACCAGGACGGGGAACATGGCGATGAAGATTTGGGCGGCCTTGAACGTCCGCTCGTTGATCTTTTTCAGCAAATCGAGGTTCTTCGGGTCGATGAGCTGGATGTTGGTGGTCGGCGAGATGATGCTCTGCAGGTAGGACTGCAGGGGGTACTTGCTGGGGTGGTCCATGAGGATGATGCCCGTGAACCACTCGTTCCAGTTCCCGACGATGACGAACAGGGAAATGGTGGCCAGGGCCGGCTTCATCAGGGGCAGGATGATGCGGAAGAGGATGGTCAGGGGGCCTCCGCCGTCGACGACGGCCGCCTCTTCCAGTTCCGCGGGGAGGTCCCGGATGAAGTTCATGAGCAGGATCGTGTTGAACACCTGCGCGATCCCGGGGATCACCAGGGCCCAGATCGTGTTGTTGATCCCCAGGCCCCGGATGGTCAGGAACCAGGGGATGAGACCGCCGGAAAACAGCATGGTAATTAGGAGAAAATAGGTGTAGAAGGGACGGGCGCGGAAGACCTTGGCGGATTTGGACATGGGATAGGCGGCCATGACCGTCACGAGAAGCGTCAGGGGGAGGATCAGGGCGATGCGCATGACCGAGACGCCGAAGGCGGTCCAGAAGGCCCCCTTGCTGGCCACGTATTCATAGGAAGCCAGGGTGAATTCCACGGGGAAGATGGAGACCCGGCCTGCCGCGGCGGCCACGGCCGAGCTGAAGGAGATGGCCAGCACATGGACCAGCGGGAACAGGCACAGGAGCGCCGACAGCAGGAGGAAGGCGTAGTCGAAGACGAGGAAGGCGGTTCGCTGGGGCGACTTCCTGATGGCCATCGAGGTCCTCCTTCAGAAGATGTGGTAGCCGGCGAAGCGGCGGGCGAGGCGGAAGGAGACGGTGATCAGGACGAAGGAAATGAGGGACTTGACCAGGCCGACAGCCGTGGCCGTCGAGAAGTTGGCCTTCCGGATGCCGAGATTGTAGACCGTCAGGTCCAGGATCTCGCCGGTGGTGTAGACCTGGGGATTGATCATGTTGAAGACCTGGTCGAACCCTGCGTTGAGCAGGTTCCCCAGGGACAGGACGGACATGAGGGTGATGATGGGCAGGATTCCTGGGAGCGTAATGTGCCGGAGCTGCTGGTTGTAGTTGGCCCCGTCGACCCGGGCCGCCTCGTAGAGGGACGGGTCGATGCTGGTCAGGGCGGCCAGGTAGATGATGGTGCCGTACCCGAAGTTTTTCCAGGTGTCGGATGCCACCAGCACATAGGGGAAGAGGGTGTCCTTGCCCAGGAAATAGATCGGCTGGAATCCGAGGGATTTGATGAGGTTGTTGACGACGCCCGTGCTGGGAGACAGGATCTCGATCAGGATGCCGGACAGGATGACCCAGGACAGGAAGTAGGGAAGGTAAATCATGGTCTGGACAGTCCGGACGAAGACCCGGCTGCGCAGCTCGTTCAGCAGCAGGGCAAAGGTGACCGAGGCCACGAGGCCGGCGATGATTTTCATCGTGGCGATGAAGACCGTGTTGAACATGACCTGGTCGATGTTGTTGGCCGTGAAGACCCGGATGAAGTTGTCCAGCCCGATGAAGGGGGAGCCGAAGATCCCCTTCGTCACGTTGTATTTCTGGAAGGCCATGAGGATGCCGACCATGGGGATATAGGAGAAGATGATCACCAGGATGACGGTGGGGGACAGCAGCAGGTGGTAGGCCAGCTGGCTGCGGAACCGGCCGGGCCTGGCCCTCCTGGCCGGTTTCATGGAGCGCGCCCCTCGGGTCATTCGATTCTCCCCCTTCGCGGGTCGGGATCGGAGGCCATGCAGCCGGCGACTGGGCCGGCTGCATGGTCCCGAAGGCTTGGCTTATCGTCCGAGCTCGGCGTTGACCTCGTCCGTGATGGTCTGTCCGCCGGCTGCGAGCCAGTCGGCGACGACGCCTTCGAAGGTTGTCCCGGCGTCGCCGGCGATGATCTTGGCATAGCCCTGGAGCAGGATCTTGTCAAGGTCGCCGCCCACCTGGGCCATGGTCGGGGTGCCGGCGCCGAAGTAGAGGCCGTCCTCGACGGAGCCCTTCTTGAGCAGGGCGATGTTCTGCATGTACTGGGAGGTCGGGCCGAAGCTCAGGTAGCTGGCATACTGCCAGGCGTCATTCTTCCCGGACTCCATGTATTCGAGGGCATTCCAGTTGCCGAGGCGGAAGGGCGGGCAGAGGCTCTTGTCCTTCTTCGCCAGGGCTTCGTTGAACGGTTCCACGTCCTGGTTGATGGGAGGCCAGAAGTAGACCTGGGCGAACTGCCAGTAATTCCCGCCGTCCAGCCCGACGATGTACTTGAGGGTATCTTCCATCTTGTTCGGGCCCAGGGTGGCCTCGGCGAACTTGTTGGCCATCTCGAAGACGATCTCCGGATGCTCGAAGCCCTTGCGGACGGCGAAGTACAGGCCGATCTTCTTGGCGGTGGGCAGCTTGGCGTCCGCGCCGGTCTCGGTCGGGTACACGCTGATCCAGTCGGCAGCGGGGTCGGCCAGCTTGCTGTTCTGGAGGCTCCAGTAGGCGGCCCAGAACGGCCAGGTGGTAATGCCGCACTTGCCGTTGACAATCTCGGCGGCGACCTGGGCGTCGGTCATGGTGGCGAATTCGGCCGGGATCAGGCCTTCGGCATACATCCTGTTCAGCCACTCGAGGGCCTTCTTCGCATTGGCGGTCGTGGCCGAGAGAACGGCCTTGCCGCCGTCGCCCTCAACCCACATGGAAGGATACGCGGAAAAACCGGTCATGACGGCTTCGACCTGGTTGATGGACGTATTCATCCAGAGGCCGAGGCCCATGGTGTCTTTCTGGCTGTTGCCGTCGGGATCTTCTTCCACGAACTTCTTGGCGGCGTTGTAGACGTCTTCCATGGTCTTCGGGACGGGCAGGGCGAACTTGTCCAGCCAGTCCTTGCGGATCCAGAAGCTGCTCGTATACACAGCGTCGTTGTAATACGGCATGGCATAGAGCGTCTCATCACGGGTGGCACACTGGAGGCCGATGCCGTTGTCCATCTCGGCGAAGGCCTTCAGCCACTCGTTGGCCGTGGCGTCATAGGCGGCCGTCAGGTCCTCGGCCAGGTCGTTCTCGATCAGCAGCTGGAACAGGCCCGTGTCGATCTTCATCAGGTCGGGCACGTCGCCGGCGCCGATCTGGGCGGTCATCTTCTCATTGTATTGGGCCTGGGGGACCACCCACTTGTTCACGATGGTGACGTCCAGTTCTTCCTTGTAATACGTCAGCCAGACGTTGTCCTCGAGGGTCTGGCCTTCCGGGAAGCCGGAGGTGTCGTCGATCTGGACGCCCGCCACGGTCATGGTCACGGGCCCGCGCACATACTCGGTGGGGGTCGCACCCGGCTCGGTGGGCGCCGCGGTGGGCTCGGTCGTCGGGGTCACGGCCGGCTGGCAGGCGACGGCCACGAGCATGGCAAGCACTAGGAAGGCGGCGAACAGGGCTCTTTTCATGAAAGTACCTCCTCTGTTTGAATGGTCGAAAGATCGCAGTTCAGCGGCTTGCGAACCGGACGGCCCGGGAAACGGGCTCCCAGGCCCATCGGGATGTATGTTGCGTATCCTCCTTTCGTAAGTGCAAATGCATCCATGCGGTGCAACGGGACTTGCTTATATGCACAAACCATTCCGCTTTATTTTTGTCTATTCGCCCAGATGGACGGGCACGGCCTGTGCGACTGTCCGACATAGAGACGGTCCAATCATATCGCGCGACAAATGGCACGTCAATAGGGTGGGACGAAATTTTGTCAAACGCATTGCGCAAGGATGTGCATATGCACAATCCATTGGCAGGGCAATTTACGGCGTCGATTCCCGGACCAGGAGCTCCGCCTCGACGCGAATGGTCTCGCAGGCCCGGTCTCCCTCCTGGATGCGCCAAAGGAGCTGGCGGGCCAGGCGGCGGCCGATGGCCTCGTTGTCGACCCGGATCGTCGTCAGGTGGGGCGTGACCAGCAGGCTTTCCGCGATGCCGTCATAGCCGGTGACGGCCACGGTCTGGGGGACGGCGATGCCCGCCGCCGCGAGGAAGTTGATGACCCGCAGGGCGATGCTGTCGTTGGCGCAAACGAAAACGTCGGGAAAAACCGTCAGGCGGCGGAGGATGTTGATGACCGAGCGGTCCGTATAGTAGTGCCCGATCCGGTCGTCGACAAAGCAGAACTCCTGGCACGGCTCGAGACCGCAGTCTTCCAGGCCGTCCAGGAATCCCTCCCAGCGTTCGCAGATCGACAGGGCCGCCTTGGGGTCGCCGATGAACCCGAACCGGGTCCTGCCCTTCTCCGCCAGCATGCGGACCAGGGTCCGGATCCCGCTCCGGCCTTCGGAGAAGATGACGTCGCCTCTCAGGTCCCCGGCGGTGCAATCCACCGGCATATCGTAATGGACCCTGGGCACGGGGCGGCGGCAGAGGGCGTCCAGGAAGCCCCGATGATACACGTTGGCCACGATGATGCCTTCCAGGTTCTCCTGGAGAATGCTCCGGGGCAGCTGGCCCCGCTGGATCTGGTCGTAGTCCAGGTTCATGTAGAGAAGGCCGTACCCCGATTCGGTCAGGGTCCGGGATACGCCGTTGATGATGTTCATCCAGAAGTAATTGGTATTGGCCTCGGCCGAGACGACGGCGATGTTTCCCCGGTGGGCCTCGGTTTCCTGGGCCGGAACGCCGGCGATCCGGCGGGTTTCGTCGCCGATTTTCGTGTATCCCATCTGCAGGGCCGCCTCGATGATCCGCCGGGTGGTCTCGGGCAGGACGCCCCCCTTGCCGTTGACCACCTTGGATACCGTATTGCGGGAGACGCCCAGGGCACCGGCGATCTCTTTTATAGTTACGTTCGCCATGATATCCTCCGGAAGATTTCTTGGTTTCATTTTACATATGCACCGAATATTTGCAAATGCACAGTGCAGGTCCGGCCATCTCCTCCGGCAGGGCGCCCGTTGACGGGACAACCGGGCGGGCCTATCGTAAAGGAGCCAGGCACCCTCCGAATCCCGAAAGGAGGCTCGTCCCATGTCGGATCGATTGTTCGAGGGCCGTTACGGCCATTTCCGTCCGGACGGCAGGGAGTATGTCATCACCGATCCCCGCACGCCCCGCCCCTGGGTCAACGTCATTGGCAACGGGGACTACGGCCTCGTGGTGTCCCAGACGGGAGGCGGGTACTCCTTCCGGGGGAACGCGGGCCAGAACCGCATCACGCGCAGCTTCCAGGACCTCGTCAAGGACAACTGGGGACGCTTCGTTTACCTGCGGGACCGGGAGGACGGATCCTTCTGGTCGGCCACCTGGAAACCGGTGGGCGCGCCGTATGACCGGTACCAGGTCCGCCATGGGTTCGGCTATACGGTGTTTGAAATGGAGTGCCGTGGCATCCGCAGCGACCTTGCGATGTTCGTGGCACCGGATGCCCCCTGCGAGATCTGGACACTGCGGCTGGAGAACCGGGGCGCGGCCCTGCGCCGGCTGGACGTGACCACCTGGTTCGAATGGCTCCTGGGCCAGGCTCCCGACGAACACCGGGAGTTCCATCGGCTGTTCATCGAAACCGCGTATCGGGCGGACCTGTCCGCCCTGACGGCCCGGAAGCACCTGTGGGGATTCCCGGACGGGAAGGGGCGCTGGAACAACGTATCCTGGCCATATACGGCCTTCCTGGCCTGTTCCCGGGCGCCGTCATCCTTCGACGCGGACAAGGAGTCCTTCCTGGGCCAGTACGGCGACGAGCGGGATCCCCAGGCCCTGCACCGGCCGGCCCTCGCCGGGCGCACCGGCCGGTTCGGCGACGCCGGGGCGGCCCTGCGCTGCGAGGTCGACCTGCCCCCCGGTGCCGCGGAGGAAGTGGTGTTCGTGCTGGGGGCCGTGGAGGATCCCGATGACGGAACCTTCGGGATGGACCGGGAACGGCGCCTGCTGCCGTCGACGCCGGACCCCTCCCTGGAGGAGATCGTGGCACGTTTCGCCCACCCTGCCGGGGCCCGGAACGCCCTCGAGGGCGTCCATGCGTTCTGGCGCGGATATCTCGACGCGGAGCAGGTGCGGACGCCGGACCCGGCCCTGGACCTGATGGTCAACGGATGGCTGAAATACCAGGCCATTTCCTGCCGGCTCTGGGCGAAGACGGCGGCCTACCAGGTCAGCGCGGGATACGGGTTCCGGGACCAGCTCCAGGACTGCCAGGTCTTCCTGTCCTGCCGTCCGGACCTGGCCCGCCGGCAGATCCTGCTGCACGCCGCCCACCAGTTCCGGGAAGGGGATGTCCTGCACTGGTGGTACACGATCCGGGGCGGCGGCCCCCGGACCCGCTGCTCCGACGACCTGCTCTGGCTGCCCTTCCTCGTATCGGCCTACCTGCGGGAGACCGATGACATGGGCATCCTGGACGAACGGGTCCCCTTCGAGGACGGCGGCGAGGACACCCTGTACGGTCATTGCCGGCTGGCCATCGAGCGGGCGTTCCTCCGGTTCAGCCCCCGGGGCGTTCCCCTGATGGGCGACCACGACTGGAACGACGGCCTGTCGGCGGTGGGCAACGAATGGCGGGGCGAGAGCTTCTGGGTAGCGGAATTCCTCCACCTGGTCCTTCGGGCGTTCGAGCCTCTGTGCGAGGAACGGGGCGACCCGGGGTTCGCGAACCGGTGCCGGGAGGTGGCCGATGCCCTGGTACACGCCCTGGAGACCTACGGCTGGGACGGGGACTGGTACCTGCAGGCCACCACCGACGACGGGGAACCCGTGGGATCCGCAGTCAGCGAGGAAGGCCGCATTTTCCTCAATCCCCAGGTTTGGGCCGTCATTTCGGGAATGGCGTCACCGGAGCGGGCCGCCCGGTGCATGGAAAGCGTCTCGGCACACCTGCTGCGGGAGCACGGGGCCCTGCTCCTGTACCCTGCCTACACGAAGGTCCGGACGGACATCGGCTATATCACGCGATACGCCCCGGGCCTGCGGGAGAACGGGGGCGTCTACACCCACGCGGCCACATGGGCCGTCTGGGCGTACGCCCTGATGGGCGACGCGGCCCGGGCCTACGAGGCATTCCGCCGGATCTGCCCGCCCAACCGCCACGCCGACGCCGACGCCTACATGGCCGAACCCTACGTGACGCCGGGCAACTCCGACGGGCCCGTCTCCCCCTTCTTCGGCCGGGGCGGCTGGACCTGGTACACCGGGTCCGCCCAGTGGCTCCACCGGATGGCCACCGAGCGGATCCTGGGGGTTCGGGCGGAGCGGGAGGGCCTGCGCCTCGATCCCTGCCTGCCGGCCGGCTGGAGCGGATTCCGGATGCGGCGGCCCTTCCGGGGGTGCCTCTATGAGATCGAGGTGTCGAATCCCCTGGGACGGAGCACGGGATTCGCAACCCTGGAGGTGGACGGGGTCGCCCTGGACGGGAACCTGGTGCCGCCCTTCCGTGACGGCGGCGTACACCGGGTCGTCGCCACGATGTGAACCTGGCCCGGACCGGGCACGGAAAGGGGTGCGGCATGGCCGGACGATTCGAAACCAGCCGGGAAGCGGGATCCTGCCGACGGGGAGGAGGCCGGCGCCGGCAGGGCGCCCTGCGGACTGCGGTCCTGCTCCTGTGCCTCCCTGTGCTGTCCCTGGCCGGGGCGGGATGCCGCCAGGGCCCGTCCGCCACGGCGACGCCGCCGGCCACGGCGACACCCGGCGGTCCCTCCGCCTCCCCCTCCATCACCCCCGGCCCCACAGAGGGCCCGCTGGACGATCCGGACCCGGCCCTCCAGGCCTTCTCGCCCGGCCCCGACGACCTCGCCCTGCTGGAGGCGGAACTCCGGGGCTGCTTCGACTTCTTCTACGGAACCGCCAACGCCGACCCGGACAGCCCCGGCTACGGCCTGATTCCGGACCGGATGCCCAGCGGACCCGGCATCTGCAGCATCGCCTCCGTGGGGTACGGCCTGGCTGCCCTGTGCATCGGGGATGTCCGGGGGTTCGCGCCCCGGGAGGACCTGGCCGCACGGGCCCTGGGGACGCTCCGGACCCTGGCCGCCCTGCCGGGCCGGCAGAACGGCTTCTTCTTCCATTTCCTGGACATGAAGACGGGCCGGCGGGCCTGGAACAGCGAGCTGTCGGTCATCGACACGGCCATCTGCATCAACGGGGTCCTGATGGCGGGAGCCCACTTCGGCGGGGAGATCGCCCAGGCGGCCGAGGCCGTCGCCCGGCAGGTGGAATGGGACTGGTACGTCGACCCCGGCACCTCCCGCTTCTACATGGGATATACGCCGGAGGACGGGTTCTTCGGCTCCTGGGACATGACCGCCGAGCAGCTGATGCTGTATGTTCTCGGCGCCGGTTCCCCTGACCATGCCGCCGACCCCGGCCTGTTCTACCGGTTCGGGCGTCCCAAGGGCTATTACGGCAGCCTGCCCGACATGATCCGCAGCCCGGCAGGTTCCCTGTTTGTTTACCAGTTCAGCCACGCCTGGTACGACTTCCGGATGACCCGGGACGCCCTGGGGGTGGACTGGTTCCGGAATTCCGTCATCGCGACCCTGGCCAACCGACAATACGCGGCGGACCAGGCCGGGCGCCTGGGCGGGAGCCTCCTGGACTGGGGCTATACCGCCTGCGACGGGCCGGACGGGTACGACGGCTCCTACGGCGCGCCGCCCCGGGCCCGGGCGGGGAAGGAGGACGGCACCGTGGCGCCCTATGGCGCGGCCGGCTCCATGCCCTTTGTTCCCCGGGCCTCGGTCGAGGCCCTTCGGCACATGAAAGAGGCGATTCCGGGGCTCTGGGGAACATGGGGGTTCCAGGACGCCTACAACCCGGCCAGGAATCCCGTGTGGGTGGCCCGGGACGTGATCGGGATCGACAAGGGCGTCTCCATGCTCATGGTCGAAAACTACCTGACCGGGTTCGTATGGGACACGATGGGGTCGATTCCCTGGGTCCAGGCCGGCCTGGCCCGAAGCCGGGTCCTGCCGTCCTTCGAGCGGCGCCTGTCCTCCTTCGAGGAGCCAGGGGCCGAAGGCCTGGCCGGCGTGACCGCCGCGGGGTGCGCCGCCGCCCCGATCCGGGACACCGCCGCCTCCGGGTACGGATCCCTCGAGGTGACGCTGGCCGCGGGAACGGAAGCCGTCCTGTCCTTCGCCGTGCCGCCGCCGCTTCCCGATGCGGCGGGCCAGGCATCCCGTTTCCGATTCTTCCTGGAGGCCGGCGGCGGAACGGACATCGTCCTCCTGGGCGTCCGGTTCCTGGACGGATCCGGGACCGCGATCCAGGAAATTCCGGGAGCCGGGCTGTCGCGGAAGCCCCTGGCGGGCAAGGCGGGCTGGGACGAGTGCACCGGGGCGATGCCCGACGGGTCCGGCGGCGCCCTGTCCCGGATCGCGGCAGCGGAGATCCGAATCGAAGGCGCCGGGGTGATCCGCCTGGACGATGTCGGGTTCCTCGATCCGACGCCCCGGCTTCATACCGTCCTGCTGGACGGGGGACGCCGGGCCGGCGACCGGCTGCAGGTAACCTGGCACGCCTGGAGTCCCGACGGGACACCGGTCCTCGTGGACTCGGCCGCCTGGCTTTCCTCCGATTCGCCGTCGGGTCCCTGGGTCCCTGTGGAGGGGGCCGAAGGCCTGGCCTACGAGCTCCGGGACGGGGATGCGGGCCGGTTCGTGGCCTGTCGCCTCATCGGGAGGGCCCTGGTGGACGGGAAGGAGATCCGGCTGGCCCCGGTCCTGTCGGAGCCCTCCCGCACCATCCAGGCGCGGCCTTGAGGGAGGACGCTCCTTCGCGCCGGCTGAAAGCACGGTGGCCATCGTTCAAATAATCATATCGAATCGTTTGATGATCGATGCATTTCATGCACTTGACACATAAAACGATCCATACTATCCTGAAAAAGGACCCCTTCGGTTGCCCTTTCCCTGATGGAGTGGGGTCTCCGCTGTCCTGTGACAGTGCTGAACATGGGCTGATCTTGGAAAAGGAGGAACCAGAATGAAGAAAGACCGGATCCTGTCCCTGTCCGTCCTTCTGATCCTGGCCGTATCGCTGATGGTCCTGGCCGGCTGCCAGCCTGCAGCGACACCCACCGTTCCCCCCACCGCGGCGCCCACCGCCACGCCCACAACGGCCCCCACCGAAGTTCCGGTGGTCGACTATGGCGAAAACCTCACATACAAAGGCAAGCTGCTCTACCTGATCTGGGGCGGCGACGGCGACGTGGCCCAGGAGACGGCCAAGGCCCAGCTGTTTATGGACAAGTATCCCGACATCACCGTCGAGATTACGTACCAGAATGGCGCATGGCCCGACATCCTGGCCGCCCGCCAGGCTGACGGCACCTTCCCCGACCTGTTCTGGAACCCGGATGTGCATACCTTCATCGTGTCGGACTATGTGGCCGACCTCTCCATCTTCCAGGACGACGTGGAGTACGTGAACTGGAACAGTGCCCTGATGGCCATGGCCAATTACGGCGGGATGCAGGCGGCGGTCCCCAACAAGTACTTTACGTCCGGCGTTTACATCAACAAGGACATGCTGGAGCAGAACAACATCGACATCCCCGAGCTCGACTGGTCCTATGAGGACATGACGAACATCATCAAGGACCTGGCGGCCACCGGCGGCGACCTCCGGGGCTGCGGCTGGCCCATCTGGAACGGCCTCTTCACGACACCGTCCGGCATGTACCGGAACATCCGGGACGGCAAGGACTTCGACTTCGGCGATCCCGAGAACATCAAGCTCCACGAGTTCCGCTTCGAGCAGTTCAAGTATTCCAACGACTACCTCAAGGATGTCGACGGCAAGGATTACTGGTTCGAGTCCGGCAAGGTCGGCATGATCGACGACATGTCCTGGGGCGTCGGCTGGCTGGCCAAGGGCGTCAATGACGGCCAGGGCCTGCTCTTCGACTGGGACTACTACCCGCTGCCGTCCCTGGAACCCGGCGGACAGCAGTACCAGCTGGCCGTGGCCGACTTCATCTCCGTGGCCAACATCGCCATGTCCGACGGAGACCGGGCCGTCAGCGACACCGAGAAGGAAAAGCTGGCTGCCGCCTATGTGCTGCTTCGGTACCTGTGCCTCAACGAGGAAGGATACCTGGCGGCCATGGACCTGGGCTTCAACAGCCTGCCCGTCTTCGAGTCCGAGACCGCCACCGCGGCCTTCCTCGAGGAGTATGGCATCGCCGACAAGCCCGGCTTCAAGAAGGTCCTCGACATGATGAACGATCCCGAGGTCATGATCGTGGAACCCAACAAGTTCATCCCCGGCGTCGGTTCCGCCGTCTGGGACCAGTACTTCAACCTGGTGCTGACCAACGAGATGATGGCCAAGGCTGACTATGTGGCCAACATCCAGCAGAAGGCCGCCGACATGAACGCCCAGGCCAAGACCGTCATCGCTGACGCGTCGACCGCCCTGAAGCAGACCCTGAAGGACAACTACGGCATCGACTGGTCGCCGTCCGAGTGACGCCGGCCGCCGACAGCGGCCCCATCGCAGCCGATTTCGGCAGGGAGGAGTCCGCGGGCTCCTCCCTGTCGATCCGGATCCCGCAGCAAAGGACTGAGGGGAGGAGGCCGGACCGATGCGATTCCGATGCTGGATCGCCGTCCTGATCGTGCTGCTCCTTCTGCCCTGGCCTTCCGCCGAGGCAACCGTCCGGGCGGACGCATCCGCCCCTGCGCTGACGACGGGCGAAGCCTTGAACCTGCTGCGCACATCCGCCGGACTCCCCGAGACGACCTACGCCGACCGGCTGGCCGATTGGTCCGCCCTGCCGCCCGGCGGGGACCGGATCGCCGCCGATGCCGAGAACGCGGAGCCGGATGATACCGGCTACCTGGCTTCCGGCCTGAGCCGCCCCACGGAGCCGGGGGAGGACGCCGTCTACCGGGTGGAGATTGCCTCGGGCGGACGCTACTTTCTCTCCATCGACTACCTGACCGTCGACCGCAACCTGACTGCCAATACGGTCTCGCTCCAGGTCGATGGCGCCCCGCCGTTCGACGAGGCCGAAAGCCTCGAGCTGCCCAGCCTCTGGCGGGACGAGACCAAGGACTTCCTGCCGGACCGGTACGGCAATGAAACGATCCCCCGGACCCTGGCGGTGAACCGGTGGCGGACCCTGTCCCTGCGGCTTCCCCAGGACCCCTCTCCCGATCCCCTGGCACTGTATCTTGCCGAAGGCGCCCACGAGATCCGGTTCCGCAACGCGGCCAACCGCCTGGTCTTCGGACGCCTGGCCCTGGAGGGCGCCGCGGTCCTCCCCGACTATGACGACTATCGCGCCGGCCTTGGGGGACAGCCCCTCGGGACGGGCGTGCTGACCCTGTCGGCCGTCGACTATTCCGAAAAGAATTCGTCCTACATCAATGCCACCGCCATCCCCAATCCCGATCTCGAGCCGTTCCGGGAGGGGATGCGGCGCCTGAACGCCCTGGACGAGGAAGGCTTCTCCTTCCCGGGACAGGAGGTTTCCTTCCGGGTCCGGGTGCCGGCGACGGCCCGCTACCGCCTGTCCGTCCAGTACGCCACCTCCAAGGAAGACGCGCCGGTCTACCGGTCCCTCCTGGTGGACGGGCGAATCCCCTTCCGGGAGGCGGGGACCATCGCCTTCGAGCCCACCCGGGGCGCTTTCCGGACCCTTCCCTTCGACGATGCCGACGGAACCCCCTATGAGATCCTCCTGGAAGAAGGGGAACGGACCCTGACCCTCCGGGTCACCGCCGGCCCGGCTGCCGCTGCGGCCCGGTCCCTGTCCGCCTGCCTGGACCACATCGCCTGGTTCTCCCAGCAAATCCGGCGGATTACGGGCAAGGAAGTCGACCCCAACCGCACCTGGCGCCTGACGACCTACTTCCCGGATACCGGACGATATCTGGAAGCCTATGCCGTCCTGATGCAGGACGCGTTCGACGGCCTGTCCGCCCAATGGCCCGGCGGGCGGCAGTCCGCGGGTCTCTCGGATTTGGGCCAGGCCCTGAAGAAACTCCGGAGCCTGTCGGAAAAGCCGGACGAGCTGCCCTTGCGGCTGGATGCGCTCCAGGCCGGCGGCGGCGCCGTAGCCGAACTCCTGGGAACCCAGAACGAGCGGCTGCTGGACCAGCCCATGGCCCTGAACGCCCTGTATCTCCACGGGGCCGAGGGGCCTCCCCCGACCCGCAAGTCCCTGTTCCTCCACCTGCGGGAACGGATCCGGGACTTTCTCTCCACCTTCACCCGCAATGTCGCGGGGGTCGCAAACCGGGAGGAGGGGCGCCTGTCCGTCTGGGTGAACCGGCCGGTGCAGCAGGTGGACCTGATCCAGAAGCTGACGGACGCCCGGTTCGCAGCCGACACGGGGAATGCGACGGCGGTGGACTTCTCCCACCTGGCCAACGAGGGGCGGCTGATCCTGGCCAAGGCCTCCGGCACGTCCCCCGACCTGGTGATCGGCCTGTCCGGCTGGATCCCCTACGAGCTGTCGATCCGGGGCGCCGGGTACGACCTGGCCCGGTTCCCGGATTTCTGGGCATTCGCCTCCCGGTTCCCGCCGGGGGCCTTCGTCCCCCTGGTGATCGGGGACGGGGTCTACGCCATTCCGGAAGGACTGGACTTCCAGGCCCTCTTCTACCGGAAGGACATCCTGGATTCCATCGGCCTCCAGGTTCCGGACACCTGGGACGACGTCCTGGAGATGCTGCCGGAGCTGCAGCGGAACGGCCTCGCCTTCTACCACCAGATGGCGGTCAACTCCGCCTACAAATGGTTCAATGTCACCTATGTGGACATCGCCCAGTTCGGCTGCCGCCTGTACAGCGAGGACGGCACCCGGCTCAACCTGTCGAGCCCCGAGGGCCTGGCGGCCCTGGACTTCCAGACCCGGCTCTTTACCACCTATTCCATGCCCGAGCAGGTGGCCTCCTTCTACCAGTCCTTCCGCCGCGGCACGATTCCCATCGGGATCGGCAATTTTTACACTTATGTCCAACTGAAGGCCGCAGCCCCCGAGATCGCCGGCCGGTGGGGCATCGCCCCCCTGCCCGGCCAAATCGACGCCGATGGAGAGGTGGTCCGCTGGACCCCCGGGCTCTCCACCACCGCCTTCCTCTTCGAGGACGCCCGGGATCCGGACACGGCCTGGACCTTCATGAAATGGTGGTTGTCCGCCGACATCCAGTCCGAGTTCGGCTACCGGCTCCAGAGTATCTTCGGGCCCACCTACATGTGGCTCCCGGCCAACCTGGAGGCGGTGGAGACCATGCCCGTCGAGACCGCCGACCGGGCCGTCATCCGGGAACAGCTCAAATGGATCGCCGAGCCGGTCAAGACCCCGGCCACCTACATGGTCGAGCGGGGCCTGTCGGACATCTGGAACTCGGTGGTGTTCGACGGGGTCTCGGTCCGGGTGGCCGTGGACCGGATGCAGATCGAGGCGGACCGGGAACTGCGGAGAAAGCTCGAGGAGTTCGGCTACATCCGGGACGGCGTGGTGGTCCGCCCGTACCGGCTGCCCACGGTGGAGGGCATCGAGGCGAAGATGGTGCGCCATGGCGACTGACAGGAAGGGACGGGGAAAGTCCCGGAGAAGCCTCCGGTACGGAGACCGCC
>JAKPNJ010000112.1 GCA_029548445.1 Bacillota bacterium | reverse complement strand
GCGCGGACAGGATGGACAGGATGCAGGATCGGGACGGAGACGGGCCGGCTGGCAGGCCGGACCTGTCGGCCCTGCGGCAATTCCTGAAGGACGGGATCCGGAAGGAAGTGGATTTCGGCCGGACGGACCAGGCCCGGGGTGTGCCGGCACCGCCCATCGAGAAGCCCTGGCCGCCGGAGTCGATCCGAATCGACCTGCCGGGGCCCGGCCAGTGGACGATCCCGCCGAAGAACCTGGAGGAGGCGATCCGGGACCGAAAGAGCCGGCGCACCTTTACCCGGGCGCCCCTGGCCCTGGAGGAACTGGCGTTCCTGCTGTGGGCCACCCAGGGCATCCGGGGGCCCGTCAAGGAAAAGTACGCCTTCCGGACCGTGCCGTCGGCGGGGTGCCGGCATGCCCTCGAAACCTATCTCGCCGTCCTGAACGTCCAGGGGCTGGACAGCGGCCTGTACCGGTACCTGCCGCTCACGCACCAGCTGCGGGTCGAGTACGCGGCCGCCGACCTGCCGGACCGGCTGGTCGCCGCGACCCTGGGGCAGGCGTTTTGCGGGACGGCCGCCGTGGTGTTCGCCTGGACGGCCCTCCCCTACCGCATGGAATGGCGGTATGGGCCTGCGTCCCACAAGGTCATCGCCCTGGACGCCGGCCATGTCTGCCAGAACCTTTACCTGGCCTGCGGGGCGATCGGGGCGGGAACCTGCGCCGTGGCGGCCTATGACCAGGACGGGATGGACCGGCTGCTCCGGGTCGACGGGCAGGAGGAATTCACCATCTACCTGGCGCCTGTGGGCAAGGTCGGCGATTCCTCGGCAAGGACGGCGTTGTAGGCCGCCTCGTCCAGCGGGTACCGCCGGATCGCCAGGATGGCAGCCAGGAGGACAGCGGCGGGCACGGGGCCGATGACCAGCCGGATGGCCAGGAGGGCCGACGAGGTCTGCTCCACGTCGGGAACGAACCCGGCCAGGCTCAGGAACAGGCCGGCCAGGGCCGCGGCCAGGGCGACGCCCAGTTTGGACACGAAGGTCCACATGCCGTAGAAGGCGCCTTCCTTCCGGTTCTTCGACCGGATGGCGTCCACTTCCACCACGTCGGGCAGCATGGCGAAGGGCGGCACATAGGCGAATCCGACCCCCACGCCAGCCACCGCCATGACAGCCAGGGTAAATGTCATCCCCAGGATGTGGCCCAGGAAAAAGATGGCCATGCAGCCGACGGCGACGATGCCCAGGGCCAGCTGGTAGGTGCGTTTTTTGCCGATCCGGGCGGACACCGCCACGGAGATGGGCACGCAGGCCATGGCCGTAAGCAGGAGCAGCATCATCGCCACGGTGGTCATGCCTTCGTTCCGGTAGATATATTTGAAGTAGTACACCAGGATGGTCTGGACGAAGGTGATGCCCGTCAGGTGGCAGGCGTAGACGAGGAGAAGCCGGACGTAGGCCGGGTTCCGGAAGACGGCCAGGAAGGTTTCGAAAAACTTCGCGGTGGGTTTCGGCAGCCGGGTGACGTCGGGTTCCCGGACCGAGAAGAAGGTGGCCAGGATGGTGGCAGCCATGACGACACCGAACAGCAGGCCGACAAGGGAAAAGCCCAGGCGGCGATCCCCCCCGGCCAGGTCGACGACGGGCAGGACCGCCGCGGCCCCCAGGATTGTCCCAATGACGGCGAAGCTGAACCGATAGCCGTTGAGCGTCGTCCGCTCCCGGAAGTCCCGGGTCAGTTCGGGGGTCAGGGCGCCGTATGGGATATTGACGACCGTATAGGCCGTATTGAGGAGGCAAAGGGCCAGGGTGGCCCAGAGGACGCCGACCAGGGGCGAGGAAAACCGGGGGGCTGTGAAGAACGCCCACATGGTCAGCAACAGCGGGACGGAGCCGAACAGCAGGTAGGGACGACGGCGGCCCCAGCGGGTCCGGGTCCGGTCGGAGAGGAAGCCCATCATGGGATCGGTCACGGCGTCCCAGATCTTGCCGATCATGATGGCGAATCCCGCGGCGGCGGCGGCGATGCCCACGGTATCCGTCAGGTAATTGAGGGTCCAGAAGCCCATGGCCGTAAAGAAGAGGTTGCCTCCCAGGTCCCCGACCCCGAAGCCCAGCCGGACCCGGAGCGGGAGCCCGCCGCCCTGGCCGGATGAAGTGGAACCGCTTTTTCTCCTACTCATCGAGAACCTCCCGGATGCAGTCGAGGAAGGCCTGGTTCAGGGCTTCGGTGACTGCGAGCACCGCCCCCTTCGGATTGTGCCGGAAGTCCTCCATGCGGTCGGCAAGGTCCAGGCTGGGACCGGGCTGGAGGATCACCCGTTTCCGCATGGGGTTGGCCCGATTGGAGATGTTCCCCCCCATGAGCCGGGACGCCAGGTCATCCAGGTTGACCAGGGTCTCGACGATGCGGTCGAAGGTGGGGCCGTTTTCGCTGGACGCCTCGAGATAGGCCGTGTCCAGGTAGAAGGCCAGGTCGACGAATTCCATGTGCCGCATGGCATACCAGGCCTCGCCCGCCTGCCGGTGGAGCAGCGCGGCGGCCAGGGCCGGCTGTCCGTCCGGCGGGACTTCGGGATACAGGCGGTCCCAGCAGGTCTCCCGGATCCGGTAGACGCGCTGGATGCGTTCCTCTCCGGGGCCGTTCGGGGACGAGCGGCGCAGGACCCTGCCCTCGATGCCCAGGGCCTGTTCCGCCGTGGCCAGGGCGGCGTCCATCAGCGCATCCCACCGCTCCTGCCGATGGGCCGGACCGTCCGGACCAGGGTCAGTGTCCCGGGAGTCCCCGGTTCCGAAGTAGTACGCCTCCGCCAGGTCCAGGAGTCGGGTCTCCAGGATCGCCAGGCGATGCCGCATGGCCAGGCGCCAGGCCTGGGAGGGCGCGGAGCCGGGGCCGGCGTGCAAAGCGGAGCCGGGTTCCTCCCCGGGACGGTCAGCGGATGATGGGACCAACCCGCAGAGGATTTCCAGGCGATGGAGCATGTCCCCTGCCATCCGGGTGTTCGTCTCATGGCGGTAATGGACGGAGATTGGCAGGATGTGCACCCGCTCCGTCCGGCCGGCCTTTTCGAGATCCCGGGCACACCAGAATCCCAGCCGGGCGGCTCCCTGTTCCAGGCGGGGAACGGTTTCGCTGCGATAGGAGACCTGGCCTTCCGGCGCCAGGGCCAGGGGCCTGGGATCGTCCAGCAGGATGCTCCGGATGGCGCCAAGGCCGCCCGGATCGCTTTTTCGGTGGTGGACGGGAACCGCGCCGATGCGGGGCAGCATCCAGCGGATAAAGGGATCCCCCCAGAGCGCAACTTCATGGCCGTGGACGAACCGAAGGCCGGGCCGCCGGGCCAGGGGGCGGCCCAGTCGGCGGGCCAGCCGGGGGAGCCGGTTCTCGAAGGCATGGAACAGGATCTGGGATTCGTCCCCGTACGGATGGCGGAAGGCGACCACCAGCCGGATGCGGCCCTCCTGGAAGTCCCGCAGGGGCTGCAGGATCCGGTCGGGATCCCGGATGTCGAGGCCGTCGATCCGGAGGACCAGTCGAAGATAGGCGGGAATCAGGAAGCGGCCGAGGCCGGTCACGAACGGGGACACGCGGGAGGGCGGCAGGCGATGCCGGGTTCGGGCTTCGACGATGGGATCCGCTTTCAATCCGCGATGTCTCATGGTCTCTCCCGTTCCGGACCGGTGTCGGTTCCGTGCGATGCCACCAGTATGACCGCAGCCCGACCCGTCCGTCAAGAAAAAGAAACCGCCGTCGCATCACGCGATCGGCGGTTGTCTGGCGCGCCCGGCAGAGATCGAATCCACAACCTTCTGGTCCGTAGCCAGACGCTCTATCCAGTTGAGCTACGGGCGCACGCGGCAGGGAGATTGTATATCGGAACCCAAGGGCTGTCAAGGTGAGCGGCCGGCCTCCGGCTGTCAGGGCCGGAGGCCGGCGGACACCCGAACGAATCGGGGATCAGGTCAGCTCGACGACGGCGCCGGCTTCCTTCAGCTTGTTGGCGACGGCTTCGGCGTCTTCCTTGCTGATGTTCTCCTTGACGGGCTTCGGCGCGGTGTCGACCAGGTCCTTGGCTTCCTTGAGGCCCAGGCCCGTCAGCTCCCGGACGGCCTTGATGACGTTGATCTTGCTGGCGCCGGCTTCCTTCAGGATGACCGTAAATTCGGTCTTCTCCTCCTCGACGGGAGCGGCGGCGGCAGCGGCGCCGGCGCCCGGCGCGGCGACGGCCATGGCGGAGGCGGATACGCCGAATTCGACTTCCAGGGCCTTCACGAGCTCGGCGAGCTCCATGACGGTCAGGGTCTTGACTTCCTCGATGAACTTGGTGATCTTTTCACTGGCCATGGGGGTTCCTCCAATTCCTTTCCTGCATCGCAGCGATGGGGTTCTCGGGTGGTTGGCAAACGCGGTGTCGCGATGGGCGACGAATCCGTCCGACGGGACGGATCAGGCCTCCTTGGAAACGGCCAGGGCTGCGGCGGTGGCCGCGCCTTCGCCTTCCATCTTTTCCTGGATGGCGGACAGCAGCAGGACCAGGCCGGCGATGGGGGACATGAGTCCTCCCACGACCCGGGCCAGGAGTTCCTCCCGCGGCGGTGTGGCGGCCAGGGCCAGGACATCCTCGAGGGAGAGGATCCTGCCTTCCATGGCGCCGCCCTTCAGGTTGAACTTCTCGAACTTGTCCGCATATTCCTTCATCAGCTTGGCGGGAAGGACCACGTCGGTCTCGCTGTAGCCGATGGCGGAAGGTCCGGCCAGGTAGGCCGACAGGCCGTCCAGGCCGGTATCCCGGGCTGCAATGGCGGCCAGGGTGTTCTTGACGACCTTGTAGGTCATGCCGGACTTGCGGAATGCGGTCCGCATGGCGGTATCCTGTTCCACCGTCAATCCTCTCGGATCGGCGACGACCAGGGTCTTCGCCTTGCGGAGCTCGGCGGCCAGCGAAGCGACCACGGCCTTCTTGGATTCAAGAATGGCGGGACTGGGCATCGGGTTGCACCTCCTTCTGAAAAAATACCCCTCGTGCCGGTCGACACGAGGGGCAGGATTCCTTCAGCCGGTCCGGATGGCCCGGACCCGATGGATCGGAACGACTGCGGCCTCGGCAGGACGTCTTCCGTTTATACCCTTTCGGGTTCCTGCTGTCTTGGGCACATGTGGTGCGAGTATACCCGCGGAGGAGACCCCTGTCAAGGACCTCCGTCGGGAAACGGGTCCGGCGGCTCAGCCCATCAGGCGGGCGGGATTGACCTTGATGCCGGGGCCCATGGTGGAGGACAGGGTGACGCTGCGCAGGTACTGGCCTTTCGCGGCGGCGGGCTTGGCCTTGACGACAGCGTCCATCAGGGTTGTAAAGTTTTCCATCAGCTTGTCCTGGCCGAAGGAGACCTTGCCGATGGGGCAGTGGATAATGTTGGTCTTGTCGAGACGATACTCGATCTTGCCGGCCTTGATCTCGGCGATGGCCCTGGTGACGTCCATGGTCACGGTGCCGGCCTTGGGGTTGGGCATCAGGCCCTTGGGTCCGAGGATCTTGCCCAGGCGTCCGACGATGCCCATCATGTCGGGCGTCGCCACCACCACGTCGAACTCGAACCAGTTCTCACCCGTGATCTTCGCCACCAGGTCCTCGGCGCCGACATAGTCGGCTCCCGCCGCGGCGGCTTCATCGGCCTTGGGTCCCTTGGCGAACACCAGGACCCGCACCACGCGGCCGGTGCCATGGGGCAGGACGACAGCGCCGCGGACCTGCTGGTCTGCGTGGCGGGAGTCGACCCCCAGGCGGATGTGGATCTCGACGGTCTCGTCGAATTTCGCGCCGGCGGTCTTCTGGACCAGTTCGATGGCCTGGGCCGGATCATAGGGCGACGTCCGGTCGACCAGCTTGGAAAGCGTGAGATATCTCTTGCCTCGTGTCATGTGTCCGTCACTCCTTCCCTGCGGCCGGCGGGGCGTCTTCGACCACGATGCCCATGCTGCGGGCGGTTCCTGCGACCATGCGGGCGCAGGACTCCACGCTGGCGGCGTTGGTGTCCACCATCTTGAGCTCCGCGATCTTCACGACTTCGGACCAGGCGATCCTGGCCACCTTCTCCCGGTTCGGCTTTCCCGAACCGCTCTCGATCCGACAGGCTTTCTTAAGCAGCACCGGCACCGGAGGAGTTTTCGTGATGAAAGTGTACGACCTGTCCGCGAAGACAGTAATGACGACGGGGATGATGAGCCCCACGTCCTTGGCCGTTCTTTCATTGAAATCCTTGACAAACTGGGCGATATTCACCCCGTATTGGCCAAGGGCTAGTCCTACCGGTGGCGCGGGCGTGGCTTTTCCTGCCGGAATCTGCAGCTTGACATACCCGACGATTTTCTTTGCCATGTGCGCACACCTCCCATGTTGGTCCGGGACCCGTTGCCGCGTCCCGGCCTATCGTCACGCCCGAAGGCGTCGACAGCGATCAGATCCGCATGATCTGTGTCAGTTCCAGTTCCACCGGGGTTTCCCGGCCGAACATCGATACCAGGACGCGGACTTTTTTCTTTTCGAGGTTGATCTCCTCCACGAGGCCGATAAAGCTCTCCAGGGGACCGCTGATGACCTTGACGGAATCCCCGATCCCGTAATCCACCACCGGTTCCCACCCGGTCTCGACGCCCATCAGGGCGAGCTCTTCGTCGGTCAGCGGCACCGGCCGGGAATTGGGGCCCACGAAACCGGTCACGCCGCGGGTGTTCCGGACGACATACCACATTTCATCGGTCAGCACCATCTTGACCAGGACGTAGCCGGGGTAGATCTTTTTCATGGACGTCTTTTTCTTCCCGTCCTTGATCTCCACCTGCTCTTCCATCGGGACCGAGATCTCCTGGATATACTCCTGGATGCCGCGGTTCTCGACGATGCGCTCGAGGGTCGCCTTCACCTTGTTCTCATACCCGGAGTAGGTATGGATCACGTACCAGCGGGCTTCCTGGGGAACAGCCGGGTCCGTCATGGGCGCCACCTCAGGAAGCAGCCGTCGGCGTCGCGTCCACGGTGGGGGCGGCGGTCGGCGTGGCGGAACTGGTGGGCGCCGGGGTGGCGGTGATCGCAGGCGGGCTGGTCGGCGTGGGATTCCCGCCCGTGTCGAAGAAGCCGAGGGAGGTCAGGATCCCCTGGAGGGCGCTGTCCACGAGGAACAGGATCACGGCGGCCAGGACACAGATGGCCACCACGGTGGCGGTCGTCTGGAGCAGTTTCTTCCTGTCCGGCCAGACCACCTTGCGCAGTTCGGACCGGAGATCCTGGAAGAAGCGGGTCAGCTTCCGCAGCATCCGGGCCGGAAAGGATTTCGTCTCTTTCTCCGCCATGTTCAACACATCCCCTGAAGGCCGCTGCCGGCCAGGCCCGGTAACCGGGTCACTTGGTCTCCCGATGCTTCGTCTGCTTGCGGCAGAAACGACAATACTTCATCATCTCCAGCCGCTCCGGGTTGTTTTTCTTGTTTTTCTGGGAATCGTAGTTGCGCTGCTTGCAGACCTCGCAGGCAAGGGTCATCTTGTCACGGGCGCCGGCCTTGGCCATGGGGGTTGCACCTCCGAATTCGGTAGGATGGGGCGACAAAAAAAAGACCTCCCGGTCTTGAGAGCATCGAAAGGATACCACAGGCCCCCGGGGTTGTCAAACAATCCCAAGGGCCGGGTACTCGTGCTTCAGGCGCAGGACGACGCCGGCGGTCCATCCCTGCTGGCGGCAGCCGGCCCCCATCCCCGTGTCCGAGTGGAACAGCTCGGACAGCCGGCCGTCGGCTGCCATCCATCCGTAGATCCTTCCGGCGATCGCCTCCCGTTCGGCCTGGTACCCGTACCGGTCCAGGAGCTCCAGCATCAGGTAGGCCACCGGCGGCCACATGGGCCCCCGCCACCAGTTCCGGGGCTCATAGGCTGCCTCCCCGCAGCCGACACTGGGCATGGGCACGGGTCCGTTGAAGGAGCCGGGATCGAGCAGCACCGTCTCGATCATTCGCCGGGCCCTGTCCTCCGGCAGCCCGACACCGGCCCACAGGGGCAGGAAGCAGGCGGGCGTCCGAATCCGGACGAATTCGCCCGTGTCGCGAACCCGGTCGTAGAACAGGTTGTCGGCCTTGTCGCAGGTTAGGGCGAGCAAGCGCTCCGAAAGGCGGTCCGCCGCCGTATCCATCTCCGCCGAGAGATCCGTCCTGCCCAGGAGGCGACCCATCCGGGAACAGGCCCGAAGCTGCACGATGAGGTAGCTGTTCATGTCCAGGGCTTCGATGGGGCCCGCGTCGAAGCGCGGGGTATTGTCCCATCCCGTCTCGATGGGGTGGTGGGAGAAAAGGAGGCCGTTGCGGCTCATGCGCTGGGCCAGCCACCAGCGGCAGTTGGCCGCCAGGGGATCGAGGATCCGGGCGGCGAATGCCCGTCCGTTGGGCTGGTCCAGCAGTCGCAGCGCCGCCCATCCGACCAGGGGCGGCTGGCTCTCGTGGGGCCGGAGCCAGGTGGAGCAGAGGAAGGAGGGCATCTTGCCGTCACAGCGCAGGGTATCCGTCAGCTGCAGGAGGGAGTCCTCCGCCAGCCGGGGATGGAGAAACTCGAGGCCCAGGTTCTGGAAGCAGGCGTCCCAGAGGAAGTGGGTGGGGTAGCCGCCGCGGCTGGGGAAGCAGGAAATGTGGTTCCGCAGCAAGCCGGGGGCGAGGCAGCAATTCTGGACCAGGGTCAGGACGGCCTCCGCCAGGAGGGGCGCGTCGGGTCCGCTGAAGTCCACGTTCCGGTCCAGGCCGTCCAGTATTTCCGCAAGCCAGTCCCGGTATCGGTCCCCGGCTTCCCGGACGGTGTCCGGCGCACGCCCCAGGACCGCAAGAAGGCCCGGCTCGTCCACATCCAGCACCTGGATCGCCAGGGCCAGGACCAGGCGGCCCTCCCCATCCGGAAGCGCCAGCACCCGGGCATCTCCCTCCGCCTCCAGGCTCCCCCGAACGGCGCGAAGCCCCAGGAGGACGGGTACCCAGATGTCCGGATCCCGGCTGTCGAGAGTCGGAACCAGGCAAGCGGCCACGGCATGGGACGGATCCGGGAGCGACAGGCGAATCTCGTGGAGTTCCGGCGCCGGGTCGGCCCGCAGGTCCAGGCAGGCCGCCGGGCTCCCGTCCAGCTCGACAAGCCAGGCATTTCGGTCGAAGAACCCGAAGGCGGCCTCCTGGCCAGCCCCTTCCTGCCGGACGGCTTCGAGGCCCTGCCGGCTTCGGACGGGCCCGCGGATCCCGATATCGAGGAACGTGCCGGGCAGGGTGATGGTCTTGCGGTTGTAATGGAGGTGCAGCGACCCGATGCCGGCTTCGCCCGGGCGGAAGCCCAATCCCATGTCGGAGAAGAAGGGACTCATGGAAAGATCCCGGGTCCCGTAATCGACTTCCGAGCCAGCCAGCTCGATGATCCTTCGGGAGATGTCGGACATGCGGCGTCTCCCTTGCCTTAGCCGAACGGCAGGATGAGCAGCAGGGGATTCAGGTCGTACAGGACGGACAGCAGGACGGAATCCCGGATGGCGTCCGTCACCGACCCGAGGAAAGGTGACAGGAGGGCGGCCAGGGCCAGGAGGACAAAGATGCCCACAAGGGCCTCCGCCAGGCCGGCCGCCATGCCGAGGACGCTGTTGACGGTCCGGACGCCGGGAGTATGGCGGACGATCTTGTCCAGGGTCGCGGACAGCAGGGCGAAGACGACCAGGATCCCGACGAAGATCACGACCGTGGCGATGGCGTTCAGGGCCATGAGCCGGATCCGCTCGCCCACTTCCAGGGCGGTGGGCAGGCCCGTCCCTCCGGTCACGGAGGACAGCAGGGCGTCCGTCATCCCCCCTGGCAGGTGGAGCGTTTCCTCAATGTAATCCGCGGGGGTCGGGAAGGCGGAAATCCTCTCCGCGATGCGCTCCGGCAGGCCGGCCAGGAGGCCGAAGGCCCGGAGCAGCCGGGCAACGGGCGCGGCGAAGAGCATGGCGCCCAGGAAGGCGGCCACCCCCGTCACCAGGGAGAAGACCACCCGGACGAAGCCGCGGAACCATCCGATGGCCATGGCCAGGACCAGAAGGACGAGCAGGACGAGATCCAGGATCGACATGGGACACCTCCCGATGGACATGGCCCGACGGGCCGGCCGGACAGCGCCGGCCAACCGGTCAGAGGGGGCCGTCGGACAGGACCTGGGCCGGATTCCGCTTCAGGAGCCGGTCGGCGGACTCCGGACCGTATCGCCCCGAAATGAAGGCGTGGCTCGCCTCCAGGTGGATGGGCCGGGTCACGGGATCGTGGGCGTCGGACGCCACGATGTGGACGAGCTCCCGGCGCATGAGCCAGGCTGCGTGGCCCTGGCGGGTTTCGTACCGTCCCCGGCGCTCCTTCGGATAGAGGGAGAGGGGCGACAGGGCGGATGCATTGACCTGGAGGCGGAGACGATCCCGCCCGATCCACTTCTGCAGGGTCGGCCCCACCGAATGGTCCTGCATCAGGCGTTCCGGATGGGCCAGGATCGGCAGGAAACCGGCGAGCTGGATTTCATACAGCAGGACTTCCAGGGTCGACAGCCCCCCGGCCAGCCAGGGAGGGGTTTCGACCAGCAGGTAACGGGACTGTCCCAGGGCCAGCCGGGGCGCCAGGCCGGGATCCCCCAGGGCGTCCAGCAGGTCCTGCCCGACCACGCATTCGAGTCCGTCGTGGAGCCGGATGCGAAGTCCCTGTCGCCGGGCTTCCTCCTCCAGGGTCTCCCGGATTTCCCGGACCCGATGGACCCTTGCGGACAGCAGCATCCCCTCGGACCGGGCCTGGCCCCGATCCCAGG
>JAKPNJ010000110.1 GCA_029548445.1 Bacillota bacterium | reverse complement strand
GCTCCTGGCTCGCCTTCTCCTTTCTCTCGGAACGGTTCCTGGTCGACCGGTTCTCCGACGCCCGGCTGACGGAGGGGCTCTATTTCCGGACGGTCCGGGAGGGCGGCTTCCACCGGGAAATCTTCCGGCTGGAGGTCCTTCTCCGGGGGGTGCCGGTTCCCTTCGAGGCGGAGGGCTCCCCGGCCTGTTTCCGGCTGCGGACAGCATCCGGTGCTCTCGTGGAGATCGGCCTGCCGGACCCGGCGGTTGTCCGGTTCCGGGGCCGCGGCGCCGGGCTGCGGCTGACGGCGACCCCGTCGAGGGGGCAGGAATATCCCATTCCGTATGATGATACCCGCTGGCTGGTCAACTGCATGGGGGCGGACCTGTGGTTCGCCGTCACGCCGCTGTCCGGCCGGCTGCGGGTGGATGCGCCCTGGGCCGGGGACCAGGCGGAACGGCTGGTCCTGGACTTCCTGCCGGATGACACGGCGGGTGCGGACGGCGAATTCGAGGCGGCCATGGAGGCCTCCCGGCACGACGGGGTCTTCCGGGAGTTCCCGGACTCCTTCGAGGACGGCCTGGCCCGGGTGCAGCGGGAGTTCGACCCATTCCTGGACGGCATGCCGGACGCGCCGGGGCGACTGGCTCCCTGGCGGGAGTTGGCCGCATACCTGGACTGGTCCTGCGTCGTGGACCCGGAAGGCCAAATCCGGCGGCCCTCCATCCTGATGTCCAAGAACTGGATGACCAGCGTCTGGAGCTGGGACCACTGCTTCAATGCCGTCGCCCTGAGCTTTCGGCAGCCGGCGCTGGCCTGGGACCAGCTCATGACCCTTTTCGACCACCAGGACGACCAGGGGGCCCTGCCGGACTCGATCAGCAACGCCAAGGCCGTCTGGAGCTTCCGGAAACCGCCGATCCACGGATGGGCCCTCCTGCGGATGATCCGGAACGGCGCGGTGGACCGGGCGAAGATGGAGGAGATCTACAGCCCACTCGGCCGGTGGACGGACTGGTGGTTCCGCTATCGGGACTTCGACTGCGACGGGATCCCCCAGTACCTCCACGGGAACGATTCGGGCTGGGACAACAGCACGGTCTTCCGGGCGGGCCCGGCCGTCGAGAGCCCCGACCTGCCGGTGTTCCTGGTCCTCCAGATGGACGCCCTGGCCACGGTGGCGGCGGCCCTCGGCCGGGGGACGGAGGCCGAGGCCTGGACCCGGCGGTCGGAGGACCTGGTGGCCCGGTTCCTGGCCCATTCCCGGCGGGGCGACCGGCTGGCCGCCCTGTTGCCCGGAACCCACGAGGAAGTCCCCAACCGGAGCCTGCTGTCCCTGATGCCGCTCCTGCTGGGCCCGCGGCTGCCGGGGGCGGTGCGGCGGGCGCTTCTGGCCACCCTGGAACGGGAGCGATTCCTGTCCGAGTGGGGCCTCGCCACGGAGAGCCCCGACAGCCCGGCCTACGAGGCGGACGGCTACTGGCGGGGTCCGATCTGGGCGCCGGCCACCCTGCTTATGGTCGACGGGCTGCGGGCCTCGGGGGAGGCCGGCCTGGCCCGGACGGTGGCGGAGCGGTTCGCCCGGATGGTCGAGAGAAGCGGCTTCGCGGAGAACTACAACGCCCTGGCCGGGGAGGGGCTCCGGGACCGGGCCTACACCTGGTCGGCCAGCGTCTTCCTGACCCTGGCCCATGAGTATCTGTGCGATCCGGCCTGAGCCCCTGGCCAGGCCGCAGCGGGAGGCAGGCAGCATGCAGCGGACCGGTTGGAAGGAAGCCGTCGTCTACCAGGTCTATCCCGTGAGCTTCCGGGACTCCGACGGTGACGGCCTGGGGGACCTCGCCGGCATCACGGAGAAGCTGGACTACCTGGTGGAGCTGGGGGTGTCGGTCGTCTGGATCTGCCCCTTCTTCCGGTCCCCCTGGGTCGACAACGGATATGACATCTCGGACTACCGGGACATCGACCCGCGCTTCGGCTCCATGGCGGATTTCGGGCGCCTGCTGTCGGAGATGCACCGGCGGGGCCTGAAGCTCCTCATGGACCTGGTCGTCAACCACTGCTCCGACCGCCACCCCTGGTTCACGGAGGCCCGGAAAAGCCGGGACAATCCCTACCGGGACTATTTCCTCTGGCGGGACCCGAAACCCGACGGGTCTCCCCCCAACAACTGGACCTCCTACTTCAGCGGCCCGGCCTGGACCTTCGACGAGGCCACCGGCCAGTTCTACCTCCACCTCTTCACGAAGGAAATGCCGGACCTCAACTGGGAGAACCCGGCCCTGCGCCGGGAAATCCACGACATCCTGCGGTTCTGGCTGGACAAGGGCGTGGACGGCTTCCGGCTGGATTCCATGCATGCCTACGGGAAGGCGGCGGGCCTGCCGGACGGAGACCCATCAGAGGGGCCTCCGGTGGGGATCGAGCACTTCTCCAGCCTTCCCCGGACCCATGGGTACATTCGGGAGATGCATCGGGAGGTGTTCTCCCGGTACGGGATCCTGACGGTGGGGGAAACCGACGGCGTAACCGTCGAGGACGCCCTGCAGTATACGGCGGAGGCGTCCGGGGAAGTGAACATGGTCTTCCAGTTCCAGCACATGGACCTGGACGCCGCCGGGGGCAACCGGCTGCTGGCCGACGGCCCCGTTCCCGTCCGGAAGCTGAAGGCCTGCCTTTCGGACTGGCAGCGGGGGCTCATGAACCGCGGATGGAACAGCCTGTATCTGTCCAACCATGACCAGCCCCGGCAGGTGTCCCGGTTCGGGGACGACGGGGTGTACCGCGAGGTCAGCGCGAAGATGCTGGCGACGATCCTCCATCTGCAGCAGGGCACTCCCTATGTCTACCAGGGGGAGGAACTGGGCATGACGAACCGCCGGATCGAGAGCCTGGAGGAGGTCCGGGATGTGGAATCCCTCAACGCCTACCGGGACCTGGTGGGCCGGGGACTCGTGACGCCGGGGCGGATGCTGGAGGCGATCCGGCGGCGGGGCCGGGACAACGCCCGGACCCCCATGCAGTGGGACGGGTCGGTTCATGCGGGCTTCACCTCGGGAACCCCCTGGATCGGCGTCAACCCCAACTACCGGGACATCAACGCGGAAGCCCAGCGGAAGGATCCGGATTCGGTCTTCCAGTATTACCGGAAGCTCATCGCCCTGCGGCGGGCGCATCCGGTGGCGGTGTACGGGGATTTTACGGAGCTCTGCGCCGACAGCGGCCAGGTCTTCGCCTTCGTCCGGCGGCTGGAGGAAACGGCGCTGCTGGTGGTGGCGAACCTGGCCCGGGAGCCGGCGGTTTTCGACCTGCCGGAGGGACTCCGGTTCCGGGAGAGCGCCCTGTATATCGCGAACTACGACTGTGGCGATGTCCCCCGGAGTGGCGTGCTGCGGCCCTACGAAGCCCAGGCGTTTCGGCTGGAGGGGGTGGAGGGATGAGCCGGCAGCCCAATGTGATCCTGGTCCTGACGGACGACCAGGGGTACGGGGACCTGGGCTGCACGGGGAATCCCCGGATCCGGACGCCGCACCTGGACCGGTTCGCCGGCGAGTCCGTGCGTTTCACGGATTTCCATGTCCATCCCCTGTGCACCCCGACCCGGGGTGCGATCATGACGGGACGTCGGCCGCTGCGCAACGGGGCCTGGGCCACCATGTGGGGACGCTCCCTGCTGCGCCGGGACGAGGTGACCCTGGCGGAGGTGTTTGCGGGGAGCGGCTACCGGACGGGACTGTTCGGCAAGTGGCACCTGGGGGACAACTACCCCTACCGGCCCCAGGACCGGGGGTTCCACACCGTGGTGGCCCACAAGGGGGGCGGCGTGGGCCAGACACCGGATTTCTGGGGCAACGACTATTTCGACGATACCTATTTCCGCAACGGCCAGCCGACCCGGTTTGAGGGGTATTGCACCGATGTCTGGTTCCGGGAGGCGGAGCGGTTCATCCTGGCCAACCGGGAGGCTCCGTTTTTCGCGATGGTCGCCACCAACGCGCCCCACTGGCCCTACCGGGTGGACCGGCGGTACAGCGACCCCCACCGGGGCCTGCCGGAGGTCCTGTCCCCCGAGTTCTACGGGATGATCGAAAGCATCGACGAAAATTTCGGCCACCTGCGGGACATGCTGCGGGCACAGCGCCTGGAGGACCGGACGATCCTCCTGTTCCTGACGGACAATGGGAGTTCCGGAGGCGCCGCCACCGACGCGAACGAATTTGCCGTCCAGGGATACAACGCCGGCCTGCGGGGGATCAAGGGGTCCCATTACGAGGGGGGCCACCGGGCGCCCTGCTTCCTCCGCTGGCCGGAGGGGGGCCTGGCCGGGGGCCGGGAGATCGGGGAGATGGCCCTGGATGTCGACCTGATGCCGACCCTGGCCGACTTGTGCGGCCTGTCACTTCCATCGGGGCCCCGGCTCGACGGAACGAGCCTTGCCTCCCTGTTGCGGGGCGAGACGGACCGGCTCCCCGGTGACCGGGTCCATTTCATCCAGATCCGCCAGGACACCCGGCCGCCGGAGCCCGGGCACTACGTGGCCCTGGCGGGGCGCTATCGCCTGGTCCGGGGGGCGGAGCTGTACGATGTGGCAGCGGACCCCGGCCAGCGCCGGGACTGCGCGGCGGAGCACCCGGAGGTGGTTTTGTCCCTCCGGCAGGCCCACGAGGCCTTCTGGCAGGAGGTGGCGCCCTCCCTGGACGCCTACTGCCCCATCGTCCTGGGGCACCCGGCGGAGAATCCCGCCCGTCTGGACGCCTGTGATGTCATGGGCGATGGAGCCTGGGACCAGTCGCTGATTGTCGAGGCCCAAAAAACCACGGGGCGCTGGGCCGTCGAGGTGGCGTCCCCCGGGATGTACCGGTTCGCCCTGCGACGATGGCCGGAGGAGCTGGATGTGCCCATCGACGCCCCCATCGGCGAAGAGGATTTCAGCTTCGGGGACCCGGTCTGGAACCAGGAGGTGCATTGCCGGGTCATCCGGCCGGTCCGGGCGTCCCTTTCCCTTTTTGGCCGGACCGTGTTCGCCGGGGTTGAGGCGGACAGTCGGGAGGTCGTGTTTCACCTGCCCGTCGACCAGGCCGGGCCCACAACCCTGGAGGCTTGGTTCCATGATGCGGGGGACAAACGCCAGGGGGCCTACTATGTCTATGTGCTGCGCGAGGGGGATGATACCGGGGCATTGCACCCCGGGGAGAAGGGAGCCACAGGATGAAACGCGCGTATCCGGACCTGCATGACGCGATTGCCTCGATGCCCATGGCGGATTCCCACGAGCACCTGGAAGATTACGGGGACCGGTACCGGGATGACGACGATCTCCTGAGTACGTATGCGTCCCATTATTTCGCGGAGGACCTGGCCCTGGCGGGAGCGGGGCCGGAGCTCCTGGCCCGGGTCCGGGATTCCGGGGTCGACCTGGCGGCCCGCTGGGACGCCATCGAGCCGTTCTGGGAGGCCGCCCGGTACACGGGATACGGGCAGGCCCTGGACCTGTCGGTCCGTGGGTTGTACGGCCTGGACGGCCTGCGGCGGGAAACGCTGCCGGAGGCCAACCGGGCGTTCATGGCGCTGAAAGGCAGCGGTCGTCTGCTGGACATCGTCCTCCGGGAGAAGTGCGGCATCGAGTTCGCCCTGTGCGGTGGAACAGGGCCGCTGTTCCGGACCGTGTCCTATGTGAACTGGTACATCTGCCCTTCCTACTACGGCCTCCGGGACGTGGAGCAGATGGCCGGCCTCCGGATCCGCTGTTTCCAGGACTGGCTGGACGCGACGGAGGCGATTGTCGGGCGGGAGCTTGCGGCGGGGGCCGTGGGGCTGAAGACGACGGTGGCGTATATGCGGCCG
>JAKPNJ010000094.1 GCA_029548445.1 Bacillota bacterium | reverse complement strand
GCAGCCGCTTGCCGGCCTCGTAGCCGCCCCGGCGGGTATAGTCGGATTCCACCAGGAGCTCCCGGGCATGGGGGATGCCCGCCTCCGCCATCGCCTCCCGGTATCCCGCCAGCCGCTCGGCGCCGGTCTGCTCGCCGCTCTGGCCGCCCACATACCCGATCCGGCGGTGGCCGTGGGCCAGGTGGTGCTCGGTGGCCAGCCGGATGCCCTTGTGGGTGTCGATGTACACATAGTCGAACTTGTCGTTGCCGCCGGGGGAGTCGTAGCGGTTGGTCAGGCAGACGGGCATGCCGCAGGCGTTGATGGCGTCGATGTTCCGCTTCGTAAAGTTGAAGGAGACCAGCACCATGCCATCCCCGTAGCGTTCCCGGAGACTTTGGATCATGCGGAGCTCGGCCTCGAGGCTGTGGCCGGTGTGGCACAGGATGGTAAAGTAGCCCCTGGGCTCCAAAACATCGCTGACGCCCTTGATCATGCCAAAGTAAAAAGGGTTGTAGATGTCGGGAATGCAGAACAGGATCTTGCTGGTCCGCTTGCTCTTGAGCATCCGGGCGGCCTGGGTGGGGGTATAGTTCATGTCGGCCGCCGCCTGGAGAATCCGGGCCCGGCTGCCGGGGCTGCAGTACCCCGTGCCGCGAAGCGCCCGGGCCACCGTGGAGGGGGAGAGCCCCACCTGTTCGGCGATGTCATAGATGGTGCCCATGCGCAATCCTCCCGTCGTTCCTGGCATCACTATACCGCAGCCCGCCGACCCGGAATGGTCATGGCTTGTCCAGAATCGGGCGCATTCGCGGGCAAACCGGACATGGTTTGACCAATCCGGATGGGCCTCCCCGTTCCCATCCGAATCCGGTCATTTCTTGTGACACCGGTGCCTCTTTCTCCGTCCTGCCAATCGGCCCATCCTGCCAGGAACTCCCCGGGATTCTGCCATCGCCGGGCTCCGGGATTCCATCCGTCCCTGCCATTTTTCGCCATGTCAAGGCCAGTCTCCGCGCCGGCGCCGTCATCTTCCCCAAAATGTCCGGTCGTTTTCTGGCTCTTCCTGTTGACATGCCACGGATCGAGTTTTATGATTATGACATCAATGTCACATGGTCTTCGCTTTGCAGCCCCCCCGCGGCGCCCCGTCGCCACGCATGCCAGGAGGAGAGGACCGATGACCCAGGCCACCCCGTCCGCCTACCAGGAAGACCGGCAGGACCTCCAGGTCCAGCGGCACCGGGACCTGCTCTACTTCCCCCACTGGCATTCCGACATCGAGGGCCTGTTTGTATCGGAAGGCCGCATCCGGATCACGTGCAACCTGGAAACCGCCACCCTCGGCCCCGGGTCCACGGCGGTCTTCCTGCCCGGCGACGTCCACTGCTTCGAGTCGGAGGGGCCCTCCGAGTCCATCGTCTTCCGCATCCGGCCCGACCTGCTGGATCCGGAACTGCAGCAGGCCCTCCAGGCCACCCGATTCCGCTCCCCCTTCCATGACGGAGAATCCTTCCGGGCCTCCGGCCTGGCCGACCGGATCGAATCGGCGTTCCGGACCGCCCTCGAGGAGGATACCCACCCGGGCAGTTTCCGGCGGACCGCCGTCCTGTGCCGGGTGACCGAATTTTTCGTCCTGGCGTTCCGGATCTTCCCGACCCGGAAGGCCGAGGACCGGGCCAGCGCCCGGGATCGGTACAACATCGCCCTGATGCAGGACATCATGGCCTATATCGACCGGAGCCTGGCCGACCGGATCAGCCTCGACTCGATCTCCGACCACTTCCACCTTTGCCCGTTTTACTTCTCCCGCCTGTTCAAGCGCATGTTCGGCATCAACCTGAAGGAGTACGTGAACCGGACCCGGACCCGCCGGGCCAAGGAGCTGCTCCTGCAGACCGACCTGAAAATCACGTCCATCTCCTTCGAGTGCGGGTACGGCAGCGTGCGCCAGTTCAACCGGATCTTCCGGGAGAATACCGGCCGGACCCCGTCGGATTTCCGGGAAATGCGGTTCGACGGGCAGGTTCCGGAGCCGGCGGTGGCCGTGTAGCCCCCTCGCCTTCCCTTTGTCCCCGGGCGGCTAGTCCTCCCGGCGGATGAGCTCGAGTTCCAGCCACCGGACATTGTACGTCGGCAGCCACTGGGACAGGGAGAAACCGATCCGGCGTCCCCCGTCGGCCACGAAGTCGCCGTGCATGAAGGGGCCGTAGATCATGAACAGCCCGCTGCCCGCCGTCATGTCGAAGGGGGCATCGAAGGGTCCCTCGGGCTCCAGGGAGGCATGCAGCAGGCAGCTGTACAATCCCTCGCAGTAATACGACAGGAGATAGGCCTCCACATACTCGTTGTATACGACCGACAGCTCGCCCACCGGCCCCGGGATCAGGACGGCAGCCGATCGGAGGGCCGACTCCCCGGTCGCGTACCGGGGTTCGCCGGACGGCTCGCGCCCCTGGAAGTACTCGTAGGCAGCATACTCCTCCACCCGCTCCTGCGGCACCCGCATCAGGGACACATCGCCGAATCGGCCGGCCGGAATCCCCCAGAAGTAGACAAAGTCCCCGACCTTCAGGGCCGCGTTCTGGACAAACCCGGCGTCACCGGGCCACCGGACCCCGTCGAGTTTCTGCCAGGTGCGCCCCTGGTCCGTCGACCTGGCCAGGCCCCCGTAATTGCACCACCATTCCCCGGGGCCTCCCCAGCTCCGGACCGACATGAAGGTCATGTACAGGACGTCCCCCACCTGGAATCCGCCGGTGGGAATGACGGTCATCTCCTCGCCGTTTCGCTTGAGGCTGGACAGGACCTCTTCCGCCCAGTCCGGGGTCCCGTCGGTGATCATGGACGAGAAGGCCGGCGGCGTCGCGCAGGCGGCCGACCCGATGACGGCCAGGGTGTTGCTGCGCCACCCGGCGCTGAAGTCTCCCTCGCTGGCGAAGGTGTCCCCGAAGGCCATGTAATAGGGCCCGTCCCCGAACAGGACCCCCAGGTCGGTGCCGCCGACGGTCCAGTTGGTCAGGGTCCGGTTGACCGAGTCCTCCCCGGTCACGAACCCCGTTTCCCGCAGGTTGCGGACGCCCAGGAGCCGGGTTGTCCGGACAGGCGGGGTCGGGGTGGGTCTTTTGGTGGGTGTGGGCCGGGGAGTGGGGGCCTGGGTCGCGCTGGGACCGGCCGTGGGGCCGGCGGACGGCGACGGGCCGGCGGTGGCGGAGGGATCCGCTGTCCGGGTGGCCGTCGGGTCCGGGGTCAGGGCGTCGGTTACCTGCGGCGTGGCCGGGGAGGAGGGTGACAGGGGATTCTCCCCGTCGGTCGGCCTGGCGGAGGGAACCGGGCCGGAGGGATGATCCGAGGGGCCGTCCGTCGGGCTGCCTGTCGGCCAGGCCGTCGGGACCCCCGGGGTGCAGGCCCCCAGGAGGATGCGACGGCCAGGCAGGCCGCAGCCAGCGCGGATCGGCGGGAGTGAAATGCGGTCATGAAGAACCTCCCGGAGAGTCGTCGTCCGGTTCCTCCGAAACGACGAGTTCCGCTGCCATCCAGCGGACATTATAGGTCGGCAGCCACTGGGACAGGGCGAAGCCGATGCGGCGCCCCCGCGGCTCCATGAAATCCTTGTGCAGGAAGCCGCCATACAGCATGGGCCCGAAGTCCCGCCCCACCAGCTCCACTGGCTCGCCATAGGGTCCTTCCGGAACCGGCGCGGCCCGGAGCAGCACGGCGCCCCGGGGCTCGCTGTAGGCAGCCAGCAGGAATCCGCCGATTGCGTCGCAGTAGGCGGCGGATGGTTCGCCGCAGGGACCCGGGACCAGGGGGACCGCCTGGTGCATGGCTGGTGTGCCTGTCACGTAGATCGGTTCGCCGGACGCATCCCGCCCAAGGAAGTATGCGTAGGCGTCCGGGTCCTCCACCCGGTCACTCGGGACCCGCATGAGCCGGACCGGACCGTACCGGCCGGCCGGGGCGCCCCAGAAATGGACGTGATCCTCCACGACCAGGGCCGCGTTCTGGGCGAACCCCGAGTCCCCCGGCCACCGGGGTCCGTCGAGCTTCCGCCAGGTCCGACCCTGGTCCGTCGACTTCGCCAGGCCGGCCTCGTTGCAGGTCCACATCCCGGGGGCGTCCCACCGGCGGACGCTCATGTACGCGAGGTACAGGGCATCGCCCAGCTGGAATCCCCCCGTGGGCACTACGGTCTTTTCGTCGTCCTCGGTCTTGCGGCTGGGAAGGATCTCCCCGGCGAACGCCGGGGTCTCCCCGTCCGCCATCCAGTCGAAGAGCGGCACGGTGTCGAAGGCGGGGCGCGGAATCCGGGCCAGGACATTGCTGCGCCATCCTGCCGAAAAATCGCCTTCGCTCTCGAAGGTGTCGCCGAAGGCCATGAACCAGGGCCCTTCGCCGAAGGGGATGCCCAGGTCGGTGCCGCCGACGCCCCAACGGGACCGGGTCCGGTTGGGGGACCGCTCGCCGGTCAGGAACCCCGCCTCCCGCAGGTTCCGGACGCCCAGCAGCCGCTTCACGGTGCCCTACCCGCCCGACGGCGGCGCGTCGGCGACCGGCCCGAAGCCCAGGATCCGGACAGCCCTGGGCGGCAGCGGCGGCAGGGGTCGGGGCCGGTCGGCCACGGGGCGATCCAGGTAGAAGAAGGCCGTAGACGCATAGTCATCCTCCCGGTAGAAGTTGACCCAGGCCGAATCGTATTGCGGGTCCTTCCCATCATACTCCGCGCCGGCCAGTCCCCGGAAGCCTCCCGGTATGGCGGCCTCGTCCACCGAGACGGGACGGATGGCAGCACCCCGGGCGACATGGTCCCGGACCTCGGCGCCCATGCCGCCCCCGATGGCCTGGAAAGCCACCCGGCAACTGGCATCGAACCAGATCGGGTCGGGGATGTGGAACCGGTAGAAAGCCCAGCGACGCGCGTCTCCATCGGCATGGGTACACCCCTGGTACCGGTGGGTGAAGGCCCCCAGGCCCCAGGCGCTGCCGGCGTAGTCCTCGGCGCCGGTGCCGCAGAGGGTCGGGAATGCCCGGTCGCCGTCCAGCCAGGCCTTGAACTCCCCTTCCCCCCACCACATTGGATGGTGGAAATTGGCGAAGACCACCATGGCCACGCCCAGGAACCGGCCCCGGCCGTGGATCTCCGGGAGCACCTCGTAGTCATGGCCCAGGGGCGTTCGCGGATCCCGGTTCCAGTACGCGTGGAAGTACAGGGCCTCGGGGTCCGGCCGGTCCAGGACCTCCAGGTCCACATCGTAGAACAGGTGGACCAGGTCCTCCCCCGACGTGTTCTCCAGTGTGATCCGGGCGGCCTCCCGGAACGGCATGGGGAAATACAGCGACAGGCTCCGGCCTTCCCCGGTGGAGACCATTTCGCACTCGAAGGCCCGGGGCATGGACCCGAAACAGGCCAGGTCCCCGACGGGGGCCTCGACGGCGGGCCTCTCCTCCCCTTCCCAGAAGCAGCGGAGGACCAGGGACCGCTGGATCTCCGGGCGGGCGAACTCGTTGAAGGTCATCCAGATCCGCCGGACGACCCCGGGGCCCCGGATGTCCAGGAGGGTCTTCGTCTCCCCGGCCCGGAGGCAGTCGAAGGCATGGCCCTTGGCGCCGCCATTCTCCCGGGCGGCGGATCCCTTGCCGGCCGTCGGGTTCTCGAAGGAGGCCCATCGGGTGTGGTGCCCGGCAGGGCGATGATAGAGGACCGACATGGGGATCGCCTCCTGTCCAGAAAGGCAGGGACGGGAGTCCCTGCCTTCCTGCTGCGTTGCGTCGGATGGGATGGGGAAGGGGTCAGGACTTGCGGGTCCGGAGGGTCACGAAGGTGCCGGCGGCCAGGAGGGCGGCGGCCAGGGCGCCCAGGACGGCGGGATCGCCGGTCACGGGGTTCTCGCCCTCGGTGGGGGTGGCGGCGTCGGTGGGGGTCGCCACGGCCTCGGCGATGGTGCCGGTGAGGCTGTAGGTTCCGTTGACATGGTTGTCGGACAGGTCGGCGAAGGCGATGCCTGATTCACCGTTGGGCCCGAAGGTGTCTTCCGTGTCGCCCACGGTCACGTCCAGGGGCTCGCAGTACAGGAACATGTTCTTTCCGAGGCCGTCCTGGTTGATGAGGGCGGGATCGTTGTAGATCGCGGCCCAGGCCCAGTCAGTCCCGATGATGCTGCTCTGCCAGCTGTCCGTAAAGGTCACCTGGTCCCCGTCGACGGTGAGGGTCGCCGGGATGAAGGTGCCCCGGAGGTCCAGTTCGCCGTTGGATCCGTATACGGCCGATGCGGCGTCGAACATGGCCTCGAGCTTGTCATTGTAGTCCCCGATGCTGGTGAAGGAGAAGGTGATGTAGAAGAAGCGCTTCGTGTCGGTTTCGGAGGTGGAGATGTCCATGCCGGCGAAAGGGGCCGCGGATTCGAGCTTGGCCTCGATCTCGGCGTTGGTGCCTTTCAGGTAGCCGGTCTCGGCATCGGGATCCCACTCGTTGTCGGTCAGGATGGTGTTGTCCGGAAGGGTCGAGCCGTTTTTCCAGACATTCACGACGAAGGTGCGGGTGCCGGCGCCTTCCCGGGAGGTGATGACGGTTTCGGAGCTCAGGTCTCCCCGCCAGCAGCTGGTAAAGGCGATGACGACAAGGACGAGAACGGTCAGGGTCAGGATCTGCTTCAGGGTTCTCTTCATGACGGTTCTCCTTTCAACGTGGGCCAGGGCCCATGGCATCGGTGCCACTGGCTTCATCATATATGCGCAAAGCAAGGAATGCCATGGCCTGCAGACGTTTTTCCCGGCCCTTTCTTGGCCATTGGCAGACATATCTTGCGCTTCACCGGAAGCGGGCCGCCTGGCGGGCGAACCGGCCCACGGTCTCCCGGATGTCGAAGGATTCGATGCCGTCCAGGTAGGACAGGATCCGGCCTTCGAAGGGCCGGCTCCAGTGCCCCGGCACGCCGGCGGTCCCCGCCACGGCCCCGGCGATGCTGCCGGCGGTGGCGGCGGTGCAGTCATTGTCCAGGCCCATGGCCACGGTCTCGGACAGGACTTTCGTGAGGTCGGTGCCGCCGATCCGCAGCCCGAAGACCGTCAGGCAGGCGTTGTTGATCGTGTGGACGGCATGCATGCCCGGGAACCGCTCGTCCACGGCGGCCCGGGCCTCCCGGTATCCGGAGGGGCGGTCCACCGACAGGGCCCACCGGATCGCCCCGGCCAGGGCGCATTCCGCCGGGATCTCCGTGAGGCCGATGGCCAGGGCTTCGGCAGGATCCGCCACGGCGAAGGCGGCAGACTGGGCGGCCGCGAAGAACATGGCCCCGTACACCCCGTTGCGCCGGTGGGACAGGACGGCGTCCCGATAGGCCAGCTCCGCGGCCTTCTCGGGCCAGGCCGGGGCGATCCAGCCCCAGGGGTCGCTCCGGATGTCGGCGCCGATCCACTGGACATAGGGATTGTCCCGATCGGCGGCTTCCGCGGCCGGCACCCCGTCCCGGAGGGCCGCCAGGGCGGCGCCCTCGGCGGTGCAGGCCACCGGCAGGTACCGGAGCCAGGCGGCGCCCACATCCGCGGTGGTGAACCCGGGACCATACTCCTCGGCGATCAGCAGGCCCAGCAGGGTATAGGCGGTGTCGTCGTCGACCGGCACCCCCCGCATGCGATCCCGGGTGAAGTCGGCCAGGGTGCTCCGGATGTACCGGGGTGTGTTCGGGATCCCCGTGACGCCGCTCCAGTAGTCCGTCGGCGGGAAGAGGTCCCCCAGCCAGGCGGCCCAGCGCTCCATGTCCTCGATGCGCCATCCCTCCACGGGGGCGCCCAGGGTGCACCCGGCCATCCGGGCCAGCAGGGCGCCTTCCAGGCGGTCCTCGTAATCGTTTGGCACACCGTCGGACAAGCGGCGGGGGCCTTCCGGCCGAAGCGACCGGATCGTCTCCAGGTCGTCGGGTTCCCGGAGCCGGATCGCTTCGTCCGGAGGCAGTCCCTGAAGTCGTTCTACAGCCTGGGCCAGGGCCCGGGCGGCCTCGTCCAGGACCTCCTGGACCCCAGGGGCCCCCAGTTCGTCCATGAGCTCGCCATACCGCAGCAGGCGCTCCATTGTCCAGAACGGATCGGGTCCCTTCGAATAGGGCATGGTCAGCCTCCCATTCCGGCGCTCTCCGGGAGCGCCCCTGGCCCGGCGGGATCCGCCGGGCGGATGTCACGGCCGTCGTCCGGGTTCCGCAGCAGGAAGGTCCGAATCTCATAGGGGTGGAGGGCCACCCGGAACTGGCCTTCAGCGACGGGCAGCGTTCGCCCGGCGGACCTCTCCAGCAAGTCGGTTTCCTCGGCCTGGACCGGGCGAATCCGGCCGAAGGGATCGTCCACCCGGACCCGGGACTCGCCGCCCAGGCCGGTGGGATCATAGAGCCGCAGGATCCAGCCGTCGCCGGACTCGGCGGTCTTGAGGGCGGAGAGGCAGGCGGTTCCCTCCAGGATTCCGGCGAACGAGGCGGTCGGGGGAAGCCGGACCTGGCCCGCCGGAACGGCCGAAATCGGTGGAGCCGTCGGGGCGGCTGCAGGCGAGGGGAACGCCGGCAGGGGCGCCACCCGGGGCGACAGGTTCAGGCAGGCGGCCTCCTCCGGGACCCGGCCATCGAAGGCTCCCCCCGGATGGGGCATCATGGAGTAGGTGAACTCGTGCAGGCCCACGTCGGACTGGGGATCCGGCAGCCAGCCGGAGCGGACCAGGGCCAGTTCCAGGACGTTGCCCATGGCGCGATGGCCATGCTTCCCGTCGTTCAGCAGGGCGAACCCGAAGGCGCCGCTCCGGTCCGACAGGTCCACGAAACGGAGGGACGGCTGTTCCCTGTCCTGGCCGGGCCGGGCCAGGGTGCCGAAGGGAATTTCGTAGAGCGCGTCGGCACAGGCCACGTCGGGGGAGCAGGACACCCGCAGCATGGGGGCGGGCCGGTCGAAATCCCCGTACTCGTTCCAGTCCACCCGGGTCCGTACGTCGATGCGGGTCCCGGCGTCCTCAAAGGCCAGGTCCTGCTCGATCCGGGAGCCGTCGACGGTGTGGACGAACCGCAGGATCCGGCGGATCGGGCCGTCTTCCACGACCGACGCGTCGGCGCCGGCCAGCAGGTTCCGGATCCGTTCCACCCGGCCGATGGTCCAGGCGCTCATGTGGGTGGGCTCCTCGTCGTGAACCGACAGCTGGTTCAGGGTTCCGTTCCGGTCGCGCCAGCCGATGGTTCCCCGCCGGACGACGAACCGGCAGGTCCGCTTGTCGAAGAGGGTGTCGACCTGGCCGGATCCCTTGTCGACCTCGACCCGGAAGCAGGCCGTCTCGAAGCGGAAATGGCCGCCCTCGTCCCGGACCGGGACATGGGCGGCCTCCGGCGCGCGTTCCGGCGCGGCGTCCCCGGCCGGCGCCAGGAAGACAGTCGCATAGCCCAGGGACGGGAGGTCCGGGATTTCCACGAGCCAGGTCCCGCACCCGGAGTCGGCCGGGTCCGGGGGCGTGGCCGTGGCCGGGGCCGGGACCAGGGCCGGTTCCGTCGCCGGGTCGGCCAGGGGCTGGAGGCGAAGGCGGCGGCCGGCGGCGTCCCGGGCGTCGGGGGTTCCGGGGCCGCGCCAGGGAAGCGCCACGCAGGCGGTCCGGACGCAGGGCGCCGGGTTGAAGACCAGGAAGCCGGTCCGGCCGGGCGCCGGGTCCGGGGGGAGGCCGGCAGCGGCGGCGGCCGCCAGGACGGCGAGCCGCTCGTCCGACAGGGCGGCCAGGGCGGCCAGGGCGGCCTCGGCGATGGCGGCGGAGTACGCGTAGGTCGCCGGAACGCCGGAGCCGTCCAGGATGTCGTGGAACTGGTTGAACAGCGTGGCCCGCCAGGCGGATTCCAGCCGGGCCGCGTCGCCGGGGCCCGGTCCCGCCGCCGCTGACAAGGCCTCGGCCGCCCGGAGGGCGTTTTCGCACAGCCGGTTGTACCGCTTGATGTCGCCGTGGGTCGTATAGCAGCCGTCGAAGACGGCGTTCAGCTCTCCCCGGTGGACGGGAATCCGGTCCAGGCCGCCCTCGGCCTCTACCGCATCGAAATACTCTCCCGTGGTGCTGAACCGGAGGGTGGGGACCGTTGGGGAGGCAGCCAGTTCCCGGATCCGCAGGATGTCGCGGCGGGTGGGCCCGCCGCCATGATCGCCGGTGCCAAAGACGAACAGGGCGTTGTCAAGGCCGAACCCCTGCTTCATCCGCTCGGACTGGGCCACGAGGCCGGCGGTCCAGATGTCGCACCCGTAAATCAGGTTGGCCGCCGTGACCCGGGAGCCGTCCTGGCCCACCCAGTGGAACAGCGGGACATGCCGTGCCTCCCGCAGGCGACGGTCGTCGTCCTCCGGCGCCTGGTCCGTGCCGGGCCCGCACCGCAGGAAAAAGTACCGGTCGATGCCGGCCTTCCGGAGGATCTGGGGCAGGTTGGCCGGGTGGCCGAAGGTGTCGGGGCACCACATGATCCGGGGTTCGAACCCGAACCGGTCCGAGAGGTAGCGCTTGGACAGCAGGATGTGGCGCACGATGGATTCCCCGTCCGACAGGTTCAGGTCCCCCTCGACCCAGGCGGAGGCGGTGGGTTCCCACCGGCCGTCGGCCACATGCCCGCGGATCCGGCCGAACAGCGCCGGGTCCAGCCGTTCGGCGATGTCATAGGCTGCGCACTGGCTCTGGGAGAACCGGAACTCGGGAAACTCGTCCAGGAACCGGGCCATGGTCCGGAAGTCCCGCAGGATCACGTCCTGGGTTTCCTCCATGGACCAGAACCAGTTCATGTCGATATGGGCATGGCCCACCAGGTGCACTGTCCGGGACTTGGCGTCGGCGGCCATGGGCTGGAGAAGGGCCCGTCCCGTCCGGATCGCGGCCCCGATCCGGGAGGCGTCTCCCGGATCCGCCAGGGCGTCGAGGAGTCCCGCCCGGACGGCGGGCAGCACGTCCGCCACCTGGGGGAACGAGGCGGCATGGGCCAGTTCGTCCCGGAAGGAACGGAGGGAGAATTCCAATTCCTCCAGCCGGTCGGAGACGAGCCCCATCCCGAGGCCGCCGTTCCAGTAGCAGGTCTCTCCCGCGTGGATCGTGACGGCGATGACGTATCGGCGGCCGGGCCGGGCATCGGCATCCAGGGTGCATTCCGGGGACTTGAAATCCATCCAGGCCCGCTCCGAGAACCGGAGGACCCCGTCCACCCATATGTCGACGGGGGCAAAAAAGAAATGGGCCAGGCGAAAGGAATCACCGGTGGAGGGGATGCCGAGCCGGGAGGCCGGCAGGGTCACGGCGAAGCGGTACCAGGTCGTTCCCTGGCGGCGCCCGACCGGGACGCCGTCGGGGGTGTAGTCCCAGGCCCCGTCGTCGAAGCCCGGATCCGCATACCCCCGGTCGTCCTCGCCCGGTGTGCAGATCCGGTACCGGGACCCGCCGACGGAGCGGCAGGTCCCCATGGCGTCCAGCATGGCGTCGAGGCGCCGGTTCAGTTCCCGGGGATCGGGTCCTTCCATGGGTCGTCCTCCGTTGTCGGGCCGTCTGCGGCCGTTCCCCCAAGGGGGGGGCGCTGCCGGAATTCCATGATGCCCGAGGGCTGCTGGGTCGCCCGGCACCGGGAGCCATCCCCGGCAAACTCGAAGATCCAGTCCTCCCGGGCGGTGGAATCCGGGAACCGCAGGCTGAAGCGGAAGCGGTCGGGGGCGGTCCACCGGGCGGCGGTCCACACCTCCGCCGGAACAGGGGGCGCCGGGGGACGGGCGCCGATGGCGAGCCAGGGAAGCAGGACCCGCTCCCATCCGGGCCAGGTCGGCCGGTAGGCGCCGTCCCGGGCCGCCGACGCCCGGAAGGTCCCCCGGTCGGTCTCCAACTGGAGATCGCAGCCGTCCGGACGGAAACGAAACCGGACCGCCCGGAGTCCGTAATCGTTATCGCCCAGGCGATAGGTCCGTCCGGACACGGCGATCTCCAGTGGGGAATCCGGCCTGCCGCCGTCGAGCCGATGGGCCAGTCCGGCCAGCCGGTCCTGCAGCACCCGGAACGCCGGGGGATCCGCCGGCAGTGGGCCGTCGGCCATGTCCTCCCGCAGGGACCAGGCGGCCCGGAAGAACCGGGCGGCATCGTCCAGCCCGTTGGTGGCCGCGAACACCACGTCCCGGTCGGGCATCACGAGGCAGGACTGGCCGAAGGCGCCGTCCATCCGGAATCCCCCGTCCGGGCAGGCCCAGAACTGGTAGCCATACCCGCGGCCGAAGCCTGCCTCCGTATCGATTTGGACGCGGGTGGCTTCCGCCAGGTAGGCGGCGGACAGGAGGCGCCGGCCGTCGTACACCCCGTTCTGCAGGACCAGCTGGCCCAGGCGCGCCAGTTCCCCCACCCGGAGGAACAGGCCCCATCCGCCGGCGCAGGCGCCCTCCGGGGACATCTCGGAGGGAACGGGACCGAAGCCCAGGGGTCCGAACAGGCGGTCCTGCAGATAGTCGGTCAGCGGTTGCCCGGTCAGCCGGGTCACCAGGGCGGAGAGAACATAGGTGGCGGCGCTGTTGTAACGGAAGGTCCGGCCGGGGGGCTCGACGCAGGGCTCCCGGAAAAACGCCCCGACCCAGGTGGGGGCGTCGTTCAGGGCGAAGGTCGGGTCATTGGCCTGGCCCGTCGCCATGCGGAGCAGGTCCCGGACCGTCAGCGCCGCCAGGAGGGGGTCCCGGCAGGCGGCCAGGGCTTCCGGCAGGAGATTGGCCGCCCGGTCGTCCAGGGACAGCCGCCCTTCCTGGACCATGAACCCGATGGCCAGGGAGGTGACGCTCTTGGACACGGAGAACATCCGGTGGGCCGCATCCAGCCGGTAGGGCGCCCAGGCCCCGGCTGCCGCCACGGCTCCGTGCCGAAGGAGGACAAAGGCATGGTGGTCCTGCCCCTCCGCCTCCAGCCGGTCCAGGAACCGGAGCAGGGAGCGGGACGGGATGCCCAGG
>JAKPNJ010000065.1 GCA_029548445.1 Bacillota bacterium | reverse complement strand
CCGGATTGCATGCGGATTCATTATAGAGTATTTTCGAATCACTGAGAACGCAGGAGGGTCCCCATGATCGTGGATATCCACAACCATACGGCGCCCCACTCCCCGGATGCGCGCCAGAGCCTGGACGAACTGGTGGCATCCGCCCGACAGGCTGGGCTATACGGGATCATGGTGACGGAGCATGTGGAACCGGATTACCCGGATCCCCTGGCGCCCGATCCCGTCCTGTCGGCTCTCTATGACATGGAGGAAGCCGCCCGGACCCTGGCGCGGGTGCGGGCCTCCCTGCCCGACGACGGGTTCCTGGTCCTGTCGGGCCTGGAATTCGGCTGGATGCCGCACCTGGGACTCCGGATGGCCGACATGGTCCGGTCCGCCCCCTTCGACGGAATCCTGCTGTCCATGCATGTCCTGCGGGGACATGATCCCTACTTCGATTCCACGATTTTTCATGCCTCCCGGCGGACCCTCTGCCGGGAGTGGATGGCCCACCAGGCCGCCATGGCGCGGGAAGCGCCGGATTTCGACATCCTGGGCCACTACGACTACTTCTCCAGGTATGCGCCGTGGGAGGATCCACGCCTGCGATACGACGACGCACCGGACGAGATGGAGGCCTTCCTGTCGGCCCTGGCCACCCGGGGAGCCGCCCTGGAACTCAATACCCGTACCGTCCTCCGGATGGAGGCCCTGGGCGTTGCCGATCCCCTGCCGGATCGGCGGATCCTGGAACGGTTCCGCGAACTGGGCGGGGAACGGGTCTGCATCGGGTCCGACAGCCATGAACCCGGCGTCCACGGGAAAAAGGTGCCCGATATCCTGGGACGGATGGCGGAATGCGGGTTCCGCCATATCTGCCACTATGTCGGCCGGGAGGTCCGTTTCCTTCCGATCTCCTAGTGACCGGCTTCCTCCCCGTGCCCGTCCTCATCCAGGATGCCGAACCGCGCCCGCAGGGCGTCGGTCATCCGGCCGGTCCTTTCGTAGTACTCTTTCAGGGCGGACTTCACGGCCTGCTCCGCCAGGAGGGAGCAGTGCATCTTCTGGGGCGGCAGCCCGTCCAGGGCTTCGGCCACGGCCTTGTTGGTCAGGTCCAGGGCTTCCTCCAGGGTCTTCCCCTTGATCATTTCCGTGGCCATGCTGCTGGTGGCGATGGCGGACCCGCAGCCGAACGTCTTGAACCGGATATCGACAATTACGTCGTTCTCGATCTTCAGGTAGATGCGCATGATGTCGCCGCACTTGGCGTTGCCAACCGTACCCACGGCATCGGCATCGGGAATTTCGCCCATGTTCCTGGGATTCAAAAAATGATCCATGACTTTTTCACTGTACATGCCGTCACATCCGTTCCGCGTCCAGGCTGTCGCCGCCGCAGCGGATGCCGTGGACGCCGTTCTCGTAGAGGGGGGACATTTCCCGCAGGCGATCCACGACCCGCGCCAGCGCGTCCACGAAGTCCGGCAGCTGGTCGGGCCCATTGTCCCGTCCCAACGAGATCCGGAGGGATCCATGGGCGATTTCATGGGGCAGGCCGATGGCCAGGAGTACATGGGAAGGATCGAGGGATCCCGATGTGCAGGCCGATCCGCTGGAAGCCAGGTATCCGGCTGCATCCAGGAGCAGCAGCAGGGATTCGCCCTCGATGTAGCGGAAGCAGAAACTCGCGATGCCCGGATGGCCGCCGACCGGGTCGCCATTGATGCGGACATGGGGGATGCGCGCCTGGACCCGGCGAACCAGGTCCTCCTTGAGGGACCGGAGACGATCCGCCTCCCGGGGCTGCTCGGCGACAGCCAGCTCCATGGCCTTTGCGAACCCGGCGATGCCGGCGGTGTTCTCCGTTCCCGCCCGCTTCCGCCGTTCCTGGCCACCGCCCAGGATCATGGGCGGCAGGCGCACGCCCCGCCGGACGAACAGGGCGCCGACCCCCTTGGGGCCATAGGCCTTGTGGGCCGACAGGGACATCAGGTCGACCCCCAGTTCCCGGACATTCAGGGGAAGATAGCCAGGCGCCTGGATCGCGTCGGTGTGGAACAGGACGCCCCGCTCCCGGCAGGCGTCCGCCATCTGACGGATGGGCTGGACCGTCCCGATTTCGTTGTTGGCCAGCATGACGGACGCAAGGATGGTGTCGGGCCGGATCGCCTGGCGCAGGTCCTCCAC
>JAKPNJ010000356.1 GCA_029548445.1 Bacillota bacterium | reverse complement strand
GGCGGTCTGGCGGATGATGCGGATGGCGGCGTCGATGTCCAGCAGGATGGTTTCGAGTCCCCGAAGGAGATGGAGCTTCTCCTCGAGCTTCTGGAGGTCGAAGGCGGTTTCGCGCCGGATGCAGGTCCGCCGGAAGGACAGCCATTCGGCCAGCAGCGCCTTGACGCCCAGGACCCGGGGCGACCCGTTGACGAGGACGTTGAAGTTGCAGCCGAAGGCAGCCTCCAGGCCGGTCAGCCGGAACAGCTTGTGCATCAGGGCGTCGGGATCGGCGGATTTCCGGTATTCGATGGACAGGCGCAGGCCGTTGAGGTCCGTCTCGTCCCGGATATCCTGGATCTCCTTGATTTTCCCGGACCGGACCAGCTCGGCGACATCGTCCACGATGCCTTCCACGCTGGAGGGGTACGGGATCTCCAGGATCTCGATCCGCCCGGCTTTCCGGTCCACCTGGTATTTGGCCCGGAGGCGGAAGCTGCCGCGGCCGGTGGAGAGGATCTTTTCCATCTCTTCGGGAATCAGGAGGAGCTGTCCGCCGGAGGACAGGTCCGGACCCGGTATGATCGAGGAGATTTCAAAGCCCGGGTCGTGAATGTAGGCGATGGCCGCCCGGCAGACCTCCCCCAGGTTAAAAGAACAGATGTTGGAGGCCATGCCCACGGCGATTCCCTGGTTCGCGTTGGCCAGGATGGTCGGGAAGGACGCCGGCAGCAGCCGGGGCTCCTCCAGGGTGCCGTCGTAGTTGTCCATGAAATCCACGGCATCCTTGTCGATTCCCCGGAAAATCTCCTCGCAGAGACGATCCAGCCGCACTTCCGTGTATCGGGAGGCGGCGGCTTGCATGTCCCGGGAGTACTGGCGCCCGAAATTGCCCTTCGAATCGATGTAGGGATGGAGCAGCGAGCCGTTGCCCCGGGTCAGGCGGACGAGCGTGTCATAGATCGCCGCCTCGCCGTGGGGATTGAGTTTCATGGTCTGTCCCACCACATTGGCGGACTTGGTCCTGCCGCCCGTCAGCAGGCCCATCCGGAACATGGTATACAACAGCTTCCTGTGGGATGGCTTGAAGCCGTCGATCTCCGGGATGGCCCGGGAGACGATGACGCTCATGGCATAGGGCATGTAGTTCTGTTCCAGCGTTTCGGTAATGGGCTGGTCCCTGTGTCGCGGCCCCATGATGTCCTCCCCTTACCCGATATCCAGCATGTCGAGGAACCGGTGGCCGTTCTGCTCGATGAAGACCTTCCGGGCCGACAGGTTCTCCCCGAGCAGCAGGTCGAACCATTCCGACGTCCGCCGGGCCTCTTCCGGGAGGACCCGGATCAACCGCCGGGTTTCCGGGTTCATGGTCGTGGTCCACATCATCTCCGGCTCGTTCTCGCCCAGGCCTTTCGATCGCTGGATCGTACAGCGGGCGGTGCCGGCTTTCTGCAGAATCCGGGCCTTCTCCTGCTCGTTGTAGGCGAAGTGGATGCTCTCGCCCTTCCGGTCCCGGAATGTGATTTCGAACAGGGGTGTCTCCGCGATATAGATCCGTCCTTCTTCCAGGAGGGTGGGCACAAGCCGGTACAGCATGGTCAGGATCAGGGTCCGGATCTGGTAGCCGTCCACGTCCGCGTCCGTGCACAGGATGACCTTGTTCCAGCGCAGCAAGGAGAGGTCGAAGGCCGAAAGGTCCCGGTTGTGCCGGGTCTGGATCTCCACGCCGCACCCGAGCACCTTGATGAGGTCGGTTATGATGTCGTTGCGGAAGATGCTCTCGTAGTCGGCCTTGAGGCAGTTCAGGATCTTGCCGCGGACCGGGATGATGGCCTGGAATTCGGCGTTCCGACCCATTTTGCAGGATCCCAGGGCCGAGTTGCCCTCGACGATGTAGAGCTCCCGTTCCTTCACGTCCCGGGACCGGCAGTCGACGAAGTTCCGGACCCGGTTGGACAGGTCGAGGGTGCCCATCAGCTTCTTCCGGAGGTTGAGGCGCTGCTTCTCGGCGTTCTCCCGGCTTCGCTTGTTGGCCAGGAGCTGGTCGGCGATCCGGTCGGCCTCGGCCCGGTTCTCGATGCACCAGATCTCCAGGCGCTGGCGGAGGAGATCGGTCATGAACTCCTGGATGAAGCGATTGCTGATGGCCTTCTTCGTCTGGTTCTCGTAGCTGGTCGAGCTGGAGAACGAACTGCTGACGAACACGAGACTCTCCTGGATGTCGGCGAAGGTGATCTTCGATTCCTCGTTCCGGTACTTGCCTCGGCTCCGGATCAGCTTGTCGAGCTCCCCGACCATGGCGACCCGGACCGCCTTGTCCGGGGAACCGCCGTGTTCGAGCCAGCTGGAGTTGTGGTAGTACTCCAGGCAGTTGACTTCGTTGTGGAACACGAAGGCCGCCTGGACCTTGACCTTGTACTCCGGCTTGTCGGCCCGGTCGCGCCCCCTTCCCTGTCCCTCGATCAGCACGGGCGTCGACAGCCCGCCTTCCGCCGCCATTTCCCGGACGTAGCCCAAAATGCCGTCGGGGTACAGGAAATCCTCCCGCGTGCCCTCCGCCTCGTCCTGGAAAACGAATCGGATGCCGGCATTGACCACGGCCTGGCGCTTCAGGGTGTCCCGGAAATAGGATGTCGGGATGTCGGTTTCGGTAAAGACGTCCCGGTCGGGCATCCAGCGCTGGTAGGTTCCGGTTGTCCGGGTGCGGACCGGTTCCTTCTCGAGGCCGCCCAGGTTTTCCCCCTTCTCGAAATGCAGCTTGTGCCGGAATCCATCCCGGACCACTTCCACATCGAACCAGGCGGATGCATACTGGGTCGCGCAGGCGCCCAGGCCGTTCAGGCCCAGGCTGAACTCGTAATGGTCGCCGGTCAGGTTGTCGTATTTTCCCCCTGCATACAGCTCGCAATAGACCAGCTCCCAATTGTACCGGTTCTCTCTCTGGTTGAAATCCAGGGGGATGCCGCGGCCGTGGTCCCGTACCGACAGGGACCCGTCCTTGTGGCGGATGACCTCGATGGTATCGCCGTATCCTTCCCGGGCCTCGTCGATGGAATTGGACAGGATTTCGAA
>JAKPNJ010000058.1 GCA_029548445.1 Bacillota bacterium | reverse complement strand
ATTCTGGGTCGACGGCGAGAACTGGGCCACGGCACCATGCTATTGTCCCTTGTGCCGGGAGGCATTCCGGCAGCGGACCGGACGGACCGATGCCCCCCGGTCGCCGGCGGAGGATGGCTGGGAGGAGTGGCTCGCCTCCGCCCGGGCCAATTTTGACACCCATGTCCGACATTACGCGGAAGGCGTCCATCGCAGGAAACCCGGCAGCACCGTCTGCAGCAACTGGATGTATACCCTGCGGCAGCCGGAGCCCGTGACAGTGCCGGTGGACTACCTGAGCGGCGATTTTTCCTGGATCTGGGGCCCCCGCTCCGCCCTGGTCGAGGCCCGGTTCCTGGACGGCCGGGGACTCCCCTGGGACCTGATGGCCTGGGGCTTCACAAGCCACGGCCCCATGCGGGACTGGACCTTCAAGACCGTGCCGGCCCTCTGCCAGGAGGCCGCGGTCGTCCTTTCCTGCGGCGGAGCTTTCATGGTCTATGACCAGCCAAACCGCAGCGGCGACCTGGTGCCGTGGCACATGGACCGGCTTGCGGACGTCGCGGCGTTCTGCCGGGCCCGGCAGCCCTGGGTGCAAGGAACCCGCTCGGTGCCCCAGGTCGCCATCCTCCATTCCCACCATCATGTATATGCCGCATCCCAGCCCCTGTATAATCCCGGGAAGGCAACCCGGGCCGTGGAAGGCGCCCTGCACCTGCTCCTCGAATTGGGGCTCCATGCGGACCTGCTGCAGGACGAGACCCTCCTGGCCCGGCTGGACGAGTACCCCCTGGTCGTGGTGCCGGAACAGACCCGCCTGCCGGAGGCCACCGCGGAAGCCCTGGCCGGCTATGCCGGACGAGGCGGGCGGCTCCTGGTGAGCGGCGCCGACGGGACCCGCCCCTTCGACCGCTGGCTGGGCCTCGGGGATGCGGCCGCCGGATTGCCCGGCACGCCCCTGTACCTGCCGGACCTCCCCGGCACCGAAGCCGCCATCGGCACCTGGCGCCCCGCCGTTCCGACGCCCGGCGATCCACCCATCCGCCTGGAACCGCTCCTTGCATCCCGAAACCCGGAGGCCGCCGACGCGGACACCCCCTTCGCCGCCGCCATCGTCCGTCGACACGGGGACGGGCGCCTGGCCGGAGTCCCCGGGGCCCTCTTCGAAGGATTCGCGGAGTCCCATTATCCCGGACTGCGTCGGTTTGCCGGCCGGGTCCTGGAGGCCCTGGATGTGCAGGGCCTGGCCCGCATCTCGGCACCCCCAACGGTTCATGCCGCCCTGCGGGAACGGGACGGCACCCTGCTGCTCCATCTCGTGAACCTGGCCAGCACCCGGGCCCATGCACCCCAGGACGCTTACGTGGAGGATGTCCCCGCCGTGGGGCCCGTCGATGTCGACCTGCCCGTTCCCTTCGTCCCCGGGGCGGTTTGCCTGGAACCCGGCAGGCGGCCGGTGGCCTTCCGGATCGGGGAGGGACGCCTCCGCTGCCGGGTCGAGGCCTGTGGCATCCATGACATCCTGGTCATCGCCCCGGCCGGCTGACGGCTCCGCCAACAGGAGGCACCCCATGTCGGACCGTTTCAGGACAGCCTTTCGCGGGTACCTGGTGGACCACCATTCCCCGGCGCCTCCGGTGGTGACCCTGGAACGCCTCGATGTCGAGGAGTACCGTCGCTTCTACAGGACCGCCCGGATCAGCAGCCTGATGCTCTACTGCAAGGACCACTGGGGTTACAGCTGGTACGATACCCGCCTGGGTGTCCGGCATCCCGCCCTGGAAGCCGATTGGGTGGCGGCCGTTGCCCGGGTCCTGCAGGAAGAGGATATCGAGTTCAACGCATATTACTGCCTCGAGTACGACACCCTCGCACCCCGGATGCATCCGGAATGGAGTCTCCTGGACGCCGCCGGCCAGCCGGTTGTCCTCCGGGGCCGGAAGGCCCGGTGGGGCATGCCCTGCTACGAGACCGGCTACCGGGGCCTTGTGTTGGGCCAGCTTTCGGAAATCGTCGAACGGTACCGGCCCGACAGCCTGTTTCTCGACATCTTCGGGAAAAGCCTCTGCTATTGCCCCTGCTGCCGCGCCGCCTTCCGGGACCGGTTCGGCTATCCGCTTCCCCTGCCGGTCGAGGCCCCCCGGGAGGAGCGCCAAGCCCTGGATTTCGGGGAAGCCGGCCGGGATGTGAACCGCTTCCTGGAGGACTGCGCCGACCGGATGCTGGACGACATCCTGCACACCGTCCGAGCCCTGGATCCGGACCTTCGTGTGACCCTGAACTTCGCTGCCCTGTACCCGGACCGGATCCGGAACAAGCTCGACTACCAGTTCACGGAGCCCTGGGCGGGCAACCGGCTGTCCGCAGCCTATTCCCGGGACACGGACCGGAGCCGGCATCCCCAGCTGGGTCCCGGGGATGTTTCGGAAGTCTACAACTACCGGCATCCGAACGTCTATGTCCAGGCCGCCGCCCAGATCGCAGCCCAGGGGTGCCGGGTCTTCTTCTACAGCGGCAGCCAGCATGTGGACGGCACCCTGGAGCACGAAGAGGCCCGGCGGATCGGGGAGGCCTACCGGCAGGTCGCCGCCATGGAACCCTGGCTGGCCGGCCGGAGCGTCCTGGCCGATGTGGCGATTCTCCAGAGCGACCGCTCGTCCCGGGCCCGGGCCGGAAACCTGGTCATTGCCAATGCCATCGGCCGGTGCAAGCGGCCGGATCCCCACCGGGAAGCGGTGCTGGGGGCCATGGCAGCCTGCGACGCGGCCCAGGTGACCTGGGCCGTCCTGCCGGAGGAGGACGCCACGCCGGAAACCCTGTCCAGATACAGCCTGGTCCTCCTGGCGGGGGTCCACCATGTGTCCCCGGAACTGGCCGACGGACTGCGTGCCCATGTCCATGGCGGAGGCGCCCTGCTGGCGGACGGGGCCTGCGGATGTCTCCGGGAGGACGGCACCCCGGTCGGGGATTCCGCCCTGTCGGACCTCCTGGGCTGTCGGCTCCTTGGCGTTCTCGACACGGACTCCTCCGCGGAGTGGGGCAGCTACGTGGAGCGGGTGGACGGCCCGGTCTGGCGGCAGGCTCCCGACACGTTCCTGCCCACCGGCCCCCGCCAGGTCGAGGCAGAGCCACGGGGAGCGGCCGTCCTGGGCTGGCTGCGCCCGCCCGCCGTCGCCCTGACCGACACGACCTGGGTCAATTGGTGGGATCCGCCGCCCGCTGCCCGGTCGTCCTCCCGTCCCGCCATCCTGGAGTACACTCCAGGGAAGGGGAGGGTCCTGTACCTTGCCTATGATTTTTTCGAGGGCTCCGCCAGGGGCCTCCACCTGAACCAGGCCCTGTTCAACGGGATGCTGGAACACCTCCTGCCCGACCCGACCCTGCGGCTCCTTGCGCCCTTCCCCGACTCGGTGGGATTCACGGCCTACCGGCGAGGCCCCGAACTCATCGTCCACAACAACTCCCGCCTCCCGGAACGAACCGGGGGAGACGCGCCCCCGATTCCGGGCGGCACCCTGCGGATCCGGACAGACCGGCTGCCGGTCGCCTCTGCGGCCCTGGTCCTTCCGGAAGCCCGCCCCCTGTCCATCCGCCGCCACGGCCACTGGGCGGACATCGAGCTCCCCAACCTGTCGATCCACCAACTCCTTGTGGCCCGCCTGGCCAAATCCCCTTGAACCGGCCGCCTCCATCGCGCATACTGGGGCAATGGGCGAAGTGGACGGAACCGGTCCGAACGGGAACCGGGGGGGCAAGGCATGAACAAAGGGTCCGAAATGCAACCGATTCTCGTGATCATGGCAGCTGGTCTCGGCAGCCGCTACGGCGGCCT
>JAKPNJ010000355.1 GCA_029548445.1 Bacillota bacterium | reverse complement strand
GCGCCTGCGGCCACGAGCTGGGGCCCCTGGACCTGGTGCCGGTCCTGAGCTGGCTCCTGCTCCGGGGCCGCTGCCGCCATTGCGGCGCCCGGTTCTCCGGCCGGTACGCCGTAGGAGAACTCCTGACCGCCGTCCTGTTCTTCCTGGCGGCCTGGGTGTCGGGGGTCGATATCCGGCTCCTGCCCGAGCTGTTCCTGGTGGGGGTCCTGCTGGTGGGGTTGTTCCTCCTGGCGGACCGCAATCCCATTCCCAAGGGCATGGGGATCTGGCTTGCGAGCCTCGTCCTGGCCGGCGCCCTCCTGGAGGTCGGGCGGGAATGGGGCCTGCAGAGCGGCGCCTGTATGCTCTGCGAGCCGGACCTGCCGGCCTGGGCCCGGGTGTGGTGGTGGTTCTTCGAGATGCGGACGCTGCCGCCGGCCTTCTGGCCCGTCCGGATCGCCCCGGTGTGGGGCGAGGCGGCTGCTGTGGCGCTGGTCTTCCTGGCCGGCCGGATCCCGGGGTTCAGCGCGCCGGCCACCAGGGATTCCGGTGCTGCCGAAGTGGAGCCTGCGGCTGCCGAAGGGACGGCTGCCGATGCGGAGAAGGCTGCCGCCGGGGAGAAGGCTGCCGCCGGGGAAAAGTCCGACAGGGAGAAGGAAGCTGATGGAACTGCGACGCGCCAGGACAAGGCGACCGGACGGGGCCTGGCCCTGGCGGCCTGGGCCGCGGCGCTGCTGCTGGTGGTCCTGACGTAGACGGGGTCCGATCGGAAAGGGCTCGGGTTCTTGCCGATTGGCCTTCCGGCCTGTTGGCCGGCCGTTTTGCTCAGCCGCCCAGCCGGTTCAGGGCGTCCAGTTCCGGCAGGACGAAGCGGCCGTCCTCTCGCACCAGAATGTCGTCGAAAAAGATGGATCCGCCGCCATGGGCCGCGTCCTGCATCATGACCAGGTCCCAGTGGATGGCCGAGCGGTTGCCATTGGGCGCCTCGTCATAGCAGGCACCAGGCGTAAAGTGGAACGACCCGCCGATTTTCTCGTCGAACAGGGTGTTGCCCATGGGCTTCCGGATCCCGGGGTGGAGTCCCAGGGCGAATTCGCCGACATAGCGGGCCCCCTCGTCCGTATCCAGGATCTGCTGCAGCGTATCCGGGGCCACGGAGGAGTCCGCCGCCACGATCCGCCCCTCCCGGAAGGTCAGCGCGAGTTCCGGGAAGGTCACGCCCCACTGGTTCGACGGGGTGTTGACCCGCAGGGTACCGCTGACCGACTCCCGGACCGGCGCGGTAAAGATCTCGCCATCCGGCAGGTTGCATTCGCCGCAGCAGGGGACGGCCGGGATGCCCCGGATGGAGAAGGCCAGGTCGGTCCCCGGGCCCTGGATCCGAACCCGGTCGGTTTTCTCCATCAGGGCCTTGAGGGGCGCCACCGCCTCCGCCATGGCGCCGTAGTCCAGGGTACAGGTGTCCAGGACGAAGTCGAAAAACGCCTCGGAGGGCATCCCGGCTTTCTGTGCCTGGCCGGGGGTGGGGTACTCGAAAAGCACCCAAAGTCGCTGGTTGATGGCGAACTCCTTGAACTCCTGGAAAGCCCGGCTTCGCATCTGCTGGACCGGCGGCGGGACGGAGGCCTGTTCCCGGTCGTTCTCATAGGCCCGGATCACCACTTCGCCCGCCAGGTCCCGAATCCGGGCCAGGTTCCAGTCGCCCTCCTTCCGGAGAGCCGCCTCGGAGGCGCCGCCGTCCCCGGGATCGTAGCACTCGATCCGCAGCCGGTTTAGGGATTCGTCATGGAGTTCGTACACCGGGAAAGCGCCCATGACACGGGCTTCCTCCAGGATCGCCCGGACCAGGGGTGTCGCCAGGGCCGGGGCCGAGACCAGGAAACGGCTGCCCTTGCCGAGGCGCAGGGATCGGGTCAGTATGTGCCGGGCCAGGGTGTTCAGTCGCGGGTCCCGCATGTGGAATCTCCCCCTTAAGGACGGAACCCGGGGACACCGGGTTCCGCAGGCTTCGTCCTGGCTGCATTATATCGCAGAAGTGGAGGGGGATTTGCAGTTATTTCATGTCAGGGGCATCGGCCTGGAGGGAGGGCACCTCCTGCATGCCGGCGGACGCGCCGACATTCACGGTCGGGGTATAAGCCCAGTCCTCTGCCAACAGGTCGGCCAGGGTCGTACCGTCCAGGAAGGAATCGACGACCCGCTTGAACTCGAACCAGAACCGTTTGGCGCAGCATTGGGAAAACCGCTGGCAGTCGCTGTCCTCCACCCGCTCGTGGCTGGCGCACTCCATGGGGACGAAGGGGCCCTCCATGACGCGGATCACGTCGCCGACAGTATATTCGGACGGCGCACGGGTCAGCCGGTACCCGCCGCCGGATCCCCGGACGCTGCGGACAAACCCGGCCCGGTTCAGGTGGATCATGATCTGCTCGAGATATT
>JAKPNJ010000051.1 GCA_029548445.1 Bacillota bacterium | reverse complement strand
TCCCGATCCCACGAAATACCTGGTCCGAGGGAAAGTGCTTCCACGGAATCGGGTTCGGGACCTGGGTTTCGATTTCCCCTTCCAGTTCCTGTGGGTGACGGGCATGACGACCCTGGCTTGCCTCCTGTCGGGTGCCGCCCTGGATCCCCAGGTCGCGATTCCCGGCGACAATCCCTGGTCCTGGGACCGGGCGATCTTGGGTCTTTCCCTGATTCCCCTCGGAACAGGAATCCTGTCGACCGCTTTCTCCTTCCTGTCCTGCCGTCTTCATGCCCGAATCGCCGACCAGTGCCTGGCGGATGTCAACGAAGCCCTGACTCGCCGCCTGCCTGTTTTCGACGAAGTAGCCGGTACTGCGGTCCTGATCGAGGGGTTCATGGACTACGACCGCCGTATGGTCCTGTCTCTGGGGCAGCTGACCAGCCGCCTGGACGCCCTGGCCTCAGGCGAGCTGAGCAGGGCCGTGTCCGCCAGCGTCTCGGATACGCTGCGGCAGGATGTGGCCCCCGCCCTGGTCCGGGCCGACGCCACCCTGGGCCGGATGGCGGAGGTCTTGGCGAGGAACCAGGAGGAGGCCATGGCCAGCATGGCAGAAACCTTCGCCGATTCCCTGTCCGAGTCCATGGCCGCCCACATGGGACCATTGCTGGGTGTCATGGGAGACGCAGCGAAGACCCTGGACGAGACCCGGATCCTGATGGATACCGCCGTCAAGGCCATGGACCAGTATAAGCAGGACGGCCTCTTCCTTTTCAAGGAAGCCAACAAGGCCGCCACCCGACTGGAACACGCCCGGGACGCCTTCCTGGCCGATCTGGGCAATCTGGCGGAACATACCGAAGCGTTATCGGATGCGTCGTCGGTCCTGTCGTCCCTGTATGCGGGTTCTTCCACAGGCCTGACCGATTCCATCCAGTCCATGGCCCGTGAAATGGCCGCTTTTTCCGAACGAATCCAGGAGGTCGTTGACCAACTCCAGACACAGCTGGCTACTGTGGCCTCCCAGTCGACGGAAGCCCTGGACCGGAACCAGGCCCACCTCTCCACCATGCAGGAGGCGGTCCAGACCCTCTCCTCCGAGCTCTCCACCCGGGTGGAACAGACGCTACTTGGTTTTTCGGGTACCGCCACGGAGCTGCTGGAAGGATTCCGGAACACATCCGAGGTCCAGGGGTCCCTGTATTCGACCCAGGCCCGGGAGCTGTACGAGAGCCTCAGCGAGGAAGCCCGCAGCATGAGCCTTTACGCCAAGGAGATCAGCATGGATCTCCACGAACTGAACGCCCGGTTGGATACCGCCATCGCGACCTTCGGCGAGAGCATGCAGAAGGAACTGGCCACTGCCCTGGGCGCTTTTGACAGCGGCCTGGCGGATGTGACCCGGCGGCTCGTCCAGTCGGCCGCCGAAATCGGCGACGCCGTGGAACTGCTGCCTGAAACCCTTCGGTCGGCGGGTCGGGAGACCCGTTCCTGATGGCGGAACCTTCCCTGCTTCCCTCCTTCGAGGCTACCCGGTTCGCCGGCGTGGTGCAGGAGGCGCGGGGGCATCTGCTCCTGACGGAAGAGCGGGTTCGGCGCCATTTGCTGGACCTGTCGGGCCGTTCCGACTCTTTGGTTGCGGATACATCCGCATCGGTGGGATCCGCACCGCAAAGACCCGTGACTCTGGGCGCTCTACGGCGGATGCTCGAGTCCCTGGTGGAGCAGTGCCGCCTGGGGACAAAACCGGCCAATGACGATCCCCGGGTCGCCATCCTGGTCGCCAACCGCCTGGACACCTTGGTTCGGATGGCCTGGGCCTATCTCCAGTTGACTTTTCCCGATTCCTGCATGACAGCTCTGGTCAACGAGTTGGCTGTGGAGGACCCCTTCCTTTCGCC
>JAKPNJ010000354.1 GCA_029548445.1 Bacillota bacterium | reverse complement strand
CCCCTGCCTGACGGCGGGGGGGACCGTTCCTGTCAGCGGGTTGTCAGGGCCGGCAGGCCGTTGGCGGGATGTCAGCGGACCATCAGCGGGATGTCAGCGGGCCGTCAGCGGGATGTCATCCGCTCGAACCGCTCCACGGCGCCCTTCCAGACGCCAAAGATCAGGCCGACCTGGACCGGGACCATGATGGCCGTTTTCAGGAGTCGGCCCGGCAGCAGCACCAGGGCGGCCTGTTTGAGCAGGATCGACAGCCAGACCGTATTGAGCCCCAGGTCCACCACCACGGACACGGTCAGGACCGCCAGGGCGATCCGCAGGAAGGTCTTCGGCCGCTTGTAAAGATAGAGACCGTAAATGGCACCGGTCAGCAGGGCGCTCAGGGTGAACCCCGGGAAGTATACGCCCCGTGGCGCCACCAGCATCCCCAGGAGATCCTCCGCAACCCCCTGGACGGCTCCCAGCACGGGCCCGAACAGCATGGACCCGATGGCCTGGGGCAGGAAGCCGAACCCGATGCGCAGGGAGGGCGTCTGGTAGACGAGGAACCGGGTCAGGACCAGCTGGACCGCGATCAGGAGCCCCATCAGGGCCAGGGTTCTCGTATGGGTTTTCATGGGTCCTCCTTGCCGGCCCGAGCGCCGGCCCTGCCAACCTTCCGTACTGCAAACCCGTACCGGAATCCTATCAGGATTCCGCCCGCCTCGCAACCATCCTGCCCCACATTCGCCCCGTCTCCGCCGGGGTGGCGCGCCAGGGAAGCCGGCGGGCTTCGTCGACGGCATGGGACTCTTCCTGTACAATGAAGGCACGATGGCCTGACAGATAGGAGGAATTCCCATGACCGAACCATCCGTTTCCGATGTTTCCATTGTTCCGGATCTCCATGCATTCGATTCCGTCGACGAGCTTTCGGTCAGTACCCTGCGGTTCCTGGCCGTCGACGCGGTCCAGGCTGCCAACAGCGGCCATCCGGGCCTCCCCCTGGGTGCCGCGCCCATGGCCTACGCCCTCTGGTCCCGCCACCTGGCCTTCGACCCCGGCGATCCCCAGTGGTTCGACCGGGACCGGTTCGTGCTGTCGGCGGGTCATGGCTCCGCGCTGCTGTACGCCATGGTCCACCTGTTCGGCTACGACCTGCCGCTTTCGGAACTCCAGCGCTTTCGCCAGTGGGAAAGCCGGACTCCGGGCCACCCCGAACGGGGCCTGACGCCGGGTGTCGAAACCACCACCGGTCCCCTGGGCCAGGGCCTGGCCAACGCCGTGGGCATGGCGGTGGCGGAGGCGCACCTGGCCGCCGTGTTCAACCGGCCCGGCCATGAGATCGTCCACCATCGCACCTTCGTCCTGTGCGGCGACGGCGACCTGATGGAGGGGGTCGCGGCGGAGGCCGCCTCCCTGGCGGGCCACCTGGGGCTCGGCAAGCTGATCGTCCTCTATGACGACAACCGGATCACCCTGTCCGCCTCCACGCAGTTGAGCTTCTCCGAGGACATCGGCCAGCGCTTCCGGAGCTATGGATGGCATACGAAGCGGGTGGAGGCCGGCAACGACCTGGCCGCCATCGATCGCGCCATCGCCGAGGCAGAGGCCGAAACCGACCGTCCTTCCCTGCTCTGCATCCGCACCCATATTGGCTACGGATCCCCGGCGAAGCAGGACAGTTTCGAAGCCCACGGATCCCCCCTGGGAGCCGAGGAGGTTCGGAAGACCAAGGAACACCTGGGCTGGCCCGTCGAACCGGCCTTCCTCATCCCGGCGGACGCCGTGGCCCGGGCCGCCGAGGCGGCCAACCGGGGACGGGCCGCCCATGCCGAGTGGACGCGCCGGTTTGCCGCCTACCGGGAGGCCTTTCCGGACCTGGCCGCCACCTTGCTGCAACGGCTGGAGGGACGCCTGCCGGCCGGATGGGACGCCGGCTGGCCTCTCTTCCCCGCCGATCCCAAGGGGATTGCCACCCGGGCTGCGTCGGGCAAGGTGCTGGCGGCGGTGGCATCCCGGATGCCCGAGCTGTTCGGCGGCTCGGCCGACCTGAATCCCTCGACGAACACGGAACTCAAGGGCGCCGGCAACTTCGAGCACCCGGCCCGGAAATCGGGCGACATCCAGGGGGCGGCCGAGGGGGGATGGGACTTTGCCGGACGGAATCTCCACTTCGGCGTCCGTGAGCACGCCATGGGCGCCATGATGAACGGCCTGGCCGCCCACGGCGGCTTCCGCCCCTTCGGGGCCACCTTCCTGACCTTCGCCGATTACCTGCGGCCCGCCGTCCGCCTGGCGGCCATCATGCACCTGCCCGTCCTGTACATCTTCACCCACGACAGCCTGGCTGTCGGGGAAGACGGGGCCACCCACCAGCCGGTGGAACAGGTGGCGTCCCTGCGGATCATTCCCCATCTCCAGGTCCTGCGGCCCGCCGATGCCAACGAGACCGTCGAGGCCTGGCGCGTGGCCCTGGAAACCCTGGACCGGCCCACGGCCCTGATCCTGTCCCGCCAGGCCCTGCCCGTCCTGGACCGGAACCAGTTCGCGTCGGCGGAGGGGGTCCGGCAAGGCGCCTACGTCCTGGCGGACCTGCCGGCGGCTGCCGACGGACCTTCCGTTGTCCTGGTCGCCAGCGGATCCGAAGTCTCCCTGATCGTCGAGGCCGGGGAACGGCTGGCGGCGGAAGGCATCGGGGTCCGGCTGGTGTCCATGCCGTCCTGGGAACGCTTCGAGGCCCAGCCGGAGGCCTACAGGCTCTCCGTCCTGCCCCCCGATCGGCCGATCCGGATCGCCGTGGAGGCGGGATCGCCCCTGGGATGGCATCGGTACGTCGGCGACCAGGGCGCCGTGCTGGGCATTTCGGAATATGGCGCGTCGGCGCCGGGCCCGGTGGTGATGAAAGCCTACGGCATGACGGCGGACCGGATCGTGGAGGAAGCCCGGCGGCGGATCGGCGCGATCGGGTAGACAGGACATTCGCAAGGGATCAATATGGAAAACCTGCCCCTGCGGACTGCGGGGGCAGGTTTTTCGTACGGGGAAGATGCCGCAGCGATGGGGTTGGCGGATTGGGCCTAGACCCCCTTGAAGCAGGTCTCCACGTGGGCCGGTTCCAGCTTCGACTTGACGAAGAGGCCGGCGATGATCGTTACCAGGATGGACACCGGCAGGGCGATGACAATGGGATCCACCATCTTCAGGGGCTCCAGGGCGGTCCCCAGGACCAGGCTGGCCTTGCCGGTCAGGAGCTTGCTGATCTGCAGGCTGGCCGATTCCTTCTCGTGGATGAAGAAAATCCAGAAGGTGGAGGTCACGAAGCCGGCGATCATGCCCGCCTTGGCGGCGGTGGCGGACAGCTTCCTGAAGTACAGGGCGCCCACGTAGGCCGGCAGGAAGGTGGCGGCGCACAGGCCGAAGAACAGGGCCGTGCCGGTGGCGATGATGGCCATGCTGGCATCGAGGTAGCGGGACATCCAGGCCAGGGCGGTGCTGAGCAGGATGCCGAAGAGGATGCCGCCCCGGGTTACCAGCACCGAGTTCTTCCCTCGTCCCAGGGTCTTCTCGAAGAAGTCCCGGCCGGCGGAGGTGCCGATGGCGTGGAACTGGCTGCTGAGGGTGGACATGGCCGCCGCCAGGAGCGCAATCAGCAGGACGGCGCCGAACCACTCCGGCATGAAGCGGCGGATGAACTCGGGGATGATCTTGTCGTTGGCCCCGGCGGCCAGGATGGCGATCTTGCCGTCGGCCTGGAAGAACAGGACATTGGACAGGGCGCCGGTGACGAAGGCCACGCCGGTCATCATGAGGATGAAGACGCCGCCCGACACGACCGCCCGGTTCAGCTCCCGGTTGCTCTTGACGGTCATGAACCGGACCACCAGCTGGGGTTGGGCCAGGACGCCGATGCCGACGCCCATGATGATGGTGGATACGAGGTTCCACCAGATCGGCGACCCGAACTTCGGCATGGCGGTCCAACCAAGGAAGCCGTCTGCGGCGGACTTGGCGGTCTGTTCCCTGACCGCCGGATCGTTGATCAGGTCCGTGAGGCTCTGGTGGGCCGAGGTGATGCCCCCGAGCTTGGCATACACCGACACGAGCAGGATAGCCATTCCGGCGAACATGATGAGCCCCTGGAAGGCGTCGGCGTACATGACGCCCTTCATGCCGCCCATCCACACATAGATGGCCACGATGGAGACGAAGAACAGAAGCGAGACCTCGAAGGGAATCCCGAAATAGGACTGGACGAAGTCCGCGCCGCCCTTGATCACGGCGGAGGCGTAAATCGGCATGAACAGGAAGATCACGATGGAGGCGAAGCCCTGGATGAAGCGGCTTTTATACCGCAGGCCCAGCAGCTCCGGGAAGGTATGGGCGTTCAGGTTGTGGCCGATCTTCCGGGTCCGTTTCCCGAAAAAGACGAAGGCGATGAAGATGCCGACGAAGATGTTGAGGCCGGTCAGCCACAGGAGGCCCATCCCGAGAGAACCCGCAGCCCCGCCGAATCCCACGATGGCGGAGGTGCTGATGAAGGTGGCACCGTAGGACAGGGCCATGACCAGGGGATGGATCTGGCGTCCGCCGATGAGGTAATCCTGGGCGTTGTGGGTCTGCCTGAATCCCAGCCAGGCGAAAAAGCCCGTGGCGGCCAGGTAGACCAGGGTGACAAGGATGATCAGCAGCATGGTCACACCTCCTCCTCGATCTTCTTCTCTGTCTCGGCCCAGGCGACTTCCTCCTGGATCTGGGTCGGCTCCTTGTCCGCTCCCCTGTTCCAGTTGATGATTCCGTAGACCACGCACAGGATCGTGCTGCCTACGCAGAACAGGTAGGCGGCCAGCACCCACCCGTCTCCGAATCCGAGCATCGGAATCCCCCCTTCTTTCTGCCGTCCCTCGACGGCGCCATGCAAAATGCGGCTTGGGACCTGGTCCGAAGCCGCACGGCACTCTGGCGGAAGAAAGGGGAGGATAACGCAAACGCCGGAGTTCCCCGATAGGGGTCGTCCGGGTGTGCGGGTCTGCCATCCTGCCGTGCTGCGTTCCTTTCCTGAGTGTAGCACGGGCCCGGCAGACGTCCATCTGCAGTCCTGTCAGGAAAATGAACGATTCATGACCTGTTTGCGCCACCAGGGCCCGCCAGGGCCGCAACGGCATCCCGGAGGGCAGGATAGAGGGCCTGGAAGATCCGTTGCCGTGACCCGTGGAAAGCCGCCCGTTCCGGGTCGGGTATCCGGGCCTGCCCAGGGGGAGGCAGGATGGCGGCTGCGTCCGCGACGCACCCCAGCCGGCCGATCCCCACGGCGGCGGCGATGGCGGCCCCCAGGGAGGTGGCGGACCGGGGATGGTCCGGCACCCGGACCGGCCGGTTCCACACATCCGCCAGCAGGCCGGTCCACAGGCGGCTCAGGGCGCCGCCGCCAATCAGGGACAGCGCCGCCGGCGCCAGGGACAGGGATTCGAACACCTGCAGGACATGCCCCAGGGCATAGGCCACGCCCTCGTACGCCGACCGGACCATGTCCGCCCGGCTTGTGGCGAGTCCCAGGCCGAGGAAGGCGCCCCGGGCCCGGTCGTCCCAGAAAGGCGTCCGCTCGCCCATGAGATAGGGCAGGAACAGGACCCCGTTGGATCCGGGCGGCACCGATGCGGCCACCTGCTCCATGGCCTCGTGGGGATTGCGTCCTTCCCGGCGGCAGGTATCCAGTTCCGGGGCCATCAGGGCCTGCAGGACCCAGTCTACGGCCAGGGCGGCATTCTGGACGGTGCCGCAGGCCACCAGGGATTCGCCGGACAGGTCGGCGTAGTGGAACAGCCGGGCCGACGGATCCGCCACCGGCTCCTCCGACAGGACCCCGATCCAGGCGGTACCGCCAATATAGCAGTACCCTTCACCTATCCGCAGGGCCCCCGCCCCCGCCGTGGCGCAGGCCCCATCCCCCCCGCCGGCGGTCACCGGGATGCCCGGGGGCAGGCCCAGGGCGTCGGCCGCAGCCGGGGTGAGGCCGCCAAGGATGTCATGGGCCCGATGAAGGACCGGGAGTTTCCCCTCGTCCAGCCCCAATTCCCGGACCAGGTCTCCGGACCAGCAGCGGTTCCGGATGTCCAGCATCCCCATGAGGGAGGCATCGGACAGGTCCGTGGACCGGTAGTCGCCGGTCAGGCGGCCGGCCAGGAAGTCCTTGCTGGCCAGGAAGGCGGCCGTTTCCCGGTACACCTCCGGCCGGTGCTTCCGGAGCCAGAGGATCTTCGGCAAAGTGTAGTGCACATCCGGGCGGTTGCCGGTCAGGTCCGCATAACGCCGGAACCCGATGGTCGTCCCGATGTCCCGCACTTCCGCATCGCTCCGGCAGTCCGAGTGGAGGATGTGGGGATGGAGGGGACGTCCGTCGGCCGAAACGGGCAGGCAGCCGTTCATGTGCCCGCTGAGCCCGATGGCCGCGATCCGCCCCGGATCCTCCCCGGTTCGCTCCAGGATCTCCCGGGCCCCCCGGACCGCGCCGGTCCAGAATTCCTCCGGGTCCTGTTCCGCCTGGTCCGGCGCCGGATAGCGGACCGTGCAGGGGACGACAGTCGAGGCGACGAGAGAGAGGTCCTCGCCGAACAGGGAGCACTTGATGCCGGTGGTGCCCAGGTCGAAGGTCAGGATCCGCTGGCGCATGGATCGCCTCCCGCATGATAGAATGAAGGACCGGAAGACATCGGCAGGACCGATGGATCGGGAACGAAAGGGAGGCATCCGTCATGGACCGGGAGACAGGTTCGAACCGGGTTTTGGGAGGCGGCGGCATCCACCATGTCGCCATGCGGGTCCGGGATTTCGACGCCTCGGTGGCGTTCTACCGGGAGACCCTGGGCTTCGTTCCGGTCCTCGCCTGGGGCGAGGGCAATGGCCGGGCCGTCATGCTCGACACCGGCCGGGGCGACTGCGTCGAGCTGTTCGCCGGCGGTCCGGATTCGGAGCGGCCCGAAGGCGCCTGGATCCACCTGGCCCTGCGGGTATCGGACTGCGATGCGGTCCTGGCGAAGGTTCGGGAGGCCGGCTGCGTTGTCACCATGGACGCGACGGACGTCGCCATTCCGGGCGATCCGCCAATGCCGGTCCGCATCGCCTTCTTCAAGGGCCCCGACGGGGAAGTCCTGGAGCTCTTCTCGTCCCGCCAGGCGGCTCGCTGAGTCGAATTGGTCTCAAGCCCTGGGCGCCGACAGTTTCTCCGCCAGCTCCCTGGCCCGCTGGGCTTCTCCGTCGCAGACCGGGCCCTCGGTTCCGCCGACGATGAACCCCTGGGGCGGCAGGACCAGCCGGGCGCCCTTCCGCCGAAGCTGCCGGGCGATGGGAGCCGCAGCGTACCCGAAGATCCCGGCCATGAATCGCAGGATCCCAGGCGCCTTGGACACATCCATCCGGGTATCGAAGGCCACGGCTTCGAACCCTGTCAGGGACTTGGGCGGCAGGTTCCGCAAGACCCGGACCAGGGCCGGTGTCGGCCGGAAGGCCCGGGTCGGGGAGCCCACGACGATCAGGTCCACTTCTTCCAGGTAGTGGGCCGCCATATGGCCCGCCTGCACCACGTCGCAGTGTCCGTGCCGCGAGAAGACGTCGCCCATGGCCCTGGCGATGGCTTCCGTGCACCCGAACACCGAATCGAATACGATCAGGGTCTTCACGGAGGATCCCCCCTTTCCAGCTTCCATTATACGCCCCCCATCCGTCGCCGGAGCCGGTGTATTGCATTTTGGCAACAATCGTACAACACTCCCCGGAATTCGGTTGCGCGGCGGTTTCCCGCTTCCTATACTCAACTTGACTCAAATTGACACGCCAGAAGGTATCCTCGAAGAAAGGGCTCTGCGTCGCAGAACATGGCCGCCGGAAGCCTGTCCCGAAGACCCTGGCTCCTTCCCGTGGTGGTCGCGCTCCACCTGGTGTGCTTTGCCCTGCTGCTCTTCCTGGTCCCGGACGCATCGACCCTGGGCCTCCTTGTCTCCCTGTCTCTCATGATGTTTGCGGCCTTGACCTACGGGCGCCTTCCCGGGCTGGTCTCCGGCATCGGTTTTGCCCTGGTTCGCATGGTCGTGCTCCTGGGCGGCAGCTACACCCTGGCCGCCTCGACCTGGAACGCCCTGGCCGCCATCCCGGTCCAGGACCTGGCGGTTCCGGTTCTCCTGCCGGCGGCGGGATTCCTGGCCGGCCTCTATGCAGAATCCTGCGGCCTGGTGCATGGCCGGCTGGAGCGACAGGTCCGGGACCTGCAGGCCGACAACCGGCAGCTGTCGGACCGGCTGGAGCGGCTGGACCGGGACATGAAGGGCCTCTCGGCGACGAAAGTGTATCGACGAGCCTGGGATGCCTGGGTGGACGAACGGAACCTGAACGAGCCCATCGTGGGCCTGCTCCTGTCGACCCTCACGGAGACATCCCTGGCCCTGGTCCCCCGGGAAGACCGCCTGTCGCTGGCCATCCACTGGGAACGGCACTCGAACCGGGTCCTGTTCGACCTGCTGGCCCGGATGCGGCCGGAGATCCTGGCGATCCTGGACCCGGATGGCCGGATCCTGCAGACAAACCCGGTCCTAACCGCGCTGCTCGGTTTTCCGGCAGGCACACCGCCCGTCGGAACCCCCCTGACGGACCTCCTGCACCCCGACGATCGGATTCGGGCCGCGGACAACCTGGGCCTGTCCCTGACCTCCGACCTGCGTCGGGATGAATCCTACCGGATCCTGGCACCGGACGGGTGCCTCGCGTCGAACCTCCTGGCCCCGACCCTGACCCTGGACTGCGGAGGAGATCCCCTGACGCGCCTGGTCCGGATCGGTCGTCCGCCGGTCCTGGCCGGCGGATATGGCGGGAGCCGGATTCTCGCGGAACCGGACAGCCTGGCGGAGCTGGCCCGTACGCCGTTCTGCCGGCTGGGCCCGGATTTCCGGATCCGGTCCATCAGCCCCGAGATTCCGGCGCTCCTGGGCGAGACCGTCGAATCCATGACGGGACGGACCCTGGACCGGTTCCTCAGCCGCCGGGACACCCCGCGTTTCTCGGACTGCACCGCCCTCTGCCGGGAGGGCCGGTTTGCCTCGCTGGAGCTCGAGATGCGGCCCCACCTGGGCATCCGGACGTTCCTTCTCATGGAGTTCTATCCGTCCCGGGGAGACGACGGCGCTTGCCTCGGCGCCACCCTCCTCCTGAAGGACGTCACCGATGTCAAGAAAGTCGAGGAGGCCCTCCAGCACCGCCTGGGGATGGAGACCCTGATTTCCAATATCTCGACCCGCTTCATTTCCCTGAAGGCCGAGGAACTCGACCGGGAGATCGAGGGCGCCCTCCGGGAGATCGGCGCCTTCGAGGAAGCGGAGGAAAGCCACGTCGAGATCCATCCGTCCCGACGGGTCCGGAACCCGGCCGTCTATACCGTCCGGAAGGCCGACAGATTGCAGGAAGCCTCCGGGTCCGGCCTAGCCGGATCCCCGTTGTCCGCCCCGCTGTCCGGGGAGGCCATGGACGCCTTCGAGACGGTGTCCATTCCCATCGTCATCGACGCCGAAGTCCTGGGCTTCTTCCGTTTCTACCAGAAACAGGGCGTCAACAGCTGGTTCGAAGCCGACCTGGAACTGATCCGGCTGATCGGCGAAATCATCTTCAACGCCCTGATCCGGAAGGAGAACGAGCTCGACATCCGGCTGAACGAGAACCGCCTGGCCACCACCCTCCATTCCATCGGGGATGCGGTCATCGCCACCGACCCCAGGGGCGGCGTCGTCCTGATGAACCGGACGGCCGAAACCCTGACCGGCTGGAACCGGGAAGCGGCCCTGGGACAGCCCCTGGAACGGGTCTTCGCCCCGGTCCCCGAAGCGGCGGACGACGGCGCGCTGCCCGATGAAACCGTCGACGGGGAGGTCCTGCCGGAGTCGAAGGGGGCGTCCGTCCTCCATGCGACGGATGGGCGGCAGTATTACGTGTCGGTCACCCGCAGCCGGATCGAGGACGACCGGAGCGAAATTTTCGGCGAGGTCATCGTCTTCCGGGACGTGACGAAAGAGAAGCTGGAAGTCGACGAGATCCGGTACATCAGCTATCACGACCGCCTGACCGGTCTCTACAACCGGGCCTTCTTCGAGGAGGAACTGGCCCGCCTCAACACCCGGAGGCAATACCCCATCACGCTGATTCTCGGGGATTGCAACGGCCTCAAGATCTGCAACGACATCTTCGGCCACTTCGAGGGGGACCGGCTGCTCCAGACCGTGGCCGGCATCCTCAAGGGCGCCACCCGCCACGAGGATATCGTGGCCCGGTGGGGCGGCGACGAGTTCGCCATCATCCTCCCCCGGACCGATGAGCAGGCGGGGGCGTCCGTCCGGGAACGGATCCTGGCCTGCTGCACCGAGGCGCCGGCGGACCCGATCCAGCCCAGCCTGGCCCTGGGCAGCGCAACCAATACCGACGGTTCCAGCGACCTCATGGCCCTGCTGAAGCTGGCGGAGGACCGGATGTACCGTCACAAGCTCATGGAGGGCAAGAGCGCCCGGAATGTCATCCTCCAGTCCATCGAGAAGATGATCTACGAGAAGAGCTGCGAAACCGAGGAGCATGCCAGCCGGATGCGGGAGTTCGCCGGGCGCCTGGGCCGGGCTGTGGGCCTGGACGACTACGAGCTCGAGGAACTGAGCCTGCTGTCGGTCCTCCATGACATCGGCAAGATCGGGATTCCGGACTCCATCCTCATGAAACCCGGCCGCCTGGACCCGGAGGAGTGGGAGGTCATGAAAAAACACTCCGAAAAGGGCTACAACCTGGCCAAGTCGACCCCGGAGCTTACGGTCATCGCCGACTCGATCCTCCACCACCACGAGCGGTGGGACGGCACCGGCTATCCCGCCGGCCTCAAGGGGGAGCAAATCCCGGTCCTGTCACGGATCCTGGCCATCATCGACACCTTTGATGTCATTACCCACGCCCGGGCCTACAAGCCCGCCCAGAGCAAGGAGGAGGCCCTCCGGGAGATCGAGCGATGCGCCGGCACCCAGTTCGACCCGGCACTCGTCCGCCAGTTCGTCGCGATCATGCGGGACTGACCCTCCCGTCCCTCCCGGCCCTCCCCGCTCCCGATCCCCCGTTTTCCCCGCCTCGGTCCCACAGGTCTCCCTGTCGTCGCCCTCCGTCGGAAGGGTATAATGGAGACAGAAGACCGATCGACCGCCGGCCCCGCGGCTGACGGTCCGGAGAGAGGGGAGATCCACATGAGCACCGCCATCCCGTCGAACGCACTGTCGATCCGACGCCTGCCGGAGAGTCTCCGGTCCGAGGAACTGTCCCGTTCCCTGGCCGCCCTCCATGGCTCCCGGGCCGATGTCCTCGAGCGGCAGCGGAACCGCATTCTCCGACTTTCCAGGCTTTTCGCCGCCGAATTCCCCGACCACGCCGCCGTCCGGCTGTTCAGCACCCCGGGCCGGACCGAGGTCGGCGGCAACCATACCGACCATCAGCGGGGCCATGTCCTGTGCGCCGCCGTGGGCCTCGACATGATCGCCCTGGTTGCGCAAAACGACGACCGGGTCATCCGCCTCAAGTCCGAAGGCTATGAAAAAATGGACCGGATCGACCTGGCCAGCCTCGATCCCGTCCCCGCCGAGCGCAACACCTCCGCCGCCCTGATCCGGGGCGTGGCCGCGGGCCTGTCCGCCCGGGGCGTGCCCGTCGGCGGCTTCGACGCCTATACGACGAGCCTGGTGCCCAAGGGATCCGGCCTCAGCTCCTCCGCCGCCTTCGAGGTACTGGTGGCCACGATCCTCGACACCCTCTACGGCGAGGGCCGGTGTCCGCCCCTGGAGCGGGCGAAGGTCGGCCAGTTCGCCGAGAACGAGTACTTCGGCAAGCCCAGCGGGCTCATGGACCAGTGCGGCTGCTCCCTGGGCGGCTTTATCGCCATCGATTTCCGCAACCCGGCCGCCCCCGTCGTGGAGCCGGTCCACTTCAACCTGGAAACCGTGGCCCACTCCCTGGTGATCACGAACACCGGCGGCAGCCATGCGGACCTGACCGATGCCTACGCCTCCATCCCCGCCGACATGCGGGCCGTGGCCGCCATGCTGGGCGGCCGGGTCCTGACCGACCTGACGGAGGAGGACCTGTGGGCCCGCCTGCCCGAGCTCCGGGGAGCCCTTGGGGACCGGGCCGTCCTCCGGGCCCTGCATTTCTACGCCGACGACCGGCGCGTGACGGCCCAGACCGAGGCGCTCCACAAGGCGGCCCGGGGCGACCTCGCCGCCTTCCAGCGGTTCCTGGACCTGGTCCGCGAGTCGGGCCTCAGTTCCTGGACCCTGCTCCAGAATGTGTATCATGCGCCGACGGCGGAATCGGAGCAGCCCATCGCCATCGGCCTCGCAGCCTCCGCCCGGGTGTTGGGCGGCCGGGGCGCCTGCCGGGTCCATGGCGGTGGATTCGCCGGGACCATCCAGGCCTTCGTCCCGGACGACCTGCTGCAGGCCTACCTGACCACCATGGAATCCCTGTTCGGCGAACACGCCGCCCATCCCATGCGGATCCGGTCCCTGGGCTCGGTGGAAGTGGTGCCCGGCCTCCATGCCGACTGACCCGACCCCGGAACGGTTCATGCGCCTGGCCCTGCGGCAGGCGGCCCGGGCCGCCCGCAACGGGGAGCCGCCCATCGGGGCGGTGGTGGTGAAGGACGGCGTCGTCGTGGGACGGGGGTACAACCAGCGGGAACTGCGGCAGGACGCCACCCTCCACGCCGAGATCCTGGCGATCCGCAGCGCCTGCCGGCGACTGGCCAGCTGGCGGCTGGACGGCTGCGACCTCTATGTAACCCTGGAGCCCTGTCCCATGTGCGCCGGCGCCATCCAGCAGGCCCGGATCCGGACGCTCCGCTACGGGGCGACGGATCCCAAGGCCGGCGCGGTGGTATCCCGGGCCCGGGTCCTGGATACGCCGGGCCTGGCCCATGTTGTCCGCCACGAAGGCGGGCTGCTGGCTGCGGAATGCCGCTCCATCCTGCAGGCGTTCTTTCGGGATTTGCGGATGCGGGACCGGTCGGAAGGCAGCCGGGGGACCCGTCGGAAGGCAGCCCTGGACCGGCAGGTCAGCCGGCAGGCCGGAGCGGCGCCCTCCGGGCATCCGGAAGAGCCAGGGCCACCCGCTCCGCCAGGACGAAGGCCAGCAGGGCCTTGACCAGGTCGAAGGGGAAAAACACCGCATTGGACAGGTACGCCGGGAAGAACGCCACGCCGTTCCGGAAGGCGATCCATCCCGATCCGCAGGCATAACAGAGCAGGATGCCGGCCGCGGCCAGCCCCAGGAACACGGGCAGCCGCAGCCCCCGGCGCAGGAACGCCCGATCCGCCAGCAGGTCCCGGTACAGGCCCGTCACGGCGGCCATGGGAAACCATCCCACGGCGTATCCCACCGTCAGCTGCGTAAAAAAGGACGGTCCGCTCCGAAACCCGGACATCATGGGAATCCCCGCCAGGGTCATGAGGAACAGGACCAGGAGGAACAGCAGGGACCGGCCCACGCCCATGAGCCCCGCCGCCGCCAGGACCACCAGCACCTGGAGGGTCACGGGAACTCCCGGGATGGGGTGGAACGCCGGGATGACGTTGCTCGCCACCATGAACAGCGCCAGGAAGAGCCCGATCCGGGCCATGTCCTGGAGTCGACGCCGGGTGGCGGGACGGAAGGTCGGCGGGGGCGGCGCGGGGTTCCGGTTCGGCATGGGAGGCTCCTTTCGGTCCTTCAGAATCGGCGGCCGGCGGCCAGGCGATCCCGGTCCCCGTCGGACAGGACCAGGTCCAGGGCTGCGTCCAGGTCCGCGAGCTGGGCCGGGGTCCGGGGTCCGACGATGGGGATCGTCGGGAAGGGCTGGGCCAGGAGGAAGGCCAGGGATAGCCGGGACACGGTGGTATCGAGGGTCCGGGCCATTTCCAGGAGCCGGTGGAGCCGACGGTCGTTCAACGGGTTGTCATGGGCCGCCTGCAGGTGCCGCGGCATGGCGGCCGGATCGGCAGCCGGATCGGTAGCCGGATCGCGGGCCCGCTTGGCGAAATAGCCGCCGGCCTGGGCCGAATACGGGATGGCGGCGAGGCCGGTCTCCAGGTGGAGGGCATACAGGTCGTCGTCCATGGCGACCAGGGTCGGGTCCGGGCTGGCGCCGGGATTCAGGGCGGCGAGGCTCCAGCGATCCTGGACGGCGCAAAAGCCGGGTACACCGGCCTTCCGGGCCGCATCCCGCGCCTCGGCCACCCGGCTCGCGCGCCAGTTGGAGCACCCGATCCAGCGGACCTTGCCCTCCTCCCGGAATCGCTCCAGGGGTTCCAGGATCGCATCCGCCGGCAGGGAGGGCGCGTCCCGGTGGAGCCAGTAGAAGTCGATCCGTTCCAGGCCCAGGGTCCGGAGGCTGTCCTCCAGGTCCTGCCGGAGGTCCGCCGGCCGCATCCGGGGCCGTCCCATGTCGGACAGGGCCGGATGGGCCCCCTTGGTGGCGATGACCAGGGGATCCTCTCCAAGGGAGGCCCGCCGGGCCCGGAGATAGCGGCCCAGGATCGCCTCGCCGACGTTTTCGCCGGCCGGAAGCCAACGGCCGTAGACATTGGCCGTATCGACGAAATTTCCGCCGGTGGCCCGGAACCGGTCCAGCAGGTCGAAGGCCCGTTCCTCCGGGATCGCGTCCCCGAAGGGACCCGTGCCCAGGCAGAAAGGGTGGACGGACAGGTCCGTCCCGGGAATGGCAGTTCGTCTCCGTCCTGTCGGCATGGCCCGACACCTCCCCTGCGACACCCGATTATAGCACGCCCGGTTATCCGGGATCCGGGACGGGGTTTATAATGGAGCCGGACACGCTGGGCCGGGAGGTGCGAAGACAGGATGGAAACGAATCACGAGCCGTACGGATTGGTGTTCGGTGGGGGTGCGGCCCGGGGCGCCTTCGAGATCGGGGTCTGGAAGGCCCTGGCGGAATTGAAGATCCCGGTGGCCGCCTGTGTCGGGACCTCCATCGGCGCCCTGAACGGCGCCCTCTTCGCCCAGGGCGACCTGGACCTGGCCCTGGAGATCTGGACCCACATCCGCCTGTCGGATGTGGTAGCCCTGTCCGAACCGGTGGCGGTGCCGGACAACCTGATGGACCGACGGAACATGGATGTGGTCGTCCGCGACATGATCCGGGGCCGGGGCCTGGACGTCGGCCCCCTGCGATCGATGCTGGAGCGCCATGTGGACGAAGCCCGGATCCGGTCCTCCCCGGTCCTCTTCGGGCTCATGACCTACTCCCTGACCGACATGAAACCGGTTCCCGCCTTTGTCGACGCCATTCCGGAAGGCCAGCTGGTGGATTATCTCCTGGCCAGTGCCGGCCTCCCCGTGTTCCAGCCCCGGCGCATCGGGGACATCCGCTTCCTGGACGGCGGCGTCTACAACAACCTGCCGACACCCATGTTGGTGGACCGGGGATTCCGGAACATCCTCGAGGTGGATGTGGGCGGCATGGGCATCATCCGCCATCCCGATGCCGTGGATGGACTGCGGATCCGGTCCATCCGGGCCCGTCCCCCTTACCCCGGCCTGTTCGACCTGACCCCCGATGCCATCGGGGGCAATATCCGGAAGGGCTACCTGGCCGGCCTCCGGGAATTCGGCGCCCTCTCGGGGCACACGTTCCACTTCCCGCCGGAGGCGGTCCGGCGCCTGCAGGAGACAGGGGCCGACGGCCTGCTGTCCGGCCTGGAGCAGGCGGGCCTCGTGTACGGCCTGGACGAGCTGTCCATCCACGACCCGGAGGTGTTCATGGCCGAGACCCACCGCCGGTTCCTGGAAGCCCGGAAGGCCTATCGGGCCATCGGCGGGAAGGACCGGCTCCGGCTGGATGCGCTGCTTCGGCGGCTCCGGGATCGGGGGCTGCAATCCATCGGCCTGACCCGGGACATGCTGCTGCCCTTCCTTGTGGACCTGCTGGACAACCTGGAGGGGAAGGCCGATCGCCGGACATCCCGTCGACAGATGGAATTGCTGCGGCGGGTTCTTCCCCAGGAAACCGAGGCCGCCGAGGCGCTGCGAAAATACGAGTCCTACAGGACCTGATCCCACGCCTCGAAGACGGTGCGGATGGAGTCGGGCTCGACATCCATGCCCCACTCACACTGGGCGATGACGCCGGTGGGGCCCCGCCGGCCCACGGTGGCGGCCGCGACCCGGCGGACGGCAGCCCGGACGGCGGCCTTGTCGCCGAAGGGCAGGACCCACTGGCGGTCAATTTCGCCCCAGAAGGTCAGCCGGTCGCCATAACGGGCGGACAGGTCCTCCAGGTCCATGCAGAACAGCTGGGAATTCAGGGCGTCCACCCCGATCTCCACCAGGTTGGGGTAGATGGCGTCGATCCTGCCGTCGGAGTGGAAGAACACCTTTTTTCCGGCGGCGCGGATCATGCGGCAGTAGGCTTCGTACTGGGGGCGGAAGAACTCGCGCCAGAGGTCGGGCGGGATCAGCAGGGACTGCTGGGAGCCCCAGTCGTCCATGAAACAAATGGCGTCCACCGCCGTATCGCACCAAAGACGGAGCTCCCGGAGCGAGAATTCGTGGAGGCGGGCCATGAGGTCCAGGACCGCGGGTTCCCGGTCCACCAGGTCCATGAAGAACGCCTCCGTCCCCCGCAGGAACTGCATCCGCTCGAAGGGCCGGACCAGGGTCCCGGCCAGGACGAACCGGTCGGTGGTACGGCAAAAATCGTCCACCTGGGAGAAATCCGCCCCGTCCAGCAGTTCGTGGGGGAGTCTATAGGCCGCTGCATCGGCTGGGGTCGCGACAGGGCCCTGCCGGACTTCCCCGATGACACCGGGTTCACCCACATGCCAGATGCATCCGAAGGCGTCGGTGTACTCGCCGGGCTGGCACGGGACGCCGGCCTCCCGCAGGGACGGCCCGTACCGGAAGGGAGGGCCCGTGATGTCGTCGGGAAAGTCCCGGTAATGGGCGGCCAGTTCCACGGGCCATTTGTCCCGGACCCCGGGGAGGGCCCAGAGGTGGCGGGGAATCCGGTCCACCGGCTCGTGGCGCAGGGTGCGCAGGACGCGCTCCCTGGACGTCAGGGTCTCGTTTCGGCTCATGGCGAGGCCTCCTTGTCGGATCACAGGGGTCTTCCGATGGCTCGATTGTGTCATGTGTCTCGTTGTATTGCGATTCTGTCCGTATTGCGATACGATTTGGCACATCAGCGGGGCAAGCCCCGGGGCATGTCCCCCGTCACGGGAGGTCGGTCGGATGCCACAGAAGCCATTCACCCTGGTTCGAAGTCCCGGCCGGATCGAGATCCACCCGGATCCGGACGGGCGAACCGGCATCCGCCTGCTGGGCTGGCTGGAGCACCATCGGGCCCAGAAGCCCCTGGAGCCCCATCTCCATCCGGGTTGTGCGGAGGTCTGCCTGCTGGCCCGGGGCCGCCAGTCCTACCATGTCGGCGGAATGGACTATGTGCTGCGGGGCGGCGACGTCTTCGTCACATGGCCCGACGAAACCCATGGCACCGAGTCCCTCCCCCAGGAGAAGTGCATCCTGTACTGGTTCCAGTTGTGCATGGAGCCCGGCACCCCCCTGGCCGGCCTACCGCCCGAGGCGTCGGACCGATTGCGGCAAGGCCTTCGGTCCGCCCTGCCCAGACTGGGCCGGGCGCCGCCGGAGGTGTTTCCCCTCCTGGAATCCCTGTTCCAGCTCATCCGGACGGAGGATCCCTGGATGGAAGCCTTGCTGGATGCACGGATGCGGGAAATCCTTGTGGCCCTGGTCCGGCCGGCGACCCGTCCGGCGGATGCCCGTGGCCGGGCCCAGGAGCGGGTGCAGGCCGCCATCCGGCTGATGAAGGCGAACCTTGCGGAACCGCCCCCCCTGGCCCGGCTGGCCGAGGCGGTCGGCTGCTCCCTGCCTCGCTTCAAGGTCCTGTTTCGGGAGCGAACCGGCATGCCGCCGGGCGAGTACCTGGCCCGGCTGCGCCTGTCCGCCGCCGCGGACCGCCTTCGGGCCGGCGGCGAGTCCGTGACCCGCATCGCCATGGACCTGGGCTACTCCACCAGCCAATCCTTCGCCGCCGCGTTTCGGCGGCAATACGGCCTCTCCCCGACGGAGTACCGGACCCATCCGCCCCGGGCCCCCGCTGCCCTCGATTGACACCGGTTGCGCCCGGATGGTACCATCTCACCGGTATGGAGGAGTATCGAAGCGGTTGTAACGAGCCGCACTCGAAATGCGGTTGTCCCGTAAGGGACACGAGGGTTCGAATCCCTCCTCCTCCGCCAGTGGACAGCCCGTCCGGAATGGATGGGCTGTTGCATTTCAGGGAGGAGGAGGGATGAGAACCCGAGTGGGTTTCTTACCGGCTTCCATCGAGGGTTCGTTGGAGCGAAGCGGAACTCCCAAGCCCGAGGCGCGCGGCCCCGCCGAGGGCGCCGGGTATCCCTCCTCCTCCGCCAGTGGACAGCCCGTCCGGAATGGATGGGCTGTTGCATTTCAGGGAGGAGGAGGGATGAGAACCCGAGTGGGTTTCCTACCGGCTTCCATCGAGGGTTCGTTGGAGCGTAGCGGAACTCCCAAGCCCGAGGTACGTGGCCCCGCCGAGGGCGCCGGGTATCCCTCCTCCTCCGCCACCGGAACAACCCGCCCTCGTGGGCGGGTTGTTGTTTTTGGGAGAAGGAGGGATGAGAACCCGAGTGGGTTTCTTACCGGCTTCCATCGAGGGTTCGTTGGAGCGTAGCGGAACTCCCAAGCCCGAGGTACGTGGCCCCGTCGAGGGCGCCGGGGTTCCCTCCTCCACCGCCACCGGAACAACCCGCCCTTGTGGGCGGGTTGTTGCTTTTTATGGAGGAGGAGGGATGAGAACCCGAGTGGGTTTCCTGCTTCCGGCTACTGGTGGACTAGATCCTGGTATGCCTTTTCAAACAGGTCCCGGAGCATCTCCTTGTTGAGCACATAGTGCAGTTTCTGCCCGACCCGCTCATAATTGACCAGGCCGATGCCCAGGAGCATGGCCAGGTGATACGATGCCGTGGCGTTCGTCAGCCCGACCTGCCTGGCCAGTTCGCTGCCGATGGCCGGCCGCAGGGCCAGGATCTTGATGATCTCGATCCGTTTCTCTTCCGACAGGACCTTGAAAAACTGCTTTCGTTCCTCGCTCTGTTTCTCGCGCAATCGCTTCTTGCTGATGAAGGTGCCATAGATCAGCACGAACCGGTCCTTCCCGGGCTGAAGAACATACGTGATGATCTCCGAAAAGGCACTGGGAACCAGGTCGATGCGGACGGCCGAGGCCAGGATATTGGTTTTGATTTTCAGGTAGTTCGTCAGGAACGACTCCAAATTCGCGTGGCAGGCCTCGCTGCTTTTCAGCACCTCGGCCTGGTCCAGCTCGTCCAGCTCCCCCACATACGGGGCGAACACCTGGGCGTAGCGTTCCAGCAACCGGGTCAGGCGCTGCCGGGCATCGGAGGGGTACCGCAGGATCTCCAGCGCCTTCTCCTTGTCTTCCGGCGAGAGGCTTTCACTGTCGGCCAACCGCTGCTCAAAGGCCAACCGGTCGGCAAGCGGATTCGATTCTTCCTGCCCGTCCTGGCCGGCTTCCCCCTCCTGCTGGCACAGGGCTTCCATGACATCACACAGCAGGTGCTTCAGCGCCTCATCGTCCGAAAGCGCCGCGAACGCCACGGGCAGTTGGCGGACATCCCGAATCTCCTCGGAAAGGACCAGTTCCCACAGCAGCGAACAAACGGGTTTGCTGAAGAAAAAGGAGATCTCCTGCCGATAGAACATCGACAGGCTGTTCGTAATCTCCTGGAGGATTTCGACCATCCGCGGATGCGGCGAGTACCCTGCGTTCTCGAAATAATTGCGCTCCATCTGGTCGCCGCCTGCGATGCGATTGAGCGATACCAGCATTTCAAACACAGGGTTGGCGGAAAGCGAGACGGCTGCCTTCTTCATGACAGCCGTCCCTGCATCATGCTCTTGCGTTCGAGCTCGGGAGAAAGCCGATCCATCATGACCCGCAACCCCTTGTCCACGATCTGCAGCAGATGGAAAACCGTCGACTTGATCCTGTGCTTCAGGGTGTTCCCGGGTCCTTCTGTCCTCGTCAGGTCCGCCAGCGACACGTTCTCCATTTTGCAGTACTGCACCAGCTCATCCCGACGGGGACCGGCCAGGTCCATTTGGTATCGATCCAACATTGACGGTCACCTCTCTTCTCATCGTACAGCCTCATGATATGAGTTTCGAACGCGCTTGTCAATATATTTTCGATGAATATCTAATATATTTTTTCTCTCCGATTAGATCGCTGACAAGATACGGCATTTCGATCCGCATATCGTCCGTGGAGTGGAGAAGAATTTCATATCCATGACCGCCTGCCCGGACCGGCGCCATGTTGCGGGCGGATTCGGACGGCCGGAGGGTTGCGTCCGGGAGAGACACTCGTTCCCATGCAGGTCCTGGCTGGTACAATGATCTGGACCGGGGCATTCCCAACAGGACGCGGATCCGTCGGAGGTCTTCATGCAGCCTTCATGCCACCTGGTGAGGCCGGACCAGGCCGACGAGGCGGCCGTCATCGAAATGGTGATGGGATGGAAAGCCGCCGGAGGCAGGATGCATCCGGGGCTCCTTCGGGATTTCGACGGCCGCTATGCCGAATGGCTGGACCGCCTGGAGACGATCGGGAATGGAACCGATCCGGATGCCGAGGTCCCCCAGACGCTCTACCTGATGAAAGATGAGGCCGGCACGATCCTGGGGGCTGTCGCCATCCGGCATGCCCTCACGCCGGCCAACTTCACGGTCGGTGGACACCTGGGATATGGCATCGCCCCAGCCTATCGCGGAAACGGCTTCGGCAGCCTGATTCTTCGCCTGGCGCTGGAAAAATTGGCCGGGATGGGAATCGCGAGAGTCCTTGTCACCTGCGACGCCGACAACGAGGCGTCCAGGCGGGTGATCCTGCGCAACGGCGGGGTCCTGGAGAACCAGGTCACAGACGGACGGGGCACCCTGGTCAACCGGTACTGGATCGGGATCGATCCCGCCGGGTTGTGAGCCGGCGCATCCATGCGCCGGCTGTCTTCCGCTCCCCTACGCCTCCTCCACCACGACCCGGGACGAACTGGTGTTCCGGATCTCCGCCTTCCCTGGCCGCAGGGACAATGAGAGGCGGCCATCGGGAAGGTCCAGGGTGACGTCGTACTGCCGGAACAGGGAGAAGTCGGGCCGGAAGAGGATCGTCCGCAGGAAATCGTCGCTGCGCATCCCCAGGAAATGCCGGTAGAACAGGGTCAGCGGCGCCCCGGTCCAGGCGTGGTTCCGGGTCCCCAGGATGTTGAAGTCCTCCCAGAGGGTGCTGTCCCCGTTCCGGGCCAGGTGGTGGTACCGCGCCATCAGCCGCCGGCAGGCCAGGTCCCTTCGG
>JAKPNJ010000038.1 GCA_029548445.1 Bacillota bacterium | reverse complement strand
TGGCCGCGCTGCTCCGCGACGTCCGGAGGGATCTCCACGAGACGGATCCGGAGGGGGTCATGGTCGGCGAGGGATTCACGGACCTGGCCGCCTCCTACTGCGACGCCTTCTGGAACTGGAACCAGCTGGATCATCCGGAAGTCGTCCGCTACAGTGTTCCGTGGATGCGGTTCTCCTGCGAGATCGACGCCTTGGAATACGGAGAGGCGAACCTGTGCTTTGTCCATGGCATCCTGCTGGATCTCAAGATCGAGGGCGGTGTGGGCATCCTGTCGGATTTTCCCGCATTCCAGGCCCATCTCCGGTCCCTGTCCGGACTGAAGGAGGCGCTAGGCGATACCCTCGCCTGCGGCGACTTCGAGGACGAGGACGGCATCCGCCTTGCGGGCGACGGGGCCGTCATCGCCAAGATCCATATCCATCATAGCGCCGGATGCGGCGCGGTCCTCTTCGCCAACCAGGCCGACCGTCCGGCCACGGCCGGCCTGGAACTCCTCTTCCCGGCTGCGGACATCGAACGGCTGTCCTTCAGCGGGGGACGAACGCACGCCTCCCCCCGGGAATCCCTCCGGCTGGGGCCCTGGGAGGTCGGGGCCCTGGCCTTCCGGATCACCGAAAGGGAACCCGTGGAATGGAAGTGAGATCATTCCCATTCGCAGGATCCGGTTCCTCCCGATCCTTATGGCCGTCGCCCTTCGCTTGATACGCCTTTCAGCCGGTTACGCCTTTCCGCCTGACGCGCCTTCCGCTTGCCCGGTGCCGTCCCGGCCAGTTTGCGGTACAATGGACATGATACGAAACGGCCATCATCGGGATTCCGCAGGGAAAATCATGGACGGACCTGTCCGCCGGATCGGCCGCAAGGAGGCACTCCGTTGCCGATTCTGACCTTTTCCAGGCAGATGGGCAGCCTGGGCAACGAGATCATCGAGACCCTGGCCGACCGGCTGGGGTGGGAGACCATCAACCGCAGTGACCTGGTCCGCCGCTTCCTGTCCGAAGTGGCCACGCCGTCCGATCTCCATCTCCTGCGGGAAAGCGCGAAACATTTCCTGGCCCCCTCCCTGGCCGGGCTGACCTTCATCGAGCACCTGGAGCATGGCCTCCATGAATACATATCCAACCATCCGGTCCTCCTGGTCGGCTTCGGGTCCCAGGTCCTGTTTGCCTGCCATCCGGAGGCCCTCCATATCCGGGTGGTCGCCCCGCTGGAGGTCCGCATCGCCCGGGTCCGGCGGGAGTATCATGTGACGGACGAGGAGGCGGCCCGCATTCTCGCCACGTCGGACCGGAGAAGCCGGCGGTTCGTCCAGGCCGTGTTCGATGCCGACCTGGCCGACGCCTCCCTGTACCACCTGGTCCTGAATACCGCCGACCTGACTGTGGCGGAAGGGGTCGCCGTGATCCAGGCCCTCCTGAAGGAAAGGACCTTCCGCCGCCCTGCGCCGGTCCGGGAGAACGGGCAGGCCGAGGCCATCGCCCGGGACCACGCGGCAGACCGCCCGGCCTTCAAGAATCCTGCGGAAGCCGAATTCGCCCGGATCCTGGACATGTACCAGATCGAATGGCGGTACGAGCCCAAAACCTTCCCGGTGGAGTGGGACGCGGAGGGGAACGTGACGCAGGCCTTCAGCCCGGACTTCTACCTGACCCGGTTCGATACCTACCTGGAACTGACCACCATGAACCAGCGCTACATGTCCATGAAGAACCGGAAACTGAAACGGCTGCGGGAGCTGTATCCGGGCGTCAATGTCCGGATCGTCAACCGGCGGGATTTCCATTCCCTGGTTGACCGGTTCCGGCAATTCGCGCCCCAGGCAATCTCCCAACCCGGGCCCCAGGCCGTCTCCCGGGAAAATCCGCAGGAGGGGACTGAATGAACCAGCCGAAGATCCGGCGGATCGTTTACACGGAAGAGGTCCTGAAGGCGAGAATCGCCGAGATGGGCCGGGAGATCGCCCGGGACTATGCCGGGCAGGACCTGGTGCTGGTCTGCGTCCTGAAGGGGTCCCTGTATTTTCTCGCCGACCTGTCCCGGGCCATCGACATGCCCGTCCAGCTGGACTTCATCACCATCGGCAGCTATCCCGATACCACCAACCGGACCGGGGTTGTCCGGATTACGAAGGACCTGGACCTGGACATCGCCGGCCGGCATGTGCTGGTGATCGAAGACATCGTCCGGACCGGCCTGACCACCGCCTACCTCGTCCAGAACCTGGAGATGCGGGGGCCGGCCAGCGTCCGGGTCTGCACCCTCCTGGTCAATCCCGACCAGCAGCTGATCAACGTGCCGGTGGCCTATTACGGCTTCCGGGTGTCCGGAATCCGGCTGGTGGGGTATGGGATGGATGATCGGGAGCAGGGCCGGAACCTGCCCTATATCGCCGAGATGGAGCGTCCCGTGCCCTGACGGGGAGGCGTGCTCCGACATATCCCGAAAAAGCATAAAAAAAGGGCTCCAGCGAACCCTTGTCGGGGCGGCCACCCTGCTGTGGAAGTCCTATTCGGTGCGAATAATCAGCCTTGCGCTTGAACCCTGATTCCTCGAGTCGCTTTGATCTGGACCGCAGTCCCCATCTAGGCTATCAAGTACACCATATTCATTTGCTCGACTCGCGACTCGTATACACTTTCGCGCACCGTCAGCCGCTATCCGCTTTCCCCGCTCTCGCGAGGCGACCCTCCACCAGGCGATGGTACCTCTTCGGTATTCCCTGGAGCCTGCCTTGATTATAACAGATCCCTCGCATCTGTCAATAGGAATCAATGAAAATCGGCCAGAATTTGTTCGATTTGACGAATGTTAGCATCGATCGGCCTCCCGGGCGGATCAGCACGGCGATAATCCGGCGAGTGCATCAGACGGCCATATACGCAGGGGCGATGGCGGAGAACGGGAGTTGTTGCACAAATGTAATCAAACTGTCGGTTGATGTGCTCCTGACAGGCCGTTACGATTGTCATGACCCATCCGGGCCATCCATCAACAGGGAGGTTTCGCCATGACGATCCGATCGCTTCCAGACCGTCGCCGCATCCGACTGGCCGCGATTCCCGCGGTCCTGCTGCTCCTGCTGGCATCGATCCTGTTCCCGGTCCGGCCTGTCGACGCCTTCGGGTTCCCGAACCCTGGTTTCGAAAGCGGCCTGGACGGCTGGACAACATACGGGAGTGTATCCATCGGGACTGGCGGACTCTATCCCACGGGAATGTACCAGTGGACCGTGAATCCGTATGAGACCGGGATGGCGGTCCTGGTTCCATCCGGGAGTCCGGGCGTCTTCACCGCCGTCGCCGACACCCTCGGATTGGATGGGGACAGTCGGGACTACCTATCCTCCGTTTTTCCGCCCCAGGGGTATGATCCCTCCTCCGGGGACCCGGTTCCCCACGGCGGCGGCATGACGAACTTCGCATACATCTGCGCCGACTTCCTGCTGGAGGCCGGGGAAGCCTTCACCATGTCCTGGAACTATGTCGCCACGGACTATGAACCATTCAACGACGCCTCCTTCATCTCCCTGGTCAACCTGGACGAACCGACGGACCTTCCCTGGGTCAATGGGTACCGCGCCCAGGTCGGTGTCCTCGGGGCAACGGTCCTGGGGACCGGCAGCTACTCCACCGGCAGCTACGGCAGCACCGGATGGCAAACTGCGAGCCTCCGGGCCTCGAAGGCCGGAACGTACCGGATGGGATTCGTCGTCTACAACCTGGACGACACGATCCTCAGCCCCTATCTCTTCGTCGACAAGGAGCCGGGCACCACCCTGAAGGACGGAATGCCCTTCGACCCGATCCCCCCGGATGCCAGCCCGCCGCCTCCTCCTTCCGTCTCGGCACCCTCCGTGTCCACGGGAACCATCTCCGATGTAACGGCCGAATCCGTCCGTGTTGCCGGGGATGTCACGAGCGATGGCGGATCGCCCGTGACGGACCGGGGGATCGTGGCGGGGCTCTCTCCCGACCCGACGCTTCTGGACCTGGTTTTTCCGTCCGGCAGCGGGACCGGGTCATTCACTGTGGACCTCACCGGCCTGGACCCCGGGGTCACGTATCATGTCCGGGCCTATGCCGTGAACTCGGAGGGGGTTTCATACGGAGAGGACGGGACCTTCACGACGCGGGTTCTTCAGTCCATCGACTTCCCGATGCCGCCCGATGCGACCTATGGGGACACAGACTTCGCCGTCGGGGCCACGGCCACGTCGGGCCTGCCGGTCGGGTACGCGAGCTCGGAACCGGGTGTGGCCACCGTCGAGGACGGCATGGTCCGGATCCATGGGGCCGGCACCACGGTCCTGACGGCGACGCAGCCGGGAAACGAGACCTATGCGGCGGCCGTTCCGGTGGAGAGAACCCTGGTGGTGTCCCCGAAGGAACTTGTCGTCACGGCGGACAGCCTGTCGAAGATCCTGGGCCAGGACGACCCCGACCTGACGGTGCACTATAACGGCTTCGCGGAAGGCGACGACGACTCCCTGGTGACAGGCCTGGTGCTGGGCCGGGAGCCCGGCGAGGAACCCGGCGTGTACGGGATCGTCCCGTCCGGCGTTGCGGCCTCGAACTACAGCCTCATTTTCGTGGGCGGCACCCTGACCATCCGGGACCTGTACCTTGCCACCTTCGACAGCCGGGGCGGCAGCCCCGTCGCCTTCCGGGAGATCGCCGAAGGAGACCTCGTGTCGATTCCCGGGGAACCGACCTGGGACGGAGCGGTATTCGACGGCTGGTTCGCGGACGAGAATCTCGAGACCCCGTTCGACTTTTCCACCCCCATCGCAGGCGATGTCACGATTCGGGCCCGCTGGCAGGTGACCGTGCTGCCCGATCCGGACAGCGGCTCCTGGATCGGCGGCCGCTTCGATAGCCGGTGGAGCCTGGCGCTGGAACCGTTCCCCGTTGATTCCGGACCCTTCGAAACCGGGGCCGGCCATGTGGCCGCCGGCATGCCGGACAAGCGGCTGATGGCGCTCTCCGGCCTCGCGATCCTGCACGGATCCGCGGAAGTGCTGCCCGAAGGATCGCTCCACGTTCACTACATGATCCCGGACGCGTTCCGGGCCCTGGAAGGCCTGGTCCCGGCGCTGGTTTCGGAGGACGGGACCGTGACCCCAATCCCCTTTATCCGGGAGGGCGACGCCCTGGTGTTCGATCTGGACACCCTGCCCGAGGGATTCCTTGGCCTCCTGGCCGATGCCGTGGAGCCGACGGGAGAGCCGACGGGAGAGCCGACCGGGGAACCGGGAGAGGAAGATCCTGTCGAAGAAGGGAATCCCGGCACAGCGGATGCTCCGGCCTGGCCGGCCATCCTGTTGTCCCTGCCGCTCCTGGCCGAGGCGGCGCTGGCTCTCGGAAAAAGACGGAGTCGATAGCCGTCCCGTCCCCCGGCTTCCTGCCAATTCGTCAAAGCACGCCCCCGGAACCATCTGGGGGCGTGTTGCCTGTCGGACATGCTACAATCCGGGGAGGAGGTGGTCTCCATGACATATCCGAAACCCATCGAATCCCTGATCCGGGAGCGGCGCTCCTGCCGGTCCTTCGACGGCCGATCCCTGGGCCCGAATGAAAGGGACCGGATCCAGGCCTTCCTTGCGGAACTTGTACGGGACAACCCGATCCGGTCCCGGTTCCTGCTGACGTCGGGCCTGGGCGGCGACGAGAGCGGGAAAGGAGTCGCGGATGAAACGGAGACCGGCTCCGGCACGAGTATCCGGATCGGGACCTACGGTGTCATCGGCGGGGCCCGGGATTTCCTCGTGGGCGTCCTGGACCGCCGCGAATCCCGAATCGAACTGTTCGGCTCCCAGTTCGAGGCCCTCCTCCTCTTCGCCACCGGCCTGGGACTCGGAACTTGCTGGCTGGGGGGCACCTTCGACCGACAGGCCCTGCGCGGGCGGCTTGCATTATCCGAGACGGAAGGCATTCCTGTCGTCTCGCCGGTGGGATGGCCCCGGGAGAGGCGCCGGCTGACCGACTCCCTCTTCCGGACCCTGGCCGGATCCGACGGAAGGAAGACTTGGGAGGAACTGTTTTTCGACTTGCCCGATACCGGCGTGTCGGCAGGACTCGTTCCGTTGACTCCGGAAGCGGCCGGCCCCTTCGCGATTCCCCTGGAGATGGTCCGGTTGGGGCCGTCGGCCTCCAATCGCCAGCCCTGGCGGGTCGTCCGGAGCGGGGACCGGTTCGTGTTCCTTCTCCAGCGGACAAAAGGCTACCCCGCCATTCCCTATGACCTCCAGCGGAACGATGTCGGGATCGCCATGCGCCATTTCGAGGAGACAGCCCGGGCCCGGGGCCTCCCCGGGACCTGGTCGGCGCCGGAGGACCGGGACCACGCCCTGGGGCAGGAGCTGGAAGCCGTGGCAGCCTGGTCGGCCGGAGACGGGGAAAGGGCGGCTGACAGCGGGGAGGGAGCGGCCGATCCGGGACGCTAGAAGCTCCGCACCAGGGCCATGACCCGACGCTCCCATTCCACCAGCCGCTGGGGCTGGTAACGGACCGTGCTGATGTCCTTCAGGATGAATTCCACCGGGGTGCCGGTCCGGCGGCAGGCCGCCAGGGTGTGTCGCACCTCTGCCTCCACGGAATCCCAGTCGGGCGAATCCGGGGCCAGGTAGGCCGGGGAGGGCTTGCGGGACGCGACGAAGTCCCGGCCGATTTTCTCGGCCGCGATGTCCACGTCGCACCAGGGCGAGATCGAGATTTTCCGGACATTGGGCAGGGTCCGGACCAGCTCGATCCGGTCGTGGAGGGGCTCGCAGCAGCCGTAATAAACCTTGCCGAAGCGCTCGAAGATCCGGCGGACATAGTCGGCCTCGAACTCCTTGTGCATCTCCGGGCTCACGGACCCGAAAATCTGGGCCATGCCGAAGGTCCAGCAGTCCTTCGCCCGGGGCTTCGCCGGATCGAATCCGGGGGCCGGCAGCTCGTCGGTATAGGCATGGGAGCAGTGGACGGCAGTCTGGGCGGGCTCCAGCACCCCCAGGCTCTCGAGCTGGTCCAGCAGGGCCAGGTTGGCCTGGGTCAACCGCTCCATGATGGCGTGGATGAACTCCGGCCGGTCGGCCAGGTCATAGAGGACGCCTTCCGGCGACAGCCACATGGTCAGGAAGTCCCAAAGCTGGAAATAGGTCAGGAATCCCGTCATATGGACCGGCAGGATGCCGTCGAAGAGCGCCTCGCCCTGGGCCCGGATCCGTTCGGTTCCGTCGGCGTCGTAGTGGACCGTCGGGAAGGCGATCCGGGCGATATCCCCGTCCGTCGAGAGAACCCGGTGGTACCCGTGGCCGACCACGTCGTTGGCCTTGTCCGTGACGGCGATGTCCTCGTCCAGGGAGAGGCCGAACCCGCTGTGCCAGGCCAGCTTCGGCAGGTCGATCCGGGGCTCGACCACCAGGTCGGCCGGGAAGTGGCGCCAGCGGAACAGAAGCTTCCGCAAGGCGTCCTCCACGTTGCGCCAGTAGGGATCCTGGACCGAGAGGACCAGCTCGCCGTCCGGGTCCAGCTCGTGCCAGGGGAACTGGTCCAGCAGGACCATGGGCCGTTCCATGTGCAGGTCGTTCAGGGACCGCTAGAGCCGCCGGGTCTCGTCCTGGACGGGGAGATGGGCGATCTCCGCGACCTGCTGCGCCAGGGATCTCAGGGTGTCCCGCTCTGTTTGCGACAATTCCATTTTGCACTCCCCGTTTCCGACACGGCCGGACGCCCTGCGGGACGCCGGCGGATCCTGTGATTCTCTTTCAGGATATGTCAGGATGACTTCGGTTCAAGTCCGAAAAACGGGACGGATTCCCCAAATACCGACATTTACGGGAGGCTTCGCCGTTCCCGGCGGTACCGGGAAGGCGGCAGCCCGTATTGGCGGAGAAAAGCGCGGCCGAACGCCTTGGCGTCCCCGAAACCGCATCGGGCGGCCGTATCGGCGAGAGACGCCCCTTCCGTCAGGAGGTGGGCGGCCCGCCGCAGGCGCAGCTGGAGATGATACCGATGGGGCGTCGTGCCCAGGCGGTTCCGGAACAGCCGAACCAGGTGGTCGGGATGGTAACCGGCCAGGCGGGCCAGGTCCCCGTTGGACAGGGGAGTATCCAGGTGGTCCTGGAGATGGGCTGCGGCGGCCAGGACTCCCTGGTCGGAAACGGGTACCAGGGCATCGGGAGCCTGGGCCCGGATCTCCAGGACCAGGGCCTCCAGCAGGTGGAGGAGGATCCGGGGATCCCGGCTGGCCCGGACTCCTTCCGCCAGGGCGTCCAGCAGGGAGCGCAGGAGCCCCCGGTCCGGCACCGGTACGGCCAGGAACCGGCGAAGGGCCAGGGGAAAGAGATCCCGGTGGAACCAGAGGCAGCGGAGGGGGTGGACCGGATCCTGGCGGAGGGAGTAGGGGACATGGGTCGGGAAGAGGCAGAGGGAGCCGACAGGCAGCCGGACGTTTCGGTCCCCGTCCCGATAGGTTACGGATCCGCCGGTTACAAAATAGATCCTCGAGAAGGGGGCTCCCTGGGGCTCGTCCACCCGCCAGTCGGGCGGACAGACGACAAGGCCGCCTTCCAGGGCGGGTGATGGGGGAGGACTGGCGGGCATGGCGTCGGCGTCTCCTTGAAGGGATATGCGGCCAGGACCGGGCCGGTCCGGACCGGGCTTCCCGATGCCCACAGGATAGCATGGATGGCGCCGGGGTACCATGACGGGTATCTTCCCGCAAATTGCCGAAAAATGGACACGGGATTCGGAAAGAAGTAGAATGGGGCCATCGGAACACCGGCCGGGATCGGACGCCCGGGTGCCGCAGTCGGGTTGCCGGCCGGCCCGGAAAGGAAGGGCCATGCAACGGATACAGGTTCGGACGGACAGGGCCCCGGGGGCCGCCGGCCCCTACTCCCAGGCCCTCGTGGTGGATCGGATGGTCTTCGTGTCGGGCCAGCTGCCGATCGATGCCGAAACCGGCCGGATCGTCGACTACGGGATCCGGCTCCAGGCGAAACGGGCCTTCGACAACCTGAGACTGATCCTGGAGGCGGCCGGAACCGATATGGACCATGTGGTGAAGACCACGGTCTTCCTCAAGGACATGAACGACTTCGCCGTCATGAACGAAGTCTACGGAGAATTCTTCCAGCCGCCCTATCCGGCGCGGTCCTGCATCCAGGTCGCGCGAATTCCCAAGGACGTGCTGGTGGAAATCGAGGCCATCGCCCTGCTGGACTGAGCGATCCCGAACGGGGAACCGGAACCCATCCGGACGACACGCGGACCCCTTGCCGATGCCGCCCTGGCGACAGCAGGGCCGCTCCCTGTCGGCCGGCCGGGAGCAGGCGTTCTTCGTCCCTTGGCAGGACCCGGCGGAATGGCTACACTGATTGCATAGGACTTCGGCGGGTACGGGTGTGCCTCTGCCGGAAGGAGGCCCCATGATCCGCAACCAGTGGTACGCCATCCTGCCCTCCCGGCTGCTGCGTCCCGGGAAGCTCCTGGCCGTGCGGCGGCTGGGCCTGGACCTGGTCCTGTTCCGGAACGGCCGGGGCGAGCCCGGGTGCGTCGTCGACCGGTGCTCCCACCGGGGAGCGGCCCTGAGTGCGGGGGAGCTCGACGGGGATTGTGTCCGGTGTCCCTTCCACGGGATCCGGTTCGACACCGCGGGGCGCTGCCGGTTCATTCCCGCCAACGGCCGGGCCGATACCGCGGACATGAGCCGCTATAACGTCCAGTCCTTCGCCGTGCGGGAGGCCCATGGCATCCTCTATCTCTGGTACGGCGACCCGGCGAAGGCCGAGGGGGACCCGCCCTTCTTCGACGACCGCCTGGCACCGGGTACCGTCTACAGCGAGATCGCCGATCCCTGGCCGACCCATTACTCCCGGGCCATCGAGAACCAGCTGGACGTGATCCACCTGCCCTTCGTCCACCACAACACCATCGGCCGGGGCAACCGGACCCTGGTCAACGGACCCCGGGCGGAATTCGTCGACGGGGAGCTCCGGACCTCCGCCGACAACGACGTGGACCGGGGCCAGGCCCCGAGGCCGCCGCAGCAGTGCGCCGTCTCGCCGGACCTCTACCTGGCGTTCCGCTTCCCCAATGTCTGGATGAACCACATCAGCGACCGGATCCGGGTCGTGATCTACTTCGCCCCGGTGGACGACGAGAATACGATCCTGTACATCCGGTTCTATTGCCGGGCCACCGGGTTCCGCCCCCTGGACGCCCTGGTCGCCTGGTTCGGCCGATTCGGGAACCGGACCATCGAGCGGCAGGACCGACGGGTGGTGATCACCCAGCGGCCGAAAGCCTCGTCCCTGCGGGGCGGCGAGAAGCTGCTCACGGGAGACGGGCCGGTCATCCTGTATCGGAAACGTCGCGAGGAGCTGAAGGAACGGGCTCTCGGCGAATAGGGACCGCCGGCGCAGGTTCCATCGGGGAGGAACGGAATGGACCATGGAGCATTGCTGGAAGCCATATCGGCCAATGTGGAACGGGCGCTGGTCGGCAAGCGGAAGGCCGTCGAGGGCCTGCTGGTCGCCCTGGTCGCCGGCGGCCATGTCCTGATCGAGGATGTGCCCGGCGTCGGGAAGACCACCCTGGCCCAGTCCTTCGCCCGGTCCCTGGAACTGGAATTCCGGCGCCTGCAGTTCACCCCCGATGTCCTGCCCTCGGACATTACGGGCTTCCACCTCTTCGACCTGCAGACCGGCCGGCGGGAGTACCATCCCGGCGCCGCCATGACCCAGGTCCTCCTGGCCGACGAGATCAAC